>JARLGS010000156.1 GCA_031292695.1 Mycobacterium sp. | reverse complement strand
GCTCAGCCAGAGCTTCCTGGTCAGCAGGCACCGGATCAGCCTTGACCACTGCGTAGTCGTCGTCGTCCAGATCGAAAAGGTCCGGCGCAATTCCCACGCAAACCGCGTTTCCTTCGCAGCGGTCGTGATCGACTTCTACCCGCATGAGAACCTCCTGAATGCCCGGATTTCGACGATGGGGCCAAGAATACGACCCCGCCATGGCGATGCCAGTGTGGCACGCTCTGGACCCCAAGACTAGAACGTGTTACAAGTTTGAGTAGGGACGGGTCACTGCAAGCGGCCCTGAGCACTGGACCGAAGTACCCCAATCGCCACTGGTAAGGATGATTCGATGCGGATCGGCTACACGCCCGAGCAGGAGGAGTTGCGGCGCGAACTGCGTTCGTACTTCACCAAACTCATGACGCCCGAACGCGCTGAGGCGCTGGCGTCCAATGACGGCGAAATGGGACGCGGGAACGTCTACCGCGAGACCGTCGAGCAGATGGGTAAAGACGGCTGGCTCACGCTGTCCTGGCCCAAGGAGTACGGCGGCCAGGCGCGCCCGCCGATGGACGGCCTGATCTTCAACGACGAGGCCGCCATCGCCAACGTCCCGGTGCCGTTCCTGACCATCAACTCGGTGGCGCCGACGATCATGCACTTCGGCACCGAGGAGCAGAAGAAGTTCTTCCTGCCCAAGATCGCCGCCGGTCAGCTGCACTTCTCGATCGGTTACTCCGAACCGGGCGCCGGCACCGACCTGGCGTCGCTGAGAACTACAGCCGTCCGCGACGACTCAGGCAATGGGGACTACGTCATCAACGGCCAGAAGATGTGGACGTCGCTGATCGCGTACGCGGACTACGTCTGGCTGGCCGCCCGGACCAACCCGGAGGCCAAGAAGCACCGCGGCATCTCCATGCTGATCGTGCCGACCACGGCCGAAGGTTTCTCGTGGACCCCGGTGCACACCATGTCCGGCGTCGACACCAGTGCCACTTACTACCAAGATGTGCGCGTCCCGGTCAGCAGCCTGGTCGGCGAGGAGCACGGCGGCTGGAAGCTGGTCACCAACCAGCTCAACCACGAGCGCGTCGCACTGGTGTCCGCACAGCCGATCTTCACCGCACTGGATGGGGTCCGGGAATGGGCCCAGAACACCAAGGATCACCACGGCAAGCGGCTGATCGACTCGGAGTGGGTGCAGCTCAACCTCGCTCGCGTGCACGCCAAGGCCGAGGTGCTCAAACTGATCAACTGGGAGTTGGCCTCCACCGAGAACGCCCCCTCCCCCGCCGACGCATCGGCGGCCAAGGTGTACGGCACCGAGCTGGCCACCGAGGCCTACCGGCTGCTGATGGAGGTGCTGGGCACCTCGGCGACGCTGCGCACCGACACCCCGGGTGCGCTGCTGCGCGGCCGGGTCGAGCGCATGCACCGTTCGTGCCTGATCCTGACCTTCGGCGGCGGCACCAACGAGATTCAGCGCGACATCATCGGCATGGTCGCGCTCGGCCTGCCCCGAGTGAATCGCTAAGGGAGATTTGGGAAATGGATTTCAAGACAACCGAAGCTTCTGACGACCTCGGCGGCCTGGTCCGCTCGATCACCGAATCGGTGGTCACCCCGGAGCGGCAGAAGGAACTGGACAAGCAGGGCGAGCGGTTCGACCGCGAGCTGTGGGCCAAGCTGATCGACTCGGACATCCTGTCCACCACCGCACCGGAATCGGTCGGCGGCGGCGGATTCGGCGCACTGGAGCAGGTCTCGGTGCTGACCGCCCTGGGCCGTCAGCTCTCGGCGGTGCCGTACCTGGAGTCGACGATCCTGGGTGCCGGCGCCATCGCCGAATTCGGCTCAGCTGAGCTGCAATCCGAGTGGGCCGCCCCGGCCGTGGCCGGCAGCAAGATCGTCGTGCCGGCACTGGATGGCGAGATGGGACAGGGCCTGGTGCAGGCCACGGCCGCCGGTGACGGCTACACGCTGACCGGTTCGCGGGCCCAGGTGGCCTACGGCCCGGTCGCCGATGCCTACCTGGTGCCGGCCGAAACCGGCTCCGGCGTCAAGGTTTTCCTGGTCGCTGCCGGTGCTGCCGGCGTCACCATGACCTCGCTGAACACCACGGGCCACGGCAGCGTCGGGCACCTGGACCTGCAGGGCGCAACCGTCGCCGGCGACCGCGTCGTCGGTGACGCGGAGGTCTTGGACTGGTTGACCCTGCACAGCGCATTGGGCCGCAGCGCATTTCAGCTCGGTGTGGTCGAGCGAGCCTTGGAGCTCACCTCGCTGTACGCCCGGGAGCGCGAGCAGTTCGACCGCCCGATCGGTAGCTTCCAGGCCGTGTCGTCGCGGCTGGCCGATGGCTACATCGACATCAAGGCGCTGCGCCTGACCCTGACGCAGGCTTCCTGGCGGGTGTCCGAGGGGCTGCCCGCCGAGATGGAGGTGAACACTGCCGCGTTCTGGGCCGCCGAAGCCGGTCACCGCGTCGCACACACCGCGGTGCACGTGCACGGCGGCGTCGGCATCGACATGGACCACCCGGTGCACCGGTACTTCCTGGCGGCGAAGCAGACCGAGTTCGCGGTCGGCAGCGCCACCGGCCAGCTGCTGCGCATCGGCCGCGAACTGGCCGACACCCCAGCATGATTCATGTCTCCGACGCGGCAGCCTGAGTGATGGTCAGCCAGCCCACCGTCAGCGATCTGCTACGCCCGCTCGTCGGGGTCACCGACCGTGGGTTGTACGACTGCTCCCCCGACGATGCTCCGGTCGGACCGGCTGATCTGATCAGCTGGTCCGACCATATCGCGGCGGGCGCCGCGCTGGCGGCGGCGCTGAAGACCCGGCTCGATCCGGACAAACCGCCGCATATCGGTGTGCTGCTGGGCAATACGACGTTCTTCTCGTCGGTGCTGGTGGCCTCCGCCCTGGCCGGCCTGGTGCCGGTCGGACTCAATCCGACCCGCCGCGGCGCCGCCTTGGTCGGCGATATCCAGCGGGCTGACTGCCAGCTGGTACTGGCCGACAATCCGGACCTGGTGCCCGCCGGGTTGTCCGAGGCGGGCGTCGCGCTGATTGATGTCGAATCCGATTCGTGGGCGGCCGAACTCGCGGCCTTCGCCGGCACCCCGGTGCAGTTCACCGACGTCGGACCCGACGATCTGTTCATGCTGATCTTCACCTCGGGCACCAGCGGTGACCCGAAGGCCGTGCGCGTCACCCACGACAAAGTGGCGGTCCCGGGACGGATGCTGGCTGAGCGGTTCGGGCTGGGCCGCGACGACATCTTCTACCTGTCCATGCCGCTGTTCCACTCCAACGCGGTGATGGCCGGATGGGCCGTCGCATTGGCGGCGCAGGGATCAATTGCGTTGCGGCGCAAATTTTCCGCGTCCGGCTTCATGGCGGATGTACGGCGCTACGGCGCTACCTACGCCAACTATGTCGGCAAGCCACTGTCCTACATTCTGGCCACCGCACCGCAGGATGACGACGCCGACAATCCGCTGAAGTTCTTGTACGGCAACGAGGGTGCGCCACGCGACCTGCCCGTGTTCGCCCAGCGGTTCGGGGTCGTCGTGGTGGACGGCTTCGGTTCGACCGAGGGCGGCGTCGCGATCGCCCGCACCCCGGACACCCCGCTGGGCTCGCTCGGCCCGCTGACCGACGAGGTATCGATCGTCGACGTCGAGACCGGCGAACCCTGCCCGCCAGGGGTGGTCGGGGAACTGGTCAACCCGACCGGGCGTGGCTGGTTCCGCGGCTACTACAACAGCGCCGAGGCCGACCGAATGGCCGGCGGCGTCTACCACACCGGCGACCTGGCCTACCGGGACGCCGATGGGTTCGCGTATTTCGCCGGCCGCCTGGGCGATTGGATGCGCGTCGACGGCGAGAACCTGGGCACCGCACCGATCGAGCGCGTGCTACTGCGGTACCCCGACGTGGTCGAGGCCGCGGTGTATCCGATCCCGGACCCGGCGGTCGGTGATCAGGTGATGGCCGCGCTGCTGCTGGCCGATGGCGCGTCGTTCTCTGTCGAGGACTTCACCGCGTTCCTGGGCGCGCAGGAAGATCTGGGCCCCAAGCAGCGGCCGCGGTTCGTCCGGGTTGCCGCCACCCTGCCCCGCACCGAGACCTTCAAGGTGATCAAGCGGCAGTTGTCGGGCGAAGGGACCGACTGCGCCGATCCGGTATTCGCGATCGCCCACTGACCCGCCTCAGCCGGGGACGGCCTCCACCAGCGACATCGGCCCCGCGGTCGGAACCACCCTAGTCTGGCGAAAACCGGCCCGCGACAACAACTTTGCATACTCAGAAGCCGTGCGCTCCCGCCCGCCGGCGGCCACCAGCATCTCCAGGTCGAGGAGCAGGCCGGGGTGGTGCGGCGTACCCTCCGGCAGCACCAGCTCGATCAGGGCCAACGTGCCGTCCGGGGCGATCGCGGACCGCACATTACGCAGGATCGCCACCGCGCTGTCCTCGTCCCAGTCGTGGATGATCGTCTTCAGCAGATAGGCATCGCCGCCCTCGGGTACCGACTCGAAGAACGAGCCACCGGTGACGGTCGTTCGTTCCGACACCCCCGCCGCCTCCAGTAGCCCAGCGGCGCCGGCTACCACCGACGGGAGGTCGAACAGCACCCCCCGGGCCTCGGGCGCCTGATGCAGCACCGCGGACAACAGCGCGCCGTGGCCGCCGCCTACGTCGACGACGGTGCCGAAGCGACGGAAATCGTAAGCGGGCATGAGGGTTTCGATCGCCATGCCGGAGACCGCGGTCATCGCATTGTTGAATGTCGCGGCCAGGTCAGGGTCGGTCTCCAGGTATTCGAAGATCGGCATGCCGCGCAGCTTTTCCGCTGACGTCTTGCCGGTCTGCACCGAGTACAGCAATTGACCCCAGTGTTCCCAGTGTTTGGGGTGGCCGACGAACCCGAGCATCGGTGCCAGGGTGCCCGGCACATCGGATCGCAACGTCTGCCCCAGCCGGGTCAGGGCGAACCGGCCATCGCCGTCCTGCCTGAGCAGCGCATTACCGGCGAGCGCCCGCATGAGCCGGAACGTGGCACCAGGATCTGAACCCACCCGGCGGGCAATGTCGTCGGCAGTAGCCGGACCGGTCGCCAGCGCATCGAAGATGCCGAGCTTGGTGGCCGCGTACATCGCCTGGGTGAGCCAGCCGCCCTGAATCAGTTCGAAAATCGCTACGTTCGCCGGCACCACGGACCTGCGCAACGCGCCCAATCCGGCACGGACGCGGCCGATGCCGTCGATCAGCCAGGCGGGCGGGGGTTTCGGCGCGTTAGCCACGGCGCTCACAGTAACCGCACAGCTGAACCGCCGCCAGAGCTTCGTCAGTTGTCGCGGATGGCGTCCAGCCGCTTGGTCGCAGCGTCGAAGCCGGCCACCAATTCGGCAATGATGTCGGCCACCGGCCGAATCTCGTTCATCCGGCCGACGATCTGGCCGACCGGCATGGCGACCGCGGTCGGATCAGCCGATTCGCTCATCCGCTGATGGGCCTCGCTGACCAGAATGTTCTGCAACGGCATGGGCAGCGGCTCGGGTGCGCCCTCGGCGTCCCAGGCATCGGTCCAGCGGCTCTTGAGCAGCCGGGCCGGCTTGCCGGTGTAGATCTTGCGCCGGACGGTATCGGCCGAGGTGGCGTTGAGCATGGCCTGCTGTACCACCGAGACGCCCGACTCCAGCCGCACGCCCAAGTCGTACTCGGCCGACGTCAGGAACGCCGACCCCATCCAGACCCCCTGGGCACCGAGTGCCAGCGCGGCGGCGAGTTGCCGGCCGGTGCCGATGCCACCGGCTGCCAGCACCGTAGCCGAACCGCCAAGGGCGTCAACAATTTCCGGCCACAGGACCATGGAGCCGATCTCACCGGTGTGGCCACCGGCCTCGTGGCCCTGCGCCACGACAATGTCGACACCGTTCGCCACGTGGCGCAGTGCGTGCTTGGCGCTACCGGCCAGCGCGGCCACCGGAACACCGGCGGCGTGCGCCTGATCGATGACGTCCTTGGGCGGCGAGCCCAGGGCGTTGGCGATCAGCTTGATCGGGTGCTTGAGTGCGACCTCGACGTGGCTGCGCGCCACCGAGTGCAACCAGCCCAGCACACCCTCGCTTTTCTCCTCATCCGCCAGCAGCGGCGGAACACCGAGATCGGCAAGGGTTTTGGCGACGAAGTCCTTGTGCGGCAGCGGAATCAGCTTGTTGATGTCGACGCTGGTGCCCTCGGTGGGGACCTTGGCCGGCATCACGATGTCGACGCCGTACGGCTTGCCGTCGGTGTTGGCGTCCATCCACTGCAGGACGTTCTCCAGGTCGTCGGCGTCGTTGAAGCGGACGCAACCCAGCACGCCCATGCCGCCGGCCTTGCTGACCGCGGCCGCCACCTTCTCCGACGGGGTGAAGACGAAGATCGGGTATTCGATGCCGAAGCGTTCGCAGAGTTCGGTTTTCATGATGTTCCTTTACTAGGCCTGTGCACCAGCGTGTTTGGCGTGCACTTCGTCGGCCGGGCGGGCCTCGGTCTGGTCCTTGGCCCATCGGTAGTCGGGCTTGCCGGCGGGTGACCGCTTCACCTCGTCGACCAGCCACAGGCTGCGCGGCACTTTGTAGCCGGCGATCTCGCTGCGCACGAACGCGTCGAGGTCTGCCAATGTGAGCTTGGCGCCCTCACGCGCCTGCACCACCGCGGCCACGTGCTGGCCGAACCGTGGGTCCGGAACGCCGACGACCAAGGCGTCGAACACATCCGGGTGACCCTTGAGCGCCGCCTCGACCTCTTCTGGGTAGATCTTCTCGCCGCCGCTGTTGATCGACACCGAGCCGCGGCCCAGCATGGTCACGCTGCCGTCGGCCTCGACCTCGGCGTAGTCACCCGGAATCGCGTAGCGAACACCGTTGAACGTCCGGAACGTCTCGGCGGTCTTCTTCTCGTCCTTGAAGTACCCGACCGGGATGTGGCCGCACTTGGCGATGATGCCGCGCACGCCCGAGCCCGGAACCACCTCGTTGCCGTCCTCGTCGAGCACCTTGGTGTTCTTGTCGATGGTCACGCGCGGGCCGCCGGTGTGCGACTGGCCCTTCGCGACGATGCTGGTGCCGCCGAAACCCGTCTCCGACGAGCCGATCGAGTCGGTGATGATCCGGTTCGGCAGCAGCTCAAGGAACTTCTCCTTGAGGCTGGTCGAGAACAGCGCAGCGGTGCTGGCCAGCAGGAACAGGGACGACAGGTCGTACTCGCTGCCGGCATCCTGGTGCGCGAGCAGCGCGTCCAGCAGCGGCCGGGCCATCGCGTCACCGGTGAAGAACAGCAGATTCACCTTGTGCTCGTGGATCATCCGCCACGCCGCATCGGCGTCGAACTCCGGCATCAGCACCACGGTGTGGCCGGTGAACAGCGCCATCCAGGTGGCTGACTGCGTCGCGCCGTGGATCATCGGCGGGATGGGCAGCCGGATCATCGGCGGGTTGGCGGCGGCCTGTTTCGACAGGTCGTGCTCGTCGGCGATGGGTTCACCGGTGGCAAAGTCGGTGCCGCCGAACAGCACCCGGTAGATGTCCTCGTGGCGCCACATGACGCCCTTGGGGAATCCGGTGGTGCCGCCGGTGTACAGCAGGTATATGTCGTCTTCACTGCGGGGGCCGAAATCACGCTCGGGTGAGCTGTCGGCGATGGCCGAGTAGAACTCGACGCCGCCGTAGCGCTGGAAGTCGTTATCGGACCCGTCCGCCACCACCAGGATGGTCTTGAGCAACGGCAGTTCGGGCAGCACGTTGGCGACCCGGTCGGAGTACTGGCGCTCGTGGATCAGCGCGACCATGTCCGAGTTTTCGAACAGGTACTTCAGCTCGCCCTCGACATAGCGGAAGTTGACGTTCACCAGGATCGCACCGGCTTTGACGATGCCGAGCATGCCGATGACGATCTCGATGCGGTTGCGGCAATACAGCCCAACCTTGTCATCCTTCTTCACGCCCTGCGCCTGGAGGTAGTGGGCCAGGCGGTTGGCCTTCTCCTCCAGCTGGGCATAGGTCAGTTGTTCGTCGCCGCAGATCAGGGCGACACGGTCCGGCACAGCATCAATGGCGTGCTCAGCAAGATCGGCGATGTTAAGAGCCACGGTTACCTAAACTAGAACGTGTTACATTTCGTGACAAGTCTGTGGTTCCAAAGCTGGAAGGAAGGCACCCGTGACCGAGCCCGAAAAAGGCCCCGACGCCCTCATTGAGCAGCGCGGACACACCCTGATCGTCACCTTGAACCGGCCCGAGGCTCGCAACGCCCTATCCGGCGAGATGCTCTCGATCATGGTCGAGGCGTGGGACCGGGTGGACAGCGATCCGGAGATCCGCACCTGCATCCTGACCGGCGCCGGCGGCTACTTCTGCGCCGGGATGGACCTCAAAGGCGCCACCAAGAAGCCGCCGGGCGACTCGTTCAAGGACGGCAGCTACGACCCGTCGCGCATCGACGGCCTGCTCAAGGGCCGCCGGCTGACCAAGCCGCTGATCGCCGCGGTCGAGGGCCCGGCCATTGCCGGCGGCACCGAAATCCTGCAGGGCACCGACATCCGGGTGGCCGGTGAGAGCGCCAAGTTCGGCATCTCCGAAGCCAAGTGGAGCCTGTACCCGATGGGCGGCTCGGCGGTGCGCCTGGTGCGCCAGATTCCGTACACCATCGCTTGCGACATGCTGCTGACCGGCCGGCACATTACCGCGGCCCAGGCCCTGGAGTACGGGCTGATCGGGCACGTGGTGCCGGACGGCACCGCGCTGGAGAAGGCCCTGGAGATCGCCGAGGTGATCAACAACAACGGCCCGCTGGCGGTGCAGGCGATCCTGAAGACCATCCGGGAGACCGAGGGCATGCACGAACTGGATGCCTTCAAGCCCGACACCGCCAACGGCATCCCGGTGTTCCTCTCCGAGGACGCCAAGGAAGGCCCGCTGGCGTTCAAGGAGAAGCGCGCGCCGCAGTTCAAGATGCGTTGATGCGCATAGCCGTAACCGGGGGCACCGGGTATGTCGGCGCCCATTCGGTTCGGGCCCTGCTGGCGGCCGGACATTCGGTCCGGCTGCTCGTCGTTCCCGGTGGCGCCGACGACGCCGCGCTGGCTGCGCTGCGGCCGCTCGGCTCGCTGGAAGTGCTTACCGGCGACATCCGGGACGCGGCGACGGTTTCGGAGCTGCTGACCGGGTGCGACGCGGTGCTGCACGCCGCGGGTGTGGTCGGCACCGACAGTCGGCGGACGCGGCTCATGTGGGAGATCAACGCCTACGCCGCTGAAGCTTTGCTGACGCAGGCCGCCGAGTTGGGTCTCGATCCGATCGTCTCGGTGTCGTCCTACAGCTCATTGTTTCCGCCGCCGGACGGCGTCATCGGCCCCGATACGCCGCCGGTACCCGGGCGCAGCGACTACGCCCGGACGAAGGCGTATGCCGACCTGGCGGCACGCCGGTTGCAGTCCCAGGGCGCTCCCGTCGTGGTGACCTACCCCTCGTCGGTGGTCGGCCCGGCGTTTCACACGGCGGTCGGTGTGACACAACGTGGT
>JARLGS010000155.1 GCA_031292695.1 Mycobacterium sp. | reverse complement strand
TCCCGACCAACGGCGCGCTCAACGAGAGCCGCACCGGCGAGCATTCGTCCAGAAGGTCAACACCGTTGTCCGCCAACGCGATTCCCAGTGCTGAGCACAGATTTCCCGGCCCCCGGGCGATCGCGGTCGGCCCCGCGCGGTTGCCTCGGCGGACGCCGGCGACGTCGTGACCGGCTATGACCCGGGCCGCCCGGAGCAACACCGCCCCCGCCACCCCGTTGTCGGCGCAGACGACATTGGCGCACACATGGATGCCGTGACTGCGATAGGTGTACAGCCGCCCGGCCGGGCCGAACATCACCGAGCTGCGCGGCGTCGGACCACGGTAGGAGTGCGCCGCCGCATCAGGCCAGGGCCCGTCCTCCGGACCGCCGTACGCCTCGACCTCCACGACAGTGGCGATCACGCCGCGGCCGTACAACGTCGCCCCGAGCAGGCGCTGGGCCGCCGTGACCGGATCGGCGGTGAGTTGGTCGGCGCTCATGACCCGTCATTCTGCCTGGCCATTGACATGTTCCAGCACCGGGAGAATTATTCCTCACATGATGAGTTCATCATGTGATGAATTACCGAATAGCGGCCCTGACGTCGCCATTCAGGTCGACCAGCTGACCGTAATCCGCAGCAAACGGCGCGCCCTGGACGACGTATCCGCCCAGGTCCAGCGCGGCACCATCACCGGGTTGCTCGGCCCGTCCGGGTGCGGCAAGACGACGCTGATGCGCAGCATCGTCGGCACCCAGATCGTCACCACGGGCACCGTCACTGTGCTCGGCAACCCGGCAGGCTCCGCGAACCTGCGCCGGCGGGTCGGCTATGTCACCCAGGACCCGACCATCTACAACGATCTGCGGGTCATCGACAACGTGCGGTACTTCGCGGCACTGACAGGTTCCGACAAGACCGCAACGGAGGACGCCATCACAGCCGTCGGCCTGCAGGACCATCGAACTGCGTTCTGCGGCAACCTTTCTGGCGGAGAGCGCACCAGGACCTCGCTGGCCTGTGCCCTGGTCTCGAGGCCCGACCTACTGGTCCTGGACGAACCGACCGTCGGCCTGGACCCGGTGCTGCGAGTCGACCTCTGGGCACAGTTCCAACGGTTGTCGCGCGGTGGCACCACCCTGCTGGTGTCGAGCCACGTCATGGACGAGGCAGACCACTGCGGTGAGTTGCTGCTGATGCGCGAAGGCCGGCTACTCGACCACACCTCGCCCGCCAAACTACGAGAGGACACCGGATGTTCATCGCTGGAGGAAGCGTTTCTGACCGTCATCCGGCGCAGCACCGCCGCCCTGACCGGCTGACCCTGCGGCCTTACCTGGCCACCACCACCCGGATCCTGCGCCAACTCGCCGCCGACCATCGCAGCATGGCGATGATCCTCGTGGTGCCCAGTGCGGTGATCACGTTGATGTACTTCATGTTTCGCGACGCGCCGCATATGCCCGCGGCGCCGTCCCCGTTCAACAACGCGTGCCTGATCCTGTTGGGCCTCTTTCCGCTGATCGTGATGTTCCTCATCACCTCGATAACCATGCAGCGCGAACGGGTTTCGGGCACCCTCGAACGGCTGCTCACCACTCCCCTGCGCCGGCTGGACCTCTTGGCCGCTTACGGATCGGCGTTCTCGGTCGCCGCCGCGGCTCAGGCCAGCCTGGCCTGCCTGGTGTCGTTCTGGTTCCTGGGATTCGACACCGCGGGCAGCCCCGCGCTGGTCTTCCTGATCGCGATTGTCAACGCCGTGCTCGGCGTGGGGCTGGGCCTGTTGTGCAGCGCCTTCGCCCGTACCGAGTTTCAGGCGGTGCAGTTCATGCCGGTCGTGGTGGTTCCGCAATTGTTGTTGTGCGGCATCATCGTTCCGCGCGAAGTGCTGCCGGACTGGCTCCGGTGGATCAGCGACGCACTGCCGGCGACGTATGGGCTGGAGGCGCTCCGGCAGGTCGCCGATCACGCCGATGTGACCACCACCGCGGTGCGCGACATCGCAATCGTGGTGGCGTTCGCCGTCGCAACGATGTGTCTGGCCGCCGCGACCCTGCGCCGTCGGACCCCATGACCACGACGCAACCGCGGCCCCGCGGCAAGCCACCAGGCCGCCCGACCGGAATCTCGGGCACCAAGGAGACGATTCGCGCACGCGCTCGGGAGCTGTTCGCGCGCAACGGGTTCAAGAACACCTCGGTGCGGTCTATCGCGACGGCTGCGGGTGTCGACCCGGCATTGGTGCACCACTACTTCGGCACCAAACAGCAGCTCTTCGCCGCGGCGGTGCACATCCCCGTCGATCCGATGGTGGTGCTGGGCCCGCTGAGAGATACCCCGATCGACGAACTCGGCCGCACTCTGCCCTCGCTGCTGCTGCCGATCTGGGACTCCGAACTCGGCGCCGGATTCATCGCCGCCCTGCGCTCGATGCTGGCCGGCGACGAGGTGAACCTGATGAAGACATTTCTGGAAGACGTCATCACCACCGAAGTCGGTGCGCGCGTTGACAATCCACCCGGTACTGGCAGGCTGCGGGTGCAGTTCGTCGCGTCCCAGCTGGTCGGTGTGGTGATGGCGCGCTACATCCTGGAGCTGGAGCCGTTCAAATCGCTTCCGGTGCAACAGATCGTGGACACCGTCGGGCCCAATCTGCAGCGCTATCTCACCGGCGAATTGCCGAGAGCGGACTAGCGTTCGGCGGAGTCCAGCAGCCGCTGATGTTCGGCGTCGTCGGTGATGTCGACCGCCTCGTCGATGAGTAACACCGGTACCCCGCCGTCGATTCGGTACGCCCGTCGCAACCGCGGGTTGTACAGGCACTCGTCACCGACAAGCAGCAATGAACCGTGGTCCTGCGGGCACACCAGAATGCGGCGCAACGCTTCATCAATCATCGTGCGCTACCCGCCCAGCGGAATCTGCGAGCCGCCGGAATTGGGCACGAGTCCCGGCGGCAGACCGCCGGGGCCACCAATGACGATCGGACTCTGCGGCGCCGCCTGCGAGCGCGACTGGTTGCGCTTCTGGAACTTGACGGTGTCCTGCAACGCATTGATCAGCGGCATTTCGTTGGGTCGCTGATCCAGGGCAGCCTGGATGCTCACCAAATTGCCTTTGGAGGGGCCGAATCCCTGAGCGCGCAACTTGACCGCCGAGTGGATCAACTGCGAGATCTGGCCGCCGCTGGAACCGATGTCGTACTGGGCATCGAGGTCGTCGAGGACGTCGGCGTGCGCCGTACTGACCATCCAGCCGGGGCCCATCAAGGTGCCGGTGGCCAACGCACCCGCCAGCAGAGCGCCGCCAACGCCGCACCGCCGACGGCTGGTGTGTGACGTCATGCGTCCTCCATTCGGGTATCTGCGCCGACGGTGATGACACCGCTCGACCAACCGCAGCCTAACAGCGCCCTCTGGCGCCGGCGGGCCGTCACGACGGACTGCCGTCCCCGGTCAGGTCTGCGAGCGCGGCCGGGGTGAACCGCTCGAACGTCCCGGACTCGGTGTCGAAATACCAAGAGTTGTCCGACGGCTCGGGCACGCCGCCGGCCCGCAACTCGGCCAGCACGGGACGGTACGACGAATTCAGCTTCAGCTGCGGCACCACGTGGATGATGTCCGGGACCACCCCGACCGGCAGATCGACCAGTGCCTCACCGAGGTGCGCGGGCAGCACGCTGCCGCCTGGACGCAGACTCACCGCGGTGACCGCCAACTCGCGATCACCGACGAGCACCCGGTAGGTGACAGCGATATCGACCGCGTCGATCCGGCCCAGCGCGTTGCTGATTTCCTTGCCGAAGACAGCTCCCCGCGGGGTACGGATCACGGAACGGCGGTTGTCGACCATCCAGTAGTCGCCGTCATCGTCCTGGCGGAACAGGAACTCGGTGGACACCCAGGTATCGCCCGGCGCGAACACGCCACGCTTGACCGCCGCGGTCGGGTCGACCGGGCCACGCGGACGCGCCAGCAGCATGCCCACCTCGTTGCGGTCGGCCGGCGCCACGAAACCTTGCTCGTCCTCGAGAATCAGGTCGTCTTCGACGTCATAGGCGGCCAGCGCAACCTGCCCGCCGCCGGGTAGCGGCCGACCCTCGCTGCCGACCTTGGCGCCCGACACATTGGCCAACACCGCCTGACCGTCGGTGGTGGTGAAGAACTCGAGCACATGCGCAGGATGGAACGCCTCTTCGACGCGACGCCACAACCCCGACGGCATCCCGGATCCGATGAACAACCGCACCGGGTGAGTTCCATTGAGCACGAACGACGGATCGTCGATGACATCGCGCAGCATCGCCCAGGTGTACGACACCACCGTCACGCCGTACTGGCGGAGCTCGTGCACGAACCGGTCCGACCGCAGCCCACGGGACAACGCGATTCGCGCGCCGCCGCCGACCGCACCGCCCAGGGCGACCAGCAGACCTGACTGGTGGTGCAGCGGAGTGAGGCAGTAGACGGTGTCCCCGCGGCCCAGATTCGCCGCCGACGCGGTGCCGAAAGCCGAAAGCGCCCAACGGAAGTTGGTGATCTGCCGAGCCACCAAGTCACCGCCGATGTTGGCGAAGGCGACGTAGGCCAGGTCCTGCGCATAGCCCGGG
>JARLGS010000154.1 GCA_031292695.1 Mycobacterium sp. | reverse complement strand
GACGAAGAGGTTGACGGCGGCACCGACGTGCCGGTCCACGGCGATCACACGTACGCGGCGGCGGGAAGTTACACGGTGACCGTCGTCGCCGTCGACGCGGATGAAAACTGGGGAACTGCCGCGGTGACGGCCACCGTGACCAACCCGGTCCCACCCTTGATCGTCACCTCCCAGAACATCACCGCGACTGCCGGTCAGTCGTTCAGCGGAAGCCTCGGCACAGTCACCGACACGACCGCGTCGTCAGTGCTGGTCACGGTCCACTGGGGCGACGGCACAACCGATTCGGTGGCAGTCGGCGGCGGCACCGCGGTGCCCATCGACGACACGCACACCTACGCGGCCGCTGGGGTCTACACGATCACGCTCTCGGCCTCCGACGGAAACGGCAACACGGGCTCCGCGACCGACACGGCGGACGTGAGCAGCGCGACGGTCTCCGGGCTGACGGTGACAGCGAACAGCATCACCGCGATCGCCGGCCGGCTGTTCACGGGGACCGCGGGAACGCTCACCGACCCCGCCGCCCCCCTTGTCGCCGTTACCGTCAGTTGGGGAGACGGGACGAGCACGTCCGAGGACGTGTCCGGCGGCACCAACGTTGCCATCCCTGCCCGCCACACCTACGCGTCGGCCGGGACGTACACCGTCACGGTCTCGGCGTCCGACGGGTCGGGCAACACGGCCAGCGGCAGCGGCACCGCGACCGTCGTGGCCTCGCCGTTGACCGTCACGGCGGACGATGTCACCGCGATGGTCGGACAGCGCTTCTCGGGCGCGGTGGGCACACTGACGGATCCCGCAGCCTTGATCGTGGCGGTGACGATCCAGTGGGGCGACGGCACGTCGGCGACCGAGGAGGTGGGCGGTGGCAGCGGCGTGTCGATCCCGGGCCTGCACACCTACCAGCGGGCAGGGACATACGCGATCACGGTCTCCGCAAAGGACGGCGCCGGGGACATGGCCTCGGCGACGGGCTCGGTCCAGGTCAACAATCCGCCGCTCGCGCTCACTGCGATCACCTTGTGCGGGCTGTGCGTCGTCGCGATCCAGGTCATGGCCGCGCG
>JARLGS010000153.1 GCA_031292695.1 Mycobacterium sp. | reverse complement strand
GCGCGTCCGCGCCGACGCGCGCACCTTCAGCACCGCTGCCGGGTCGAACTTCTGCACCCAACCGTCGATCGCCTGCTCAATCTTGTTCTGCGACAACCCTGCCCACTCGGCCAGCGCGCCCGCCAACGCGGCGTCCAGCAGCGCCAGGGTGTCAGTGGACTCGACCAGGCGGGTCCGCCAGCAGATCATCGAAATGGTCTTAGGGGAGACATCACCGGCTGCGAACACTGCAGCGACTTTGGGCAACCGGTCACGCAATGTCACAGCGATGGACATCTGCCCGGACGCCGCCTGCCGCCCTATGCCCAGCGCCGCACCGATCTCGGCCGCCGCGACGTCCCAGCCGTCGCAGGCCCACCACTGCCGGTCGCCTTGATTGTCCGTGCGCAGTGTCACCAGGTCAGCGATCGCCGAAAACCGCATTGACGCGGCCCGCGACTCAATCCGGGCGAAGTGTGCGACGGCATCGATCACCGAGGAGTCGGTTGAGGTGACGCCGCCACACACCATGTCGAACATACGTTCGATACTACTCGCGCCTGGCGATACTCGGCACAGAAAAATCGAACCTGTGGATAACTTTGTTCAGTCTGCTGGAACTGCGGTGAGTGTGGGGACGGACACCTAAACCAGAGGAGCGTCCCTGACCTCATCGGAGGAAACGGGGGAGCTGTCGTGCGACTGTCAACCCGTAACCAGCTGACCGGAACAATTACTGAAGTAGACCTCCGAACCGTGATGGCCACAGTGAAGGCCCGGCTCGATGGCGGCGATCAGGCCGCTGCCCTGCTCGATTAATTCGAGGGGGTGCTCGGAGTCGGCTGCCCGAAGCAGCCGACCCCGAGCGTCGCGGTGATCAAGCTGTGGCGGCGAAGGCGTCGCGAATGCTCTCACGGGCCGTGGTGATCTGGGCCTCGACGGCTTCGCGAGCCGACGTCGCGGTGGTGCGCAGCTCGCCCCATTCGCGGGTGGCGGATTCCCGGACGTCCTCGCCCTGGGCCGCGGTGCCGGCCACGGAGAACAGGCCGTCCACTGCGGTTGCGGTCACCGAGCCCTGGGCCCGCACCAGCGAGCCGGCGACGTGGGAGGCTCCGACGATGACTGCGTTGGGACCCACTGCGTTGCGGCCGACGTACTCGCCGACGGCGCTGCGGATGTCGCGGCCGGACTCGGCCAGCACTTCCTGGACTGCCGAGCCGGTGTCGCTCACCGCGACCGGCAGGGTGGCGCCGTCGCGCACGGAGGCGATGACCTTGGCCGGCGACTCGACGACTGCCTCAGCGGCGGCTGAGGTGGCGCTGACCAGCTGACGGCTCAGGCTGTGGCCGGCGTCGATCTGACGCTCCACGATGCCGGCCAGTGCCTCGCGGAACGCGGATGCGGTGGCTTCGTCTTCGGCGGCTACGGCGTCGTCGATGAGCTCGGCCTCGATGACCTGCCCGTTCGCGGTGTCTTCGGTGATGGGCTTGTCGGTGATGGTCATGGCTACTCCTGGGGAACGCGGAATGCGGGTCGCCCAATTGAACTGCGTGCCACCGAACCCAGGGTGTCGGTCAGGTGACCGGCCGGAACCTCGTAGACGACGAGCTAAAACCGATACAACGGCTCAGTCCGGGGCTCAGCCAGTTGCCCAGCGCGTCGACCGTAGGCGCACCGTGACAGCAAACCTTGGCAGCTCAGACCCAGTACGGGACGCGCGCGCGGTACTGCCGCATCGCGATTGCGGCGACGATCCAGCCGATCACCGTGAGCGCGATCACCACGGCCCAGTGCCGCAACTGTTGCGGTTCGCCCAGCAGTGGTGCCCGGACGATGTCCACGTAGTGCAGAAGAGGGTTCAGCTCAACGATTTTCGACCACGTCCCGGCGCCCTGACCGCGCAGTGTCTGGTCGCTCCAGATGATCGGGGTGATGTAGAACAGGAGCTGCACCAGGCTGGCCAACAGTGGGCTGATGTCCCGGTATCGGGTGGCGAGGATGCCGAAACACAGTGCGACCCAGACACAATTGGCCACGATCAGCGCCAGCGCGGGAATCACCGACAGGTCGGCCCAGGACCAGGGTTTGGGGAAGATGATCGCGATGATGACGAAGATGATGATGTTGTGCGCGAACAACAGGACCTGGCGCCACACCAGTCGGTAGACGTGCACCGACAATGGCGTCGGAAGTTGTTTGATGAGGCCCTCATTGGCGATGAACACGTCAGCGCCTTCGAGGATGGAGGCGTTGATCAGGTTCCAGATGATCAGGCCCAGCGTTACGTAGGGCAGGTGCTCGGCCAATGGCAGGTGAAACAGCGTGGAGTACAAGCCGCCGAGAGCCACGGCCATGGTTCCGGTGGCGATGGTGATCCAGATCGGGCCGAGCACCGAGCGCCGGTAGCGCTGCTTGATGTCCTGCCAACCCAGATGCAGCCACAGCTCACGCTTGCCGAATCCAATTACCAGGTCGCGCCAGGCGCGGCGCAGCGTCTTGGACTGCGCGGCCGCGTCGGTGAACGTCATCGCTGTC
>JARLGS010000152.1 GCA_031292695.1 Mycobacterium sp. | reverse complement strand
TGGCCACCGGCAACAAGGTCAATACGGCGCTCGACAATCCGACCGAATATTTCACGGCGCAGGGCCTCAACAACCGCGCCAGCGACATCAACAACCTGCTCGATGGTATCGGCAATGGCGTGCAGGTCCTGCAAGCCGCCAACACCGGCATTACCTCGCTGCAGAGCCTGGTCGCCAGCGCCCAGTCGATCGCCAACCAGGTGCTGCAAAGCCCGGTCGGCTACTCGACCAAGTCCAATGTGACGTCCGCCGCCATTACCGGCGCGAGCGCCACCAACCTGCTCGGCACCGGCACCGCGGCCACCAACGCCACTGCCACCGGCACGAGCGCGATCACGACGATCAACCTCTCCAATACCGCGGCGACCAACGCCAAGGTCACAAGCTCGGTCAACCTCTCGGCTGGCCTTACTGACCCGGGCTCCACCATCTCCTTCACGATCAACACCCACACCGTAACCCTGGCCACCGGCTCTGGTACCGGCACGGCAGGCGCCTTCACGCTCGCCAATATCGAGAGCGCGATCAATACGCAGGTCGGCGCAAGCGCAAGCGTCGCTGCCACCGACGATGGCGCAGGCCACCTCATTCTGACCAGCACCGGCACCGCCGGGGCGGCCGATGCCATCGTCACCACGGGCACCGCGACGGCAGGTCTGGGTATTCCCGCCGCGACCGTCAACGGCACCGCCGCTGTTACCCCCGCCAGCCTGACGTTCAAGGTCAACAGCCAGACGGTTACCCTGGCGACGGGTTCGAGTTACACCGGCGCAGAGATCGCCAGCGCGATCCAGACCCAGGTCGGCACCAGCGCTGGTGTCACCGCTTCGTACGCCTCGGGCAAGCTCGTGATCACCAGCACCGGCACTGCCGGCGCATCGGATGCGGTCACGGTCGGCACCTTCAGCAGCGGCGACGCTACCCAGCTCGGCTTCGCCACCGCGTCGGTGGCCGCCAACGGCGCCGCGGGCGCCGCCAGTACGCTCTCCGGCGAAACCTTGACCATTGCCAAAACCAACTCCAGTTCAACGGCAACGAACATT
>JARLGS010000012.1 GCA_031292695.1 Mycobacterium sp. | reverse complement strand
CCACGCCGGAGGACAAGCTGGCGCTGATCAAGAAAGAACAGGCCGGCGGCAAGCTGGTCGCGATGACCGGCGACGGCACCAACGACGCCCCCGCCCTGGCCCAGGCCGACGTGGGGGTGGCGATGAACACCGGTACCTCGGCGGCCAAAGAGGCCGGCAACATGGTCGACCTCGACTCCGACCCGACCAAACTCATCGAAATCGTGGAAATCGGCAAGCAATTGCTGATCACCCGCGGCGCACTGACCACGTTTTCCATCGCCAATGACATCGCGAAGTACTTCGCGATCATCCCGGCGATGTTCGTGGCCCTGTTCCCGGGCCTGGATCTGCTGAACATCATGCGGCTGCACAGCCCGCAGTCGGCGATCCTGTCCGCGGTCATCTTCAACGCACTTGTCATTATCGCGTTGATCCCGCTGTCGCTGCGCGGTGTCCAATACACCCCGAGCAGCGCATCAAAACTGTTGAGCCGCAACCTGTATGTCTATGGTCTGGGTGGCATCATCGCCCCGTTCATCGGCATCAAGCTCATTGACCTGATCATTCAGTTCGTCCCTGGGATGTCTTAATCATGAACATTGGCAACCTGATTCGCCTGCACTGGGCGGCGCTGCGCGCGCTGCTCGTCCTGACCGTCATCACCGGCCTGGCCTATCCCGTGGTCGTCTGGGGTATCGCCCAGATCCCCGGCCTCAAGGACAAAGCCGACGGCTCGATCGTCACCGCCAACGGCAACATCGTCGGCAGCTCGCTGATCGGCCAGCTGTTCACCGACGCCAAAGGCAATGTGCTGCCGCAGTACTTCCAGAGTCGGCCGTCCAACGCCGGCACCAACGGGTACGACCCGACGGCCAGCGGCGCCGGCAACCTGGGCCCGGAGAGCATCGTCGACACGCCTGGTGACCCGGCCCAGATCAAGGCCGGCAAGTCGGCAGCCGATGCCGGGTTCAAGGCCAGCCTGCTGACCCAGGTGTGCACCCGTAGCTATGGTGTCGCCGACACCGAAGGCCTGGACCACGCCGCCGGCGCGCGTCCGTTCTGCACCTCGGACGCCGTGGGTGCGGTGGTGTCGGTCATTGGTCCGCGCGACGCAACCGGCAACGTCACCAACCCCACTCGGGTGGTCAGCGTGAACCAGCCGTGCGAGACCACCAAGGCGCCGTTCGCGGCGACCTATGAAGGTGTGCGTGTCGAATGTGCGAAGTACGGCGAGGATTACACGGCTGGGCAGATCGTCGCGGTTCGCGGCTCAGCTCCCGCCGACCCGCAGGTGCCGGCCGACGCCGTCACCGCCAGCGGTAGCGGCCTGGACCCGGATATCTCTGTCGAGTACGCCGACCTGCAGATCGGCCGCGTAGCCAAGGCCCGGCACATCTCGGCCGATCAGGTCCGCAACCTGCTGCAGGACAACACCACCGGCCGCACCCTGGGTTTCATGGGTGAGCCGCGGGTCAACGTCCTGCAACTGAACCTGGCGTTGGACCAGAAGTACCCGGCTAAGAGCTGACCTGCTGGACAATGGGAGACATGGGAACGCCGGGCACCGAAAAACGTGGTGAACTACGCATTTACCTGGGCGCAGCCCCGGGCGTAGGAAAAACCTTTTCGATGCTCGGCGAAGCCCATCGCCGGCTCGAACGCGGCACCGACGTAGTCGCCGCCGTGGTCGAGACCCACGGTCGGAAGAGGACGACGGAAGCCCTGGCCGGTATCGAGATGATCCCGCCGCGGTTCATCGACTACCGCGGCGGGACCTTCGCCGAACTGGACGTCCCGGCCGTGATGGCACGCCACCCCGAGGTGGTACTGGTCGACGAACTGGCGCACACCAACACCCCGGGCAGCAAGAACGCCAAACGTTGGCAAGACGTCGAGGAACTGCTGGATGCCGGCATCACCGTCATCACCACGGTCAATGTCCAGCACCTCGAGAGCCTGAACGACGTCGTCGCACAGATCACCGGCATCGAGCAACAGGAGACCGTACCGGACTCCGTGGTGCGCAGTGCCGCGCAGATCGAACTGGTCGATATCACCCCGGAAGCGCTGCGCCGCAGGCTCTCCCACGGCAATGTCTACGCCCCGGCACGCGTTGACGCCGCGCTGGCCAACTACTTCCGCCAGGGCAACCTCACCGCCCTACGCGAGCTGGCCCTGTTGTGGCTGGCCGACCAGGTTGATGCCGCACTGGCCAAATACCGTGCCGACCACAAGATTTCGGAGACCTGGGAAGCCCGCGAGCGGGTGGTGGTGGCGGTCACCGGCGGCCCGGAATCAGAGACCCTGGTCCGACGGGCATCGCGCATCGCCTCCAAATCCAGCGCCGAGCTGATGGTGGTGCATGTGGTCCGCGGCGACGGGCTCACCGGGGTGTCGGCACCGCAGATGGGCAAGGTGCGCGAGTTGGCCACCAGCCTGGACGCCACCCTGCACACCGTCGTCGGCGACGACGTATCCACTGCCCTACTGGATTTCGCGCGCGAGATGAACGCCACCCAGCTGGTGGTGGGCACCTCGCGGCGCTCGCGCTGGGCCCGGTTGTTCGACGAGGGCATCGGCGCCAAGACCGTGCAGCAATCCGAAAAGATCGATGTGCACATGGTCACCCATGAGCACTCTCAGCCCGGCTGGTCCTGGTCCACGGCCACCCGGGGACAGCAGCATCTGGCGTCGTGGCTGGCCGCCATCGTCGTGCCCAGCGTCATCACCGCCATCACCTCACTGCTGCTGGATCCGTTCCTGCATGTCGGTGGCGAGAGCGCGGTGTACTTCATCGGTGTGCTGATCGTCGCGCTGCTCGGCGGGGTGGCTCCGGCCGCGCTGTCGGCCGTGCTGTCAGGGCTGCTGCTCAACTACTTCTTCGTCGAACCGCGGTACAGCTTCACCATTGCCGACCCGGACAGCGCGCTGACCATCGTGGTGCTGCTCGCCGTCGCGGTGGCGGTGGCCGCCCTGGTGGACGGCGCCGCCAAGCGGTCCCGGGAAGCGCGGCACGCCTCGCAGGAAGCCGAGCTGCTGGCCCTGTTCGCCGGCAGCGTGCTGCGCGGTGCCGACCTGACCACGCTGCTGGAGCGCGTCCGGGAGACGTACGCGCAGCGTGCGGTCAGCCTGTTGCACGAGAAAGACGGAATCGTCGCGTGCGTCGGTCAGGACCCGTGCGTGACCGTTGATTCGGCCGACACCGCCATCGAAGTCAGCGACGACGAGTACTGGCTGTTGATGGCCGGCCGCAAGACTCAGGCCCGCGACCGCAGGGTGCTCGGCGCTGTCGCCCGGCAGGCCGCCGGCCTGGTCAGGCAGCGCAAACTGGCCGAGGAGGCCGGCCGGGCCGAGGCCATCGCCAAAGCCGACGAACTGCGCCGCTCGCTGCTGAGCGCAGTCAGCCACGACCTACGCACCCCGCTGGCCGCAGCCAAGGCCGCGGTGTCCAGCCTGCGCAGCGAGGACGTCGGCTTCTCCCCCGAGGACACCGCCGAGCTGCTGGCCACCATCGAGGAATCGGTAGACCAGCTCACCGCATTGGTGGGCAACCTGCTCGACTCGTCCCGGCTGGCCGCCGGGGTGGTCAAGCCGGCGCTGCGGCGGGTGTACCTGGAGGAGGTCGTCCAACGCGCGCTGCTCGGAATCAGCAGGGGCGCAACAGGGTATGGCCACCGTTGGCCTGATCGCGTGAAGTCCGAGGTGGAGGACGCGGTGGTACTGGCCGATGCCGGGCTGCTGGAGCGGGTGCTGGCCAACCTGATCGACAATGCGCTGCGGTATGCCCCGGACAGCGTGATCCGGGTCAACGCCGGCACCGTCGGCGACCGGGTACTGATCACCGTCGTCGACGAGGGCCCAGGCATTCCGCGCGGCACCGAGGAGCAATTGTTCGGACCGTTCCAGCGTCTCGGCGATCAGGACAACACCACCGGTGTCGGACTGGGGCTTTCAGTGGCCCGCGGTTTCGTCGAGGCCATGGGCGGCTCCATCTCGGCCACCGACACACCAGGCGGCGGATTGACTGTGGTGGTGGAGCTGGCGGCTCCCGGAAAGGATCAGCTGTGACACGGGTTCTGGTCATCGATGACGAACCGCAGATCCTGCGTGCGCTGCGAATCAACCTCTCAGTGCGCGGTTACGAGGTCACCATCGCGGCCAGTGGCGCCGAAGCGCTACGCGTGGCCGCCGAGCACAAGCCCGACGTGGTGATCCTCGATCTGGGCCTGCCCGACATGTCCGGCATCGACGTGCTCGCCGGTCTACGCGGCTGGCTCACCGCGCCGGTGATCGTGCTGTCGGCCCGAACCGATTCGATGGACAAAGTCGAGGCGCTCGACGCCGGTGCCGACGACTACGTCACCAAGCCGTTTGGCATGGACGAGTTCCTGGCCCGGTTGCGCGCCGCGGTGCGACGCGGCGCCGCAGCTTCGGAGACGGACGAGCCCGTCGTCGAAACCTCCTCATTCACAGTCGATTTGGCCGCGAAAAAGGTGACGCGAAGCGGCCACGAGGTGCACTTGACCCCCACCGAGTGGGGCATGTTGGAGATGCTGGTGCGCAACCGCGGCAAACTGGTGGGCCGCGAGGAGCTGCTCAGGGAGGTGTGGGGACCGGCGTACGCCAAGGAAACCCACTACTTGCGGGTGTACCTGGCCCAGCTGCGACGCAAGCTGGAGGTCGACCCGTCGCACCCCAAGCACCTGCTGACCGAGACCGGCATGGGATACCGGTTCCAGGAGTAGCGGGTTACCTCGCGCGCCCAGCCCTCGCCGAACCGGACGAATGGGCCGGAAAGTGCGAGTGAAAACGGCCCGAACGTCGATCTCGGCGCAGCAAGTACGCGCAGCAAGTACGCGCAGCAAGTACACGGAGTTCGCCAGCTGTTCGCCTGACACCAGCTACTGACGATGAGACGCTGAACTTTCAATGCCGTCTCACCGAAGGCACCTGTGAAAAGGCTGGAAATGGTTGACAACTCGCGTGCGTACAACAGCGTCTGGCAACTCCGGGGCGACTCCTGGTGCCGCCTCGAAGAGGCCGCTGATCGGCTGACTCGCACCAGTACCGTCGGCGAACTCAAGGATCAGTACATCGGCATCTGCCGCGAGCTGCTGGCCACCCTGACCCCGCTGGAGCCGTACTGGGCCTATCCCGGGTCGCCGCAATTCGCCAAGGTGCAGCGGCTGTTCAGCGCCGGCAGCTACGACAAGTTCGCCACCGCGGTCGCGCGGATCAACCGGGCGCTGACAACCGAGTCGTACCGCACCGGCGACGTCGATAACGCCGGCATGGACGACACCGACATGTTCCCCATCGACCCGCGCACGCTGGAGCAGCAGCCGGTCGGCCGGAAGGAGCAGCTGTACTTCGAGGTGTTGATCGTCGAGAAGATGAGCGAGGCCCAGGAACAGGCGCTGCGCGCCGAGGTGCGCAGCTGGCGCCGGCCCGACGACGAGTTCGTCTACGAGCTGGTGGTCGTCGCCAGCGGTGACGAAGCGCTGATCGCCGCCCGGCTCAACGTCAACCTGCAGGCGGCCGTGATCAGGCGACGCTTCAGCCACCAGTCCGAACGGGACCTCTCGGCGCTGGCACAATTCGTCGACACCAAAGTGTCCGCGGACTTGGAGGACCACAAGTCACCGGATGAGCGCGCTCAAATCCTGGCCACGTCGATCCAGGATCTACGGCCCGAACTCGACCTGTACCTGATGACCGAGATCGAGGTCGAGGACATCGCCGGCCGGCTGGGCCCGCACTTCCGCCGGGTGTTCCACGCCCGCGAGGGCGTGCTGGAACTGCACCTGTCGATCCTGCAGGGTGTCTCCGAGCGTTACCGCACACCGTTTTTCAGTGCGCTCAAGCAGTACAGCCACCGGCCCACCGGGGTCTTCCACGCCCTGCCGATCAGCCAGGGCAAGTCAATTGTCAACTCGCACTGGATCAAAGACATGGTCAGCTTCTACGGGCTGGACGTGTTCATGGCCGAGACCTCTGCCACCTGTGGTGGGCTGGACTCACTACTGGAGCCGACCGGGCCGCTGCGCGAAGCCCAGCAGCTGGCGGCCGAAGCCTATGGTTCGCGGCGCACGTACTTCGTCACCAACGGCACCTCGACGGCCAACAAGATTGTCACCCAGTCGCTGGTGGCGCCCGGCGACATCGTGCTCCTGGATCGCAACTGCCACCAGTCGCACCACTACGGGATGATGATGGCCGGGGCCAACGTGATCTACCTGGAGGCCTACCCACTGCCCGACTACACCATGTATGGCGCGGTGCCACTGCGGGAGGTCAAGTCAAAGTTGTTGGCGCTCAAGGCTGCCGGCAAGCTGGACCGGGTCAAGATGATCTCGCTGACCAACTGCACGTTCGACGGCATCGTCTACGACGTCGAGCGGGTGATGGAGGAATGCCTGGCCATCAAGCCGGATCTGGTGTTCCTCTGGGACGAGGCATGGTTCGCGTTCGCCCGGTTCCACCCGGTCTACCGGCACCGCACCGCGATGGCGACGGCGCGCCGGCTGCGTGAGAAGCTGGCCGACCCCGGGTACCTCGCCGCCTATCAGAACCAGCTGACGGCCGACATCGAAAAGCCGCCCACCGATGAGGAATTGCTCAACCGCCGGCTGATCCCCGACCCGGCGAAGGCGCGGGTGCGGGTGTACGCCTCGCAGTCGACGCACAAGACGCTGACCTCGCTGCGCCAAGGTTCGATGATCCACGTCTTCGATCAGGACTTCGAGCAGAAGGTCGCCGAGGCGTTCCACGAGGCCTACATGGCCCACACCTCTACCTCGCCCAACTACCAGATTCTGGCGTCGCTCGATCTGGGCCGGCGCCAGGTGGCCCTCGAGGGCGTCGAACTGGTCCAGCGGCAGATCGAGAACGCCATGCAGTTGCGCGACGCCATCGACAACCACCCGCTGCTCAGCAAGTACATGCGGTGCCTGCGTACCTCGGACCTGATCCCCGACGAGTTCCGGGCCAGCCACATCGAACAACCGCTGCGCTCCGGCCTGCGGAACATGATGACCGCCTGGGACAACGACGAATTCGTGTTGGACCCGTCACGGATCACGCTGTCGATCGGGCACACCGGGTACGACGGCGACACCTTCAAACGCGAGCAGCTGATGGATCGGCACGGCGTGCAGATCAACAAAACATCGCGAAACACCGTGCTGTTCATGACCAATATCGGCACCACCCGCAGTTCGGTTGCGTTCCTCGTGGAGGTGCTGGTCAAGATTGCCACCGAACTCGACGAGGCGGTCTCCGAGATGGGACTCGGTGAGCGCGGCCGGTTCGAGCAGAAGGTGCGCAAGCTGACCAGCAGCTCCACCTCGCTGCCGAACTTCAGCGGGTTCCACCCGGTCTTCCGGGACATGGCGTGGGCCAACGGGTCCGAGCCGACTCCGGAAGGCGATGTGCGCCGGGCGTTCTACCTGTCCTACAACGACACCAACTGCGAATATCTAACCACCGACGAGGTTTTCGAGAAGCTGGACAACGGGTTGGACGTGGTGTCGGCGACCTTCGTGACGCCATACCCGCCGGGCTTCCCGGTGCTGGTGCCTGGCCAGGTGTTCAGTCGCGAGATCCTGACTTTCCTCCGCGATCTCGACACCCCGGAAATCCACGGCTACAACCCGGATTTCGGCTACCGGGTATACACCGAGAAGGCCATCGAGATGTGCCGGCCCATCGTGGCCCAGGGCGCATCGGCGATCCCGTCGGCACCGGCAGCATCAGCCGCTTCGCCGGCAGTGGCAGCATCAGCCGCTTCGCCGGCAGTGGCTCCGGCCGCAGCCAAAGTCAAGAAGAGCACCGCCAAGTCGGGTAGTTGACGTCGGCTAGTTGAAGCCGGGTCGTTGAAGCCGGGCCACCAGTCGTGCGGCCGGTCGACTGCCCTACTACCCCGTCTCGATCTGGAGGCGTCAGCTTGTGGTGACATTGT
>JARLGS010000151.1 GCA_031292695.1 Mycobacterium sp. | reverse complement strand
GCGAATGTACCGCCGAGGTAATAGTCGAAGTTGCGCGTTTCATCGAAAATCTCCGAGGCGTCGCCGGCCACATTGACCAGAAACTTGCCGTCGACACCGAGATCGACTGGCCTCTCCACCATCCGCAGGCTCTGCCCCTCGGGACCCTCGACATAGCCGAGGCGAATGCCGGCCGCGGTCAGATCCGCACCATGGTCTTCGAGCTTCGGCAATTTCTTGTCCCACAGCGAGCGCGACGCGCGCACTTCGGCCTTGTCGGAATCGGTACGGGTGATCTGCCAGTACCAGCCGGACAGCGGCAGTTCGAACAACGGCTCGCCGAGTGACTGGAATTGATGGTCAGGCGGCTCGTCCGGCGTTGCCACTTCGGCGACCAGGGTCCGCAGATAAAGATTGAGGCGGCGATCGAAGGCGCGCTCGGTGGCATCGCGGTATACCGACGACAACACGACGCCGGTGATCACCAGAATCACCACCACCCACGCGGTCGCGGACAGAAACAGCCGGGTGGCAAGCGAACTGCCGCGCATCAGGTCTTGATCCCGAAAATCACCCACACGGGCCGAGTCCCGATGGATGGATACCGGTCCTCAGAAAGGGTCACGCTCGAACCAGAGCACAGGGCCAGGTGGCAGATCAACACCGCTGATCAAGTACCCGGCGATGGCGGCGTCAGCAGATAGCCAAGTCCCCGCACGGTCTGGATGATATCGACGTCCAGCTTCTTGCGGATGCGGCCGACGAACACTTCGATGGTGTTGGAGTCGCGGTCGAAATCCTGGTCATAGAGGTGCTCGACCAGTTCGGTGCGCGACACCACGCGCCCGGTATGGTGCATCAGATAGGCAAGCAGCCGATACTCGTGCGAGGTCATCTTGATCGGATTGCCGGATACGCTGACCCGGCCGGTGCGGGTATCCAGCGAAACCGGGCCGCAGGTCAGTTCGGACTGGGCATGGCCGGTCGAGCGCCGCAACAGCGCGCGGATCCGGGCCAGGATTTCCTCGAGGTGCAACGGCTTCGCCACATAGTCGTCTGCGCCGGCGTCGAAACCCTGCACCTTGTCGCTCCAGCGATCGCGCGCCGTGAGGATGAGAACCGGCATGGCGCGGCCGGCGCGCCGCCACGATTCCAGCACCGAGATGCCGTCCATCTTCGGCAAGCCGATAT
>JARLGS010000150.1 GCA_031292695.1 Mycobacterium sp. | reverse complement strand
GTTTTTTTTCCCCCCCGGTTAGGGGTTGGTGCGGGCGAACTTTTGTTTTTTGCCGGGTTGGGGGGGTTTCCCCAATTTGCAAGGGAAAGGTGGGGACCCCCGGCCACTCGGCGTCCGGTTCTGCTGGCCCTACGCGGCGCAATCGGTGCAGATCATCACGCCGTTCTTCTCGCTGGCAAGACGACTGCGGTGATGCACCAGGAAGCAGCTCGAACAGGTGAACTCGTCGGCCTGCTTCGGCACGACCCTGACCGACAGTTCCTCACCGGACAGGTCGGCGCCGGGCAGCTCGAAGTTCTCCGCCGAGTCAGTCTCGTCGACGTCGACGACTGCGGACTGCGCCTCATTGCGTCGTGCTTTCAGTTCCTCCAGCGAGTCCTCGGAAACCTCGTCACTCTCGGAACGCCTCGGGGCGTCGTAATCGGTAGCCATAGTCTTCCCCTCCGTTACCTTGCAGCAGAGCTTTGTACCAGCGTCGAACGCTTCCGCCAAATGATTCGTGCCCGGAAGGCGCACAGATTCTATGTGATTTACATCACAGACGGTGTCGACGCCGGGTAATCCCCTGGGCAGGGAGCATCTACAGTGCACATGTGGTCGCTCAAATCACCGATGGCACGGCCTTCGATAAGCACGGCCGGCCGTTCCGCCGCCGCAACTACGTGCCCGGCGCAGTCCTGTTCGCGGTCCTGGCCGTGGCGGCGCTGATCGCCTGGCTGGTGGTCGCCAACCAGCCCGCCGAAATCCACCAGGCGATCACCTGCAATCCCCCGTCTGCGCCCACCGACCCGAACCAGCCGAAACTCGGCGAGGAGGTGTCTCAGGCATCGATGGTCAACGTGGTGCCGGCCAAACTCGCCGACACCAAGATTCGGGTGCTCAATGCCAGCGGCCAGGGCGGTCAGGCCAGCGAGGTCGCCGGGGAGCTACGCGACCTCGGTTTCGCCCAGCCGGTGGCCAGCAACGACCCCGTGTACGCGAACACCAAGATGGAATGCCAGGGTGAGATTCGTTTCGGGCCGGCCGGCAAGGCCGCAGCGGCCGCACTGTGGCTCGTCGCACCCTGCACCCAGCTGTTCCAGGACCAAAGGCCCGACGACACAGTCGATCTGGCGATCGGCACGGAATTCACCGAGCTCGGCCACAGCGACGACATCGAGGCCATGCTGGCCAGCCTGAAGCCGGACGCCACCCAGCCGGCGGACACCTCGCTGCTGCCGAAGATCCACAGTGGGACCTGCTAGCCGCACCTGACTAGCGGTACCCGACTCGCGCCAGCTGGTCGGCCAGAGCGCCAGCGACGCCCGGTGCCGCCGCGACGATCAGGTCGTCGGCTGAATCGGTGGTACCGGAGCTGGGTTCCGGCAGCCGGACCACGGCACCCGCTTCGGCCGCGACCAACGCACCGGCGGCCCAATCCCACACGTGGACACCGGATTCGAAGTAAGCATCCAGCCGCCCGGCCGCGACCATGCACAGATCCAGGGCGCAGGACCCGACGCGCCGGATGTCGCGCACCTCGGCCAGCAGTTCGGCCACCGCAGCGGCCTGTACGCGGCGCCGGTCCCGCCCGTAGGCGAACCCGGTACCGACCAGAGCCATCGGCAGCTCGTCGATGGTGTTGCAGCGCAATGCCGTTGACCCCCCGTCGCGGGTCAGCACCGCCCCGTGACCGAGCGCGGCCGAGAACACCTCGCCAGTCGCAACATTCGCCACCGCACCGGCCACCGACACGCCGTCGACCTGAACCCCGACCGACACGGCGTAGGCACCGATGCCGTACATGAAGTTCACCGTGCCATCGATGGGGTCGAGCACCCACACGGGCCGGCCGGCCGGAGCCCGCACCGCGCCGCCTTCCTCCTCGCCCAGGATCGCGTCACCCGGCCGGAGCTCGGCCAGCCGATCGCGGAGCAACCGTTCGGTCTCGGTGTCCACGACAGTCACCGGATCAGTCGGACTGGTCTTCGTCCGCACCGCGCCCGCGGCTGCCGGCGCGTCCACAAAGACCTCCTGCCGACGCCGGCGTACGAATTCGGCCGCCTCGGTCGCGAGCTGCCCGGCAAGCGCTCGCAGCGCACCGGGTGCGTCGTCGCGGTCTGATTCGAGTGCGGTCATGGCCCCTATCGCAGCACAGCCGGTTAAGGTGTGCATCGCGCCCTGTCCGCCTGTCCGCTCGAAGGAGTGCAGATGACCGAAACGCCCACCTCAGCGACAAGTTCGGACGCTTCGCAGCATCGGGCGCTGGGAATCGACGTGGGCGGCAGCGGTGTCAAGGGCGGGATCGTCGACCTAGACACCGGCGAGCTGATCGGCGAGCGCTTCCGGCTGCCGACGCCGCAGCCGGCCACCCCCGACGCCGTCGCCGAAACGGTTGCCGCCGTGGTCCGCGAGTTCAACTGGACCGGGCCGCTGGGTGTCACTTACCCGGGCGTGGTGACTGACGGCATCGTGCGCACCGCGGCCAACGTCGACAAGAGCTGGATCGGGACCAACGTGCGGGACATGTTCGCCTCGCGGTTGGACGGCCAGCACGTCACGGTCCTGAACGACGCGGACGCCGCCGGACTGGCCGAGGAGAAGTTCGGCGCGGGCCGGGACGTGGAGGGCGTGGTCGCCTTGCTGACGTTCGGCACCGGCATCGGCTCGGCGCTGCTCTACGAGGGCGTGCTGGTGCCCAACACCGAGTTCGGACACATCGAGGTCGACGGCAAAGAGGCCGAGCACCGGGCCGCGTCGTCGGTCAAAGAGCGCAAGGGCTGGTCCTACGAGCGCTGGACCGAGGAGGTCACCAAGGTGCTGGTGGCCATCGAGAACACCATCTGGCCGGATCTGTTCATCGTCGGCGGGGGCATCAGCAAAAAGGCCGACAACTGGGTGCCCCTGCTGAAGAACCGCACCCCGGTCGTCGCCGCGACCTTGCAGAATTCGGCCGGCATCGTCGGTGCCGCGATGGCCGCCGACGGTGCCGGGCATCACCACTAGCGACGGGGCAACGCTCCGACACCTGCCGCTGATACAGCAACTGGCCACCTTGTCGTTACAATGGTCAACGGCGGCCGCCTGAACGGATAGCGGCGAACATCCGATCGAAGATCGACGCCAAGATTCGACAGCCGACGCTTTTCGGTGGTGCACGCCCACGCCACCGAATGTACGAATGACCGAAAGGGTGGCCGTGGTAGCGACCAAAGCCAGCGAGACAACCGACGAGCCGGTGAAGCGCACCACCAAAGCCCCCGCGAAGAAGGCCGCCGCCAAGGCGGCGCCGGCCAAGCGTGCAGCGAAGGCCCCCGCCAAGAAGGCCCCCGCCAAGAAGGCCCCGCGCAAAGCCGCCGATTCGGCCAAGCCCGAGGACGGCGTCGGTACCGAGGACGTCACCGAAGTCGACGATCTCAGTGCTGAGCCCGGCGATGAGCTGGAGGTCGATGTCGCCGATCTGGAACTCGACGACATCGACAGCGATGACGACGCCAGTGACGATGACGACGAGGAATCCGACGATGCGGACGCCGAGACCGACGGCGAAGCCACCGCGGACGGCGTCAAGGTTGTCGCGCCGAAGGCTGCCGGCGCCGAGGAGTCTGGCGACGCCGGAGAGCCGTCCGAGAAGGACAAGGCGTCCGGCGATTTCGTCTGGGACGAAGAGGAATCCGAGGCGCTACGCCAGGCCCGCAAGGACGCCGAGCTCACCGCGTCCGCGGACTCCGTGCGTGCCTACCTCAAGCAGATCGGCAAGGTCGCGCTGCTCAACGCCGAGGAGGAGGTCGAACTCGCCAAGCGCATCGAGGCCGGTTTGTACGCCACCCAGCTGATGTCAGAGCTGCTGGAGAAGGGCGAGAAGCTGCCGGCCGCGCAGCGCCGCGACATGCAGTGGATCTGCCGCGACGGCGACCGCGCCAAGAACCACCTGCTGGAGGCCAACCTCCGTCTGGTGGTGTCGCTCGCCAAGCGCTACACCGGACGTGGCATGGCGTTCCTGGACCTGATCCAGGAGGGCAACCTGGGCCTGATCCGTGCGGTCGAGAAGTTCGACTACACCAAGGGCTACAAGTTCTCCACCTACGCCACCTGGTGGATCCGGCAGGCCATCACCCGCGCCATGGCCGACCAGGCCCGCACCATCCGCATCCCGGTGCACATGGTCGAGGTGATCAACAAGCTGGGTCGCATCCAGCGCGAGCTGCTGCAGGATCTGGGTCGCGAACCCACGCCTGAAGAGCTGGCCAAGGAAATGGACATCACGCCGGAGAAGGTGCTGGAAATCCAGCAGTACGCGCGTGAGCCGATCTCGCTGGACCAGACCATCGGTGACGAGGGTGACTCGCAGCTCGGTGACTTCATCGAGGATTCCGAAGCGGTCGTTGCGGTCGACGCGGTGAGCTTCACGCTGCTGCAGGATCAGCTGCAGTCGGTGCTGGAGACGCTCTCCGAGCGCGAGGCGGGCGTGGTCCGGCTGCGCTTCGGACTCACCGACGGCCAGCCCCGGACTCTGGACGAAATCGGCCAGGTCTACGGCGTGACGCGTGAGCGCATCCGCCAGATCGAGTCCAAGACCATGAGCAAGCTGCGCCACCCGAGCCGCTCTCAGGTCCTGCGCGACTACCTGGACTAGATGTCGAAGGTTCACCCGCGAACAGACGCAAAACTGTCCCGAAACTACTGTTTCGGGGCAGTTTTGCGTCTGGCTCAGCGAGTTAGCAGAGCACGCACCTGTTGCCGTTCCAGTGCCACCCCGGGCCGCAGCCATAGGCACCGGTGGTGCCCTCGCAGTCCAGGGGCCGCACGATCGTCGTCGGCGTGGGACTGTAGGTCGTTGTGTCATTGGAGCTTTGGGCCGCTTGAGCAGTGGCGACACCACTGAGCGACCCGGTTACTAGGGCCGCCGCAGCAGCGGTCAGCAGAAGTTTTCCTCGCATGGAAGCCTCCCCTTTTCGGGCAGAGATCTGAACAACCGAGCCGCCGAATTTTACGCCCATGTCAGACCGTCGACCACAGGATTCGCAAACAGATACTCCAGCCCGGCCAATCGGTCATTGACCTGCACCGATCCCCCACTGCTGCGACCCGCATTAATCTGCTGGCACGAAAAGCTCTGCATATGAAAGGCTTTCGCGTCTAGGGAAGGTTGCCATGATCACCACTCGGTGCACGTCGCGGTTCAGGTCGCGGTTCGGCCGCGCCGCGCTGATCGCGCTGGCACCCGTGGACCCGATCACGGATGGCGACAGACCCGCCGAACGCCGTCGCCATTGACGCCGATCCAACCGCAATTCGCTCTGCGACAAGGAGTTACGTGTCCACAAATCCAACCTCTGAGAACTCGCTGGCCCGGGCGCTGCTCGAGGTGTCGTCCGAATGTTTCACCGCGATGGCCGGGATACTCACCGTGCTCGGCGACGACCTGGCGAACCGCCGGCCCGACCTGCCCGGTGCGAACAGCTGTTACGCGATCGTCAACCATTGCATCGGCGTCGTCGACTACTGGGCCGGTTCTTTCATTGCCGGACAACGCATCCCGCGGGACCGAGCCGCTGAGTTCACAGCCACCGGACAGGTCGAGGATCTGGTGGAACGACTCACCGCACTGCAGCAGCGCCTCCCCGAGTGGGTGGAGGTGGCAGTTACCGAGGGAATTCGGGACCGATCGGTCGTCGACGGCGTCCTTGGCGGAACCACCCGTACTGAGGCGCTGGCCACCGCGAGCCCCGAATGGGCACTGCTACACATCCTGCACGACATCGCCCAACACGTCGGCCAGATGGAAATCACCAGGGACCTGTTGCTCAACGCCGGGAGTGAACAGTCTTGACCGAATCGCGAGTTCAGGTGTCCTCGGATTCGCCGTTCGAGGACGAGGTCGGATATGCCCGTGCGGTACGAATCGGTCCGATGGTCGCAGTATCCGGCACCACCGCTCCGGGTGACGGAGTGGCCGCCCAGGCGCGGGAAGCCTTCCGGCGCATTGCCATCGCACTGCACGAAGCCGGGGCGTCGATGTCCGATGTGATCCGCACCCGGATGTACGTCACCGACATCAGCCGCTGGCGCGAATTGGGCGCCGTGCACGCCGAGGTGTTCGGCGAGATCCGGCCCGCTGCAACCATGGTTGAAGTGTCCGCGCTGATCGCGCCCGACCTGCTGGTCGAGATCGAGGTCGATGCCTACGTGACCGGAAGCTGACACAAATCGACCCTCTTCTCCGTGGAGAACGAGGGCCGATCCGGCAATTCTGATTCAGAACACTTTCCCGATGAGCGGACAGGTTGTTCACCTGTTCGCTACTCCCCGATATCTGCGGCTCCATCTCCCGACAGCGGGGCGAAGCCGCCATCGGGACCCGGGCGGTACGCTGCGACGCGCCTCACCGCGGCAGTCGGCAGCGCGCCGTACAGGTGGGGAAAACGCATCGCCGCTGGGTCGGTCGGAACCCCCGGCTCCCAGCGAACCGGTGAACCCAACAGCGCGGGGTCGCAGAGCAAGAGCACCAGGTCGGTCCTGCCGCGGTAGAGGCGGTTCGCGGGCAGATGGACCTGCTCGGGGGCCGACAGATGGACGAACCCGACGTCCTGGAGCGACGGTGGCCGCAGCTCGCCGTCGAGTTGGGCGCGCTGCCAATCGGTTTCACCGCAGAGGTGGACGAGGATCGTTGGCGACGAGATCATCCGGCCAGCCTGCCGTCAAGGCAACTCGAGCGATAGGTGAGACACGACACACCCGTGAACGCCCGGGGAACAACGCTGAAATCAAAATCGTCTGAGAGAGTAGAGATGTGTAACCGGCAAAGCGCCCTCGGCGGCGACGAGCAGAAGGAGGAGCCATGAACGCAACTCTGACCGGCCCCGCACTGACCCGTGCAGATCGCTGTGACCGGTGCGGTGCTGCCGCCCGCGTCCGCGCGACGCTGCCGTCGGGTGCCGAATTGCTTTTCTGCCAACACCATGCCAACGAGCACGAATCCAAGCTGGTTGCGCTCGCCGCTGTGATCGAGGTCAGCAACAGCGAAGACTGAGTGACCCGCCGGGAGCCGCAATACGGTACTGATGGCGTCGCGTCGGTAATGCTGGTCTGGTCATGAACGACCAGACCCAGCCCATCAAACCGTCACGCCATCACATCTGGCGAATCTCCCGGCGAGCTTTGTCCAAGAGCTGGGACGACTCGATTTTCGCGGAGTCGGCCCAGGCGGCCTTCTGGTCGGCGTTGTCTCTGCCGCCATTGCTGCTCGGGATGCTGGGCAGCTTGGCGTACGTGGCCCCGCTGTTCGGTCCGGAGACATTGCCGATGATCCAGGAACAGCTGATCGGGACGGCTAAAAGCTTCTTCTCGCAGAACGTGATCACCGAGATCATTCAGCCGACCGTCCGCGACATCGCGGTCGGCGCCCGCGGAGAGGTGGTGTCCCTCGGGTTCGTCATCTCGCTGTGGGCCGGCTCGTCGGCCATTTCGGCCTTTGTCGATTCCGTTGTCGAGGCGCATGACCAGACGCCGCTGCGCCATCCCGTGCGGCAGCGGTTCTACGCGCTTGGGCTGTATCTGGTGATGCTGCTGTTCGTCATCGCGACCGCGCCAGTGGTCACCATCGGACCCATGAAGATCGCCCAGCACATCCCCGAAACCTGGTCCAACGCAATGAAGTACGGGTACTGGCCGGTGCTGCTGCTGGGGATCGTGCTGGCCGTGACCGTGCTCTACCGGGTTTCGTTGCCCAAACCCCTGCCGACCCATCGGCTGCTGTTCGGCGCGGTGCTGGCCACCGCGGTGTTCGTGGTGGCGACTGTCGGCCTACGGATCTATCTGACGTGGATCACCGCTACCGGCTATACCTACGGAGCACTGGCGACACCCATCGCGTTCCTGCTGTTCGCCTTCGCGCTGGGCTTCGCGATCATGCTTGGCGCCGAACTCAATGCGGCGATCCAGGAGGAGTGGCCGGCGCCGGACACCCACGCCCGACGCCTGCGCGAATGGCTGGCAGAAAAGGCCGAGACGCTGACCGGCGATCAGCCGGGACCGCAGGCCTGACGGGTCGGGCGACTATTTGTTCATCTGCTCGTAGATGCGCTTGCAATCCGGGCACACCGGCGAGCCGGGCTTGGGCGACTTGGTCACCGGGAACACCTCGCCGCACAGCGCGACGACATGGGTCCCCATGACGGCGCTCTCGGCGATCTTGTCCTTCTTGACATAGTGGAAATACTTGGGCGCGTCGTCGTCCGTACCGTCGTCAACGCGTTCGTCGGTGTCGGTGCGCTCGAGGGTGTCGGTCTGCATGCCATTCATTGTGGCACCTCCGGCGAACCGGCTGGGGCGGCATCGAACCAGATGTGGGACAGTAGAAGGATGAAACACGGCCCTGAGCTGAGTTTCGACGACGACGGTCGGCCGGTCCTCATCACTCGTGCAGCACCCGCCTACGAGGAACAGCATCGCGCACGCGTCCGCCGCTATCTGACCATCATGTCGTTCCGGATTCCAGCGCTGCTCTTGGCCGCCCTGGCCTACAGCATCTGGCACAACGGTTTGATCTCCCTGGCCATCCTGATCGGCTCGATTCCGCTGCCCTGGATCGCTGTATTGATCGCCAACGACCGGCCGCCGCGCACCGCCGAGGAACCACGCCGCTACGACGCGGCGCGGCAGGCCCGCGCAGTGCCGAGCACCGAGCGCCCGGCATTGCAAGAGGGGCACCCCGTCATCGACGGCGATACCGAGCCCTGAGTGCTACCCCGATCTGCACCCTGAGCGACTTCTTTCCCCTTTCTAAGGACATTCTCAGGTCGACCGGGCAAAACCGCAGGTCAGAGGGCATGCGCGGACCGGGCTTCGGGAACTTCTACTCCTGCTTCGGCGTTGAACGGAGTGACATCTCGAGCCGAGTAGGAGGCCGCAATGGCAAAAGCCACCACAAGCCGCATCGATTCCGATCTTGACGCCCAGAGTCCCGCCGCGGACTTGGTACGCGTATATCTGAACGGCATCGGAAAGACCGCCCTACTCAACGCCGAGGACGAGGTGGAGCTGGCCAAGCGGATCGAGGCAGGCCTGTACGCGGCCCACCTGTTGGAGACCAAGAAGCGGCTGGGCGACAACCGCAAGCGTGATCTGGCCGCCATCGTCCGGGACGGTGAAGCGGCACGTCGCCACCTATTGGAGGCCAACCTTCGGCTCGTAGTCTCGCTGGCCAAGCGGTACACCGGCCGCGGCATGCCGCTGCTGGACCTCATCCAGGAAGGCAACCTGGGTCTGATCCGGGCGATGGAGAAGTTCGACTACGCCAAGGGATTCAAGTTCTCCACCTACGCCACCTGGTGGATCCGTCAGGCGATCACCCGCGGTATGGCCGATCAGAGCCGCACCATCCGGCTTCCGGTCCACCTCGTCGAGCAGGTCAACAAGCTGGCGCGGATCAAGCGCGAGATGCACCAGAACCTGGGCCGCGAGGCCACCGACGAAGAGCTCGCCGAAGAGTCGGGCATCCCGGTCGAGAAGATCAACGATCTGCTGGAGCACAGCCGCGATCCGGTGAGCCTGGACATGCCGGTGGGGACCGACGAAGAAGCTCCGCTAGGGGACTTCATTGAGGACTCCGAGGCGATGTCGGCCGAAAACGCCGTCATCTCCGAGCTGCTGCACACCGACATTCGCCACGTGCTCGCCACGTTGGATGAGCGTGAGCAGCAGGTGATCCGGCTGCGGTTCGGCCTCGACGACGGCCAGCCCCGCACCCTGGATCAGATCGGCAAGCTGTTCGGTCTGTCGCGCGAGCGCGTCCGGCAGATCGAGCGTGAGGTGATGTCCAAGCTCCGCAACGGCGAACGTGCCGAGCGGCTGCGGGCCTACGCGAGCTGATCGCACCCAGCACGTCACAACCGAACACCAGTGGTGGGGGCCGCGCCCCCCGGGGCGGGCCCCCGATTGTCGGGATGGCCCCCCGGGCGGCCCCCGCCCCCACACAAAACGACTG
>JARLGS010000149.1 GCA_031292695.1 Mycobacterium sp. | reverse complement strand
GATGCCAATGGCCCCATTAATGGTTTCGGCTGCCGAGGTGTTGACGTTGACCGTCATCGTGCCGTTAGCGCCTGCGCTGCCTTTGCCGGCGGTGATTCCGTTTAGGGCGCCGGCACCAGAGATCGCGCCGGCGCCGGTACCCGAACTGCTGCCGAAGCTCGAGTTGAGGTCCTCGACGAAGCCGGCCGGGCCGCTGGCGATGTTGCTGATCGACAGGGTCTGCTGAACGGTATCGCCCACATGCACGATTCCCACGTTCAGCGGGGCCGTGTTGAGCTGGCCCACCGCTGCCTGATAGACGTTGCCCGTGACCGTAACCCCCTGGCTGCCCACACCCGCCACACCGAGACCGTTGCTGACGCCGTTGACGGCACCGGCAGTCTGGTAGGTCAGCGTGACCGTGCCACTCTTGGCGCCGGCGGAACTGGTGTCGACACTGGCCAGGATGGCGCCTGTCCCGGTCGCAGCGCTATTGGTGCCAGCCAGTATGTTGCTGATGCTGCCGCTGCCCGTGGCCTGTGCGCCCGAACTTCCAACGCTGACATTGAGGTCTTCGACGTAACCGGCCGGGCCGGTCGCACTGTTGGCCACCGTCACGACCGCAGTGTTGCTGCCACCGATGCGCTGGTTGGCCACTTGCACCGGCGAGGAGGCGTTGCCGGATGCCTCCAAATAGACGTTGCCCGAGACATTGATCACTTGTGAACCGAGGCTCGTTGTCCCCAGTCCGCTGCTGCCACTGCCGTCAGAGACATAGTTGAGCGTCACGCTGCCGTTCTTGGCCCCGGCACTGACCGTATCCACCCCCACGCTCATGGCAGCCGCGTTGCTGGCGCCCCCGCCCAATAGACTGATCGCCCCCCCGTTGTTGGTCGCACTGCCGCCATTCGTGCCGAAGCTGGCATCGAGGCCTTCCGTGTAGCTGCCCAAGGGCGCGGCGTTGGTGACGGTCAACACCTGGGTGTTCGCCCCACCGATGCGCTGGTTCGCAATCGTGATCGGGCTCGGGGTCGTGTTGCCTGCCGCCAGGTTGTAGCCGGTGCCCGTCACGTTCATCGTCTGCGACGTCAGCGTGAGGTTCGAGAGGCCATCGATCGTGCCGTCCGAGGCCAGGCCCACCGTCGCCGTGCCCGTGACGTTGCCCGCCTGCGTGCCAGTCAGACCCACCGTCAGGTTCGTCGAGATACCTGCCGCGAGATTGGTCGCCCCACCACCGAGCGTCACCCCCGTGCTTGTCGCCCCCGCCGTCACATCGAGCCCTTCCTGATACCCCACCGGGGCCAGCGACGTGTTCGTGATCCCGACCACATGGCTCACCGGGCCCGCCCCCACGTGATAGTTCCCCAATGCCACCGTCGTCGGCAATGTCGTCGGCTGCGCCTGGAGATACACCCCGCCAGTGACAGTGACGTTCTGCGAGGCCAGGGTCAACTGGCAGTTGGGTGCGCAACCCCCGATGTTACTGGCGTCGGACACCAGGGCAATGGTGGCCCTGCCGTTGATCGCGCCGGCGGTGCCGGTGTTCATGCCCACCTGCAGGGTGTTGCTGTTGGTCGAGCCGGGGGCGAGCAGGTTGAACGAGCCACTGGCAGTGATCAGGCCGTTGCCGCTGATGCTGGCATTGAGCGCCGCCTGCGGCGACGTGGTCGCCTGGTTGGTGACGCTCACGTAGGCCGTGGGTGAGGTACTGCCGACCCGAACGTTACCCAAGCTGATCGGGCTGTTGTTGATCACCGGGGATGCCCGGTTGGTCGCCCCGCTCACGGCTGACACGATCGAGAGAACCGCGTCATTGTTCTGATAGGTCAGCGACCAGTTGTAATTATCCAGCTCAAACGTGCCCAAGTGCGCGAAACTGCCCGTAAGCCCGGTAGAATCCAGAATCTGGAATGTGTCACCCACGACCGGCGTGAATCCGCTCGCAAGCGTAATGTTCAGGGCCGCATTTGACGACGACAGGGCGGCAGCGCCGTTGACATTCAGAACACCGTAGTTCGATGTGCTGCCGATCAGCTCGTTGAACGTGCCGCCAGTCTGCGCGTAGGTCCCATTGATGGTCAGGGTGCCAGGAATGCCCCCACTTAACGAGCCAGGAGTAATGGTGGCGTTGCCACTCACCGTGACCGCACCGTTGATGGTGGCTCTGCCCGCGCCTTGCAGCGTTCCTGCGCCTTGAAGGTTGCCGCCACTCACGTTCACGACCGCGCCTGATCCGCCCATCGTTCCGCCACTCTCGACCGTGGTCGTACCGCCCGTCTGGGTGAACGTGCTGGTGTTGAGCGTTCCGTGCACATCCGTGGAACCGCCGTTTTGCGTATATCCACCATTCGCATTCAACGTTTCGCTTGAACCGATGGAGACACGGCCACTATTGGTGAACAGGCCCGTTACCTGCGCCGTCGTACCATCAGTGTTCACCGACACGGTACCGCCCGTGTTGTTGTTGAGATTGCCGGTTACAAGGCGCGTCCCGGCGCTCGAAAAAGTCACCTGCCCGTTGT
>JARLGS010000148.1 GCA_031292695.1 Mycobacterium sp. | reverse complement strand
GCGGGAACACCCGCGTCAACACACCCACCGACACCAAATCCGACAACCGGCGATCCGACTCAGGCTTACGCCAACCCGCACGAGGCATACCCCACAAACTACACCCATGTAACCTTAACTAAACGGTATTGGGGCTAGCCCCGTTTAGCTCGATGCGAGCTGTTCGGCGCGGGTCTTCAGGTTGGCAGCCAGGTGCTCGAGTGCGTCGCTGGCGACCTTCTTGACCATTACTGCGGGGATGGGCAGCGTCACCTCGACGTCCATATCCACAGTGAGCAGTGTGGTGAGGCCGACCTCCACGGCGGAGAACATCTGCTCCTGCTTGGAGAACAGCGGTCCCTGCTGCATCACCGTCTGGATCTGGTTGTCACCCGGGTAGTAGACGGCCTGGATGAAGGTGCCCTCCTGGCCCTGAATCTTGGTGTCCAGGCGCAGCTGGCTGGGCCGGCCGTCGTCGTAGCGGTGCAGCACCCACGCCCCGGTGGCCTCTTCGTTCCACTCCGGGTAGGCCTCGAAGTCGGCGACGATCGCCAGGATGTGCGCTGCTGGTGCGGAGACCTCGACAGTCTTGCTCACGATCGGCATGGGCTCGAGCATATCGAGCGCCGATCTGCGGCCTGCCGACGCCGCCCGCACGTCAGCCGACAACCGCGGTGGCCAGCAGTTCGCGAATCGGGGCTGGGATGGGCACCGGACGGCGGGTGTCGCGGTCGACGTAGACGTGTACCCAGGAGCCGACCGCGGCGACGTCCGCTTCTTCGGCCCACAGCCCGGTCCGGTAGGTCACGCTGCTGTTGCCCAGCCGGGTGACGGCCAGCCCGACCACCAGCTGCGACGGGAACTTCAGCTCGGCGAAGTACCGGCAGCCCGATTCCGCCACCACCCCGAGCCACGACGCGGCCATCGGATCGACCCCACAGGTGGTGCCGATCCAGGCGTTGATCGCGGTATCGAACAGCTCGTAGTAGACAGCGTTGTTGAGGTGACCGAACATGTCGTTGTCAGTCCACCGGGTCTGCACAGGCCAGTGCACGGGGAAGTCGGCGGCCGTCGGCGCCGTCTGGGTCCGCTCCATGCCCGCCAGTCTGTCAGGCTGGGGCGATGAAGATTCGTGGCGCCGTGCTCGAGCAGATCGGGCGGAACCGCCCATACGCCGAGTCGCGACCGCTGTCCGTCACCGAACTCGATCTGGCCGAGCCAGGGGACGGCGAGCTGCTGGTCCGGATCGAGGCCGCCGGACTGTGCCACTCCGATCTGTCCGTGGTGGACGGTAACCGGGTGCGGCCGGTGCCGATGCTGCTCGGCCACGAAGCCGCCGGCATCGTCGAACAGGTCGGCGGCAGTTCGGATTTGCGCGTCGGGCAACGGGTCGTCATGACGTTCCTGCCGCGCTGCGGCCAGTGCCGGTCGTGCGCGACGGATGGCCTGGCGCCCTGCATCCCCGGCAGCGCGGCCAATGGCGCGGGCACCCTGCTCAGCGGTTCTACTCGGTTATCCCGAAGTGGCACACCGGTTCTGCATCATCTCGGGGTGTCTGCATTCGCCACCCACGCGGTGGTGGACCGGCGCTCGGTGGTGCCGGTTGACGCCGATGTACCGGCGGTCGTGGCGTCGTTGCTCGGGTGTGCGGTGTTGACCGGCGGCGGCGCGGTGCTCAACGCCGGCCACCCCAAAGCCGGGCAGACGGTGGCGATCGTGGGCATGGGCGGGGTCGGCATGGCCGCCATGCTCACCGCACTGGCGCACGACGACGTTCAGGTCATCGCAATAGATCGGTTGGCCGACAAGCTCGGCCGGGCCCTGGTACTGGGCGCCCATGCCGCCTACACCCCGGAGCAGGCCGCCGACATCAAGGCCGAGGTGGTGATCGAGGCGGTGGGCCATACCGCCGCGCTGGAAACCGCGATTGCACTGACCGCGCCGGGCGGCACGACCATCACCGTCGGCCTACCGCACCCGGAGGCTCGAATCACCCTGTCGCCGTTGGCATTGGTGGCCGAAGGACGATCCCTGATCGGCAGCTACCTCGGCTCCGCGGTACCAGCGCGCGACATTCCCCGTTTCGTCGAACTGTGGCGAACGGGCCGGTTGCCGGTGGAAGCGCTGGTTTCCGAGTCGATTTCACTCGACGACATCAATGCCGGCATGGATCGCCTGGCCGACGGCCATGCGGTGCGCCAGATCGTGCAGTTTTAGAACCAGCCGTCCTGCATCTCCAGCGTGGTGCGGTCCAGGCTGGCCAGCAGGTCCAATTGCGGTGCGGTCTTGGGCAGTTCGAACCGGAAGAAGTACCGGGCCGTCTGCCGCTTGCCGTCGTAGAAGTCTCCGGCCTTGCCGTGGGCCGCGACGAACTGCTCCAGCCACAACCAGGACACCACGATGTGCCCGAATGCTTCCAGGTAGACGTGACTGTTGGCCATGACCGCGGGAATGTCACCCGAGCCGAACATGCCGGCCGTCACCGCAACCAGGCGCTGCCACGACGCGTCGAGTGCGGCCCCCAGTTCTGCCGTCTCCCCACCGAGCGCACCGGCCGCATCGAGGGTGGCCGCGATGGCTCCGCCCAACACCGCCAGACTGGCCCCGTCCCGCTGAGTCACCTTGCGGCCCAGCAGGTCCAGGCTCTGGATACCGTTCGTGCCCTCGTGAATCGGGTTCAGGCGGTTGTCGCGGTAGTGCTGCTCGACGTCATATTCACGGGTATAGCCGTAACCGCCGTGCACCTGGATGGCCAGATTGTTGGCTTCCAGGCACCACTGCGACGGCCAACTCTTGGCGATCGGGGTCAGAATGTCCAACAGCAGCCCGACCCGGTCGGCCTCGGTGTCCGACTGCGCACTGTGCTGCAGGTCCGCCAGCCTGGCGCAATACAGGCCCAACGCCATGCCGCCTTCGGCATATGCCTTCTGCGCCAACAACATTCGTCGAACATCCGGATGCTCGACGATCGGCACCTGCGGCGTCGCCGGATCCTTGACGGCCAGCGGGCGGCCCTGCGGGCGCTCACGGGCGTACCGCAGCGACTTGAGGTATCCGGTGTAACCCAATGCCACCGCACCCATGCCGACGGCCAGCCGGGCCTCGTTCATCATCTGGAACATGTAGACGATGCCACGGTGCGGTTCGCCGACCAGGTAACCCACCGCGCCGGCCTTACCGCCCGGATTGAATTGCGTATCACCGAAATTCAGCACGGTATTGGTCACCCCACGCTGGCCCATCTTGTGGTTCAGCCCGGCGATTGCGACGTCGTTGCGCTCGCCGATCGACCCGTCGTCGGTCACCAGGAACTTGGGCACGATGAACAGCGAGATGCCCTTGGTGCCGGCCGGTCCGCCGGGAATCTTGGCCAACACCAGGTTGACGATGTTGTCGGTCAGTTCGTGTTCGGCACCGGAAATCCACATCTTCGAGCCGAAGAGCCGGTAATTGCCGTCGTCCTGCAGTTCGGCCCGGGTCGCGACATCGGCCAGCGACGATCCGGCCTGGGTCTCCGAGAGCGCCATGGTGCCCGAAAAGCGGCCGGCCAGCATGGGTTTGACGAAAGTTTCGATCTGCTCGGCGGTCCCGAACTTGGTCACCAGGTTGGCATTGGCGATGGTCAGCATCAGGTATCCGGACGTCGACACGTTGGCCGCGGCGATCCAGGCGAATGCGGCCTGCGCCACCACCGCGGGCAGTTGCGCCCCGCCCACCGACGCGTCCATCGACATGCCGATCAGGTCGGCTGCGACGAAGGCATCCCAGGCCTCTTTGACCTCCGGGATCATCGTCACTTTGTCACCGTCGAAGGTGGGCTCGTTGGCGTCGCTCTTCTTGTTGTGCGACGCGAAGTAGCGCTCGGCCAGTTGCTCACTGAGGTCCAGCACCCCGTCGAAAGTTTCGCGCGAATGGTCGGCGAACCGCGGGCGCGCGGTCAATTCGTCGACCCTGAGCCACTCGTACAGCAGGAAGTCCAGATCACGGCGGGACAGCAGCAGAGATTTCATCGGGTCGTACTCACCTCTCGTGCGCAACGGTCAATGGTGTGCGCCGCCACCCAGGGGATCCTCGGTGCGGATGGTCTCGTCACGGATCAGCCCCCGCAACAACGCGGTGCTGAATTCGACGGCGATCTCGGAGGCCGTACGCCGACCGTGCGGCCGCAGCCACCGGTATGCGCCGAGGGTCATCCCGATGTAGCCCAGCGCGAGCACATGCGAGTCGCAGTCGTTGAACTCGCCACTGGCGATGCCCCGGTCGATGACATCGCGGACGTGCTCATAGACAGAGGTTTCCGCCTGCCGGATGTAAGCGACCTGTTCCTCGGTGAACCATTCAGTGATGTACGGGCCCTCCTGGAAGTACACCGCTGCGGCTTCCAGGTCGGTGGCGATGCCGGTCAGCAGCCTCCGGGTGAAGTTGAAGATCGTTTCCCGCGCCGAGGCCGTCGGGTCGTCGTGCAGTGCGGCGACGGTGAAGTCGGCGGTGGTCTTGTAGATGTCCCACAGAATCAGCGACTTGCTGGCGTAGTAGTGGTAGACCGTCGCCTTGTTGAGCCCGACCGCGTCGGCCACGTCGTCCATGCGGGTGCCGTGGTACCCGCGGGCGGCGAACAACTTGGCGGCGACCGCCAGCAGTTCTTCGCGCCGGGACGAGCCGTTCGACCCGGACAGCGACGATCCCTTTGTCGACGACTCTGTGGACATGGCAGCTCACTCTATGCATACGGACGTGGGGCCCGGGACCCAATCAACTGGTTGGCCAGTCTATGCCTTGACATGGCAACTGCCGATCACCCACTCGTATCGTTGCGGCACCAGTTAAGCTCGCACGTGACAAGCGTCTCGTTGGGAGGAACTGATGGATCCGAGTCCGGATTACGACGCGAGCGACGAGATCGAGTACTTCTTCAACTGGGTCCCGTGGGGCATCCGCGGCGTATACCCGCCCCCGGCCTATCCCCCGGTGTAGTCACCCACGGTCATTGCGACGGAGCGACGCGATTTCGGCGTGCTTCGTCGTAGCCGTCGCGACAACGCACAGCTAAAACGGAGCCACTTCGCAGCGCCGAGCCCGAGTTGCACAGCGGTCGCTAATTTCTGCCTGCTCACCTCGTAATACAATCCTGCGCTGAAATACCCGGCCGATGCCGTACACCCGGAGCAGCGCGACTGGTAAGCACGCTGCTCACAGGCAACGGGGGGCCAGGGTGCTCCGCCGTGCGCGGATGGGACACTTACCTGCAAGTAACCAACAGATCGGACCGAAATCGATGATCATCGGGATTCCGCGCGAGTCTCTGGCTGGTGAGACGCGGGTAGCCGCTACGCCGCAAACTGTCGAGCAGTTGATCAAGCTCGGCTATGAGGTGGTGGTCGAGGCCGGCGCGGGTGCTGCGTCAAGTTTCGCCGACAGCGCGTATGTCGCGGCCGGAGCCGGCATCGGTTCGCCGTGGGACGCCGACGTGGTGTTCAAGGTCAACGCCCCGAACGACGCCGAGATCGCGGCTGTCCGCGATGGCGCGACGGTGATCAGCCTCATCTCCCCGGCATTGAATCCGGAGTTGGTCGACAAGCTCGCGACCCGTCCGATCACCGTGCTGGCCATGGATGCGGTCCCCCGTATCTCCCGCGCGCAGTCCCTGGACGTGCTGTCGTCGATGGCGAACATCGCCGGTTACCGGGCCGTGGTCGAGGCTGCACACCGCTTCGGCCGGTTCTTCACCGGCCAGGTCACCGCCGCCGGCAAGGTGCCGCCCGCCAAGGTGCTCGTCGTGGGCGCCGGCGTGGCCGGATTGGCCGCCATCGGTGCCGCCGGATCACTGGGCGCCATCGTGCGGGCCACCGACCCCCGTCCCGAGGTCGCCGACCAGGTCGCCTCCCTCGGCGGCGAGTACCTCTACGTCGATCCGGCCGCCGCGGAGGTCTCCGCCACCGGCTACGCCAAGGAGATGGACGACGACTACAAAGCCCGCGAGGCGCGGCTGTACGCCGAGCAGTGCAAGGACGTCGACATCATCATCACCACGGCCCTGATCCCGGGCCGGCCGGCGCCACGCATCATCACCGCCGACATGGTCGCCTCGATGAAGTCCGGCAGCGTCATCGTCGACATGGCGGCGGCCAACGGCGGCAACGTCGAGGGCACCGTCAAGGACCAGGCCATCGTCACGGACAACGGCGTGACGATCATCGGCTACACCGACCTGGCCGGCCGCCTGCCCGCCCAGGCCTCCCAGCTGTACGGCACCAACCTGGTGAACCTGCTCAAGCTGCTCACCCCGGAAAAGGACGGGCAGCTCACCCTCGACTGGGACGACGTCGTGCAGCGGTCGGTGACCGTGGTGCGCGACGGCGAGATCACCTGGCCACCGCCACCGGTGCAGGTCTCGGCGGCCCCGGCCGCGGCCACAGCCGCACCGGTAGTGGCGCCGAAGGCCAAGGTGCCGATGTCGACCCAGCGCCGTCTTGGCGTGACGTTCGGCGCCGCGGCCGTGCTGTTCGCATTGATCGCGATCTCCCCCGCCGCCCTTCAGGTCCACCTGACGGTGTTCGCGCTGGCAATCGTCATCGGCTACTACGTGATCGGACATGTGCACCACGCGCTGCACACCCCGCTGATGTCGGTGACCAACGCGATCTCCGGAATCATCGTGGTCGGTGCGCTCCTGCAGATCGGCCACCACAACGTGCCGATCACCGCGCTGGCCTGCGTAGCAATCCTGCTCGCCAGCATCAACGTCTTCGGTGGCTTCGCGGTGACCCGCCGCATGCTGGCCATGTTCTCCCGCAGCTAAGACGCTCGCGACCCAAGAAAACTTTGGAACGGATTCCATGTTCAACGTAGAGACCATCGCCAACGCGGCGTACATCGTCGCGGCCCTGCTGTTCATCCTGGCGCTGGCCGGGCTGTCCAAGCACGAGACCTCCAGGGCCGGTAACGCCTTCGGTATGGCCGGAATGGCGGTGGCGCTGATCGCCACCATCGCCCTGGCCATCAACCGGCAGATCGAGCCGCTGGGCCTGGCGCTGCTGGTCGGCGCCATGATCATCGGTGCCGCGATCGGTCTGTGGCGCGCCCGCGTCGTCGAGATGACCGGCATGCCCGAGCTGATCGCCCTGCTGCACTCGTTCGTCGGTCTGGCCGCGGTGCTGGTCGGCTGGAGCGGCTACCTGCACGTCGAGCACGACCTCGCCGGCAGCGAAGCGGTCAAGATGGCCGGCGAAGGCATGCTCGGCATCCACTCCGCCGAGGTGTTCGTCGGCGTGTTCATCGGTGCGGTCACCTTCACCGGTTCGATCGTCGCCAACCTGAAGCTGTCGGCCCGGATCAAGTCCTCGCCGCTGATGCTGCCGGGCAAGAACTTCCTCAACATCGGTTCGCTGGTGGTGTTCTTCGTCCTCACCGGGTGGTTCGTTGTGCAGCCGCAGCTATGGCTGCTCGTTGTGGTCACCGTGCTGGCGCTGCTACTCGGTTGGCACCTGGTCGCCTCCATCGGCGGCGGTGACATGCCCGTCGTGGTGTCGATGCTGAACAGCTACTCCGGTTGGGCTGCGGCCGCGTCGGGCTTCCTGCTGTCCAACGACCTGCTGATCATCACCGGTGCCCTCGTCGGCTCCTCCGGTGCGTACCTGTCCTACATCATGTGCAAGGCCATGAACCGGTCGTTCATCTCCGTCATCGCGGGTGGCTTCGGCATCGAGGCCGGCCCGGCCGAGGACAAGGACTACGGCGAGCACCGCGAGATCACCGCCGAAGGCGCGGCCGAACTCTTGGGCGGCGCCGACTCGGTGATCATCACCCCGGGCTACGGCATGGCCGTGGCCCAGGCCCAGTACGGCGTGGCCGACCTGACCCGCAAACTACGCGAAAAGGGCGTCAACGTCCGGTTCGGCATCCACCCCGTCGCCGGGCGCCTGCCGGGCCACATGAACGTGCTGCTGGCCGAGGCCAAGGTGCCCTACGACATCGTCCTGGAAATGGACGAGATCAACGACGACTTCGACGACACCGCCGTCGTACTTGTCATCGGCGCCAACGACACCGTCAACCCGGCGGCCTCCGAGGACCCGGGCAGCCCGATCGCCGGCATGCCTGTCCTCACCGTCTGGAACGCCGACAACGTCATCGTGTTCAAGCGATCCATGGCATCCGGTTACGCCGGCGTGCAGAACCCGCTGTTCTTCCGGGAGAACACCCAGATGCTGTTCGGCGACGCCCGCGACCGCGTCAACGACATCCTCGCGGCGCTGTAGTTTCTCTGCCCAGCAGACATAGAACTGCCCCTTTTCTTCGGGAAAGGGGCAGTTTTGTGTCTGCTCGGCAGGGTCTATGCACGAAGGTCTCACGAAGGTGCGCACAGATCACCAAGATGCGCGGATCTTCGATCTGTACGCACGCTCGTGGATATGAGTGCGACAACGGCCGCCGATGGTCGGCGCACGAAATCCGTTATGGCTACCAGGAATTGGTCGGGCTTCTCACAATCGGGCTGTGGCCGGAGCCCTCGATGATGTGCGGGGGTACGCCGTCATCCGATCGGTTCGCGCGGAGACGTCACCGTCACCCGGGTGCCGCGCCCGGCGGCGGAGTCGATGTCCATCGACCCGCCCATCGCATCGAGCCTTGCGAGCAACGAGCCCAGGCCGATGCGCCCGCCGTCGACGTACTGAGCCATCACCGCCGGATCGAACCCGACACCATCATCGGCGATGGTCAGGACAACCCGATCGGCGATGCGGCCCAAGCGAACCGACACCGACGAGGCCTGCGCGCGCTCGCCGATATTGGTGAGGACTTCGCGAGCGACACGGTACAACAGCTGCTGCGACTCCGGCTTTCCCACCTCGTCGAACTCCGCAATGACAGTCACCTTGCTACGAGACTCGAACTGCCGCACCAGTTCCCGTACCGCCGGGGTCAGGCCGAGCTGCGCCAGCACCTGCGGATGCAGTTCGGTGACGGTTGACCGCAAGGCAGTCGCGGTGTCCTGCAACGCCACGTAGACCGCGTCGAGATCCGGGTCCGGGCTGCGTTCCCGAACCTCGTCGAGGCGCAGCCGGGCCGCCAGCAGCATCTGCAACGGACCGTCATGCAGGCCCTCCGCAACGTCCCGGCTGTGCCGGTCGTCGGACTGCAACGCCTCGGACACCAACTGACGACGAATTTCCTGGAGGGCCCGCACCCGGGCCTGCCGGCGGGCCATCACGAAACACAGCACGGTTGTCGCGACGGCCAGCCAGAGCAGGAAGCCGAAATGGGTGTAGACCATGTTCGGCAGGCCCATGCGGTCGTCGTGTTTGGAGTAGAAGATCCACACCGCCAAATAGCCACCCGCGGTGAGGATTCCGATGGCCCCGGTCATCAGCGGCCGGTCCTGGAACGCCACCGAGATCGGCAGCAGGAAGAAGACCGGCAACAGGGCCGCGGTCGCGCCGCCGGACACCACGCACAGCGACAGGATCACCAGCAGGTCGATACCGGTGGACACCCAGTCCGCCCAGCCCGGCACCGGCCCGCGCAGCACCGCCACCAGCCACACCACCGCAGCGATCGCGTACAGACCCAGAATCGCCGCGTACAGCTCCGGCAGCCAATGATCGACTTCCCAGATCCACACCAGGACCCCGATCAGCGCGATGAGCGGCAACCGCAACCACGCGGAAATCCGCACCGGCTCAGCGGCCAGATACTCGCCGATGCGGCGAAGGGTCGGGGACACGTCAGTCCAGTAGCTTGCGACGCATCGCCTCGGCGACAGCGGACGCCCGGTCACCTACCCCGAGCTTCTCGTAGAGCCGCTGCACGTGGGTCTTGACCGTCGACGGCGCCAGGTACAGCTCCTTGGCCATGGCTGGGATGGTGCTGCCGGCCGCGATCATTTGCAGCACTTCGCGTTCCCGCGGGCTGAGCGCCGGCGCTTCCGGCTCGGCTCGGCGGCGAATCTCCCCCGCCAGCCCGGCCGCGAGGCTGGGTGCGACCACGTCGCGGCCCTTCGCACATTCCAGAATCGCGTTGACCAGCTCGCTGCGCGTCGACTCTTTCGGCAGAAAGCCCGCCGCGCCGTCCTGCAGAGCGCGGTACACGATCTCCGCCTCGTCATGGGCGGAGAGCAGGAGCACCCGGGTCGGCAGCCCGTCCCGCTGCACCGCCGCGGCGACCTCGGCGCCGTCGAGCCCGGGCATGCGGTAGTCCAGCAGCGCCACCTGAGGTGTGTGCGTGCGGATCGCCTCCAGCGCTGACGTGCCGTCCTCTGCTTCCGCGACCACCTCGATGGCACCGCTCGCGGTCAACGCACGGACGACGCCGTCGCGAAACATCGGGTGGTCGTCACCGACCACCACCCGAACCTTCTCACCGGTCATACCGCCAGCGTCGCACGGGCCCGTCAAAAAACGTAGCCGGATCGCGAATGTCCTCCGATTGGGGGACAAGCGAATCCACCGACGTACCAGCCGATCACCGGACAGACATCAGGCCCGCGCCCGGGCACTCTTGAGTCATCGCCGGAACACACCGGCCCCAGACCTAAAAGTCAACTGGTACAGGAGAATTCCATGATCACCACCACCCGCACCTTCGGCCTCTCGATCGTCGCCGCCGGCATCCTGGGCGGTGCGGCACTCGGCCTCGGCGGCACCGCCGGCGCCACCACCCTCGGCCCCGACGTGCGGCCGCCGCACGTGG
>JARLGS010000147.1 GCA_031292695.1 Mycobacterium sp. | reverse complement strand
GTGGACGTGCACGCCGCGGCCGACCGCCGCCGCGATGTGGTCGAGGATGACGGCGTCCACGTACTTGGGGTGCTGGATGCGCAGTCGCTCTTCAGCGGTGTCGATGAACTTCGCCATGTGGTAGCGCGAATTCGAATTACTCCACAGCAGTCCGTGATAAGCCGTTGGCTCCCAGTCCGTTCGGGACCAGTCGGCGTCGAACACCTCGACGATCTGGGCTACCTGCTGACTATCGGTGGTGATCACGCCGTAGTCGCGAGTGAGGGTGAAATACTTCTCGCACAGGTTGAAGGTGGCCACCAGTGCTGCCTGCTCGTCGACCACGATCGACTTTTCGTGGGTGACATAGAAGCTCGGATTCGACCACCGGACGTCCACCCCAGCAGCGGAGAATTGTTCAAACGTCTCGTCATTGGCCCGGTCCCCGCCGGACCTCGCTGCGTTCAGCATGACCCGCACCGCAACCCCGGCCCGGTGCCGCTCGATCACCGCAGCCACCAGCGACTGCTCCACGAAGGTGAACTGCTTGATCAGCAGAGATCTCTGGGCCGAGGCGATGAAGTCTCGGACCGGTTGCGCGCCTTCATCCGGTTGGACGATGACTCGCGGCGACACAGGCCCCATAAGCGCCGGATGCTAGCACCGAATGGGTCCTGCCAGACGTGCCTACGACAATCACAGTTCGTCATCGGGCAAGATGACGCTATGGATAGCGCAAGCTCCTCGCCCCGCCTGCTCGTAGTCGACGACGACCCGGATGTGCTGGCCTCGTTGGAGCGCGGATTGCGGCTGTCCGGATTCGAGGTGTCGACGGCGGTCGACGGCGCCGAGGCCCTGCGCAGCGCCACCGAAGTCCGGCCGGACGCCATAATTCTGGATATCAACATGCCAGTGCTCGACGGCGTCAGCGTGGTCACCGCCCTGCGCGCCATGGACAACGACGTGCCGGTCTGTGTGTTGTCGGCCCGCAGCTCGGTCGACGACCGCGTGGCCGGGCTGGAAGCCGGTGCCGACGACTACCTGGTCAAACCGTTCGTGCTGGCGGAGCTGGTGGCCCGCGTCAAGGCCCTACTGCGCCGGCGCGGCGCGACAGCGACGTTCTCATCGGAAACCATCGCAGTCGGGCCGCTGGAGGTCGACATCCCCGGCCGACGGGCCCGGGTCAACGGAACCGACGTCGACCTGACCAAACGCGAGTTCGACCTGCTGGCCGTGCTGGCCGAACACAAGACCGCGGTGCTGTCCCGGGCCCAGCTGCTCGAGCTCGTGTGGGGCTACGACTTCGCCGCCGACACCAACGTGGTCGATGTGTTCATCGGCTACCTGCGTCGCAAGCTGGAAGCCAATGGCGCACCGCGGTTGCTGCACACCGTACGGGGTGTGGGGTTCGTGCTCAGGCAGCAGTAGGAGCAGCAGGAAGTGAACGTGTTGGCTCGGGTCTTCCGGCGCACCCCGTCGCTGCAGTCCCGGGTCGCCTTCGCCACGGCCATCGCGGCCGCGATCGTGGTGGGCATCGTCGGCACCATCGTGTGGATCGGCATCACCAACGACCGCAAGGAGCGCCTCGACCGGCGGCTCGACGAGGCGGCCGGTTTCGCCATCCCGTTCCTGCCGCGCGGGCTCGACGAGGTTCCGAGCTCGCCGCGCGATCAGAACGCCGTCATCACCGCGCGCAAGGGCGGCAACGTCAGTTCGAATTCGACCGTCATTCTGCCCGAGCTGCCGGTTGGCTACGCCGACACCGACGTCAACGGCGTCCGCTACCGGGTGCGGACCGTGCAGATCCACGTGCCGGAAACGACGCTCGTGGCGGTGGGCGCCACCTATGACGCGACCATCGCCGACACCAACAACCTGCACCGCCGGGTGATCGCATTGTGCGTGTTCGCCATCAGTGCCGCGGCCGTGGCGGGCTGGCTGCTGGCCGCGTTCGCGGTGCGCCCGCTCAAGCGTCTCGCCCAGCAGACCCGCGACATCGATCCCGAGGGCGACACCCCGCACATCGACGTCCGCGGAGCCACCGAGGCGGTCGAAATCGCCGACGCGGTTAAGAGTTTGGTGGACCGGGTGTGGGAGGAGAAGGGCCGGACCAAGGCCGCACTGGCCTCGGCCCGCGACTTCGCCGCGGTATCGGCGCACGAGTTGCGTACCCCGCTGACCGCGATGCGCACCAATGTTGAAATCCTGACCATGGTGGATTTGCCGGAGGAACAGCGCAAAGAAGTTCTCGGCGACGTGGTGCGCACCCAGTCCCGCATCGAGACCACGCTGTGGGCACTGGAACGCCTCGCTCAGGGCGAGTTGTCCACCGTCGATGACCAGGTGCCCGTGGACATCACCGAACTGCTCGACCGCGCCGCACACGATGCCATGCGGGTGTATCCGGACCTGGAGGTGTCGCTGGTGCCGACGCCGACCATCATCATCGTGGGACTGCCTGCCGGCCTTCGGCTTTCGGTCGATAATGCGATCGCCAACGCGGTCAAGCACGGTGGCGCGAACAAAGTTCAACTGTCTGCGGTCAGTTCGCGGGCCGGGGTGGAGATCGCCATCGACGACGACGGTTGCGGCATCCCCGAAGAGGAACGCCTCCGGGTGTTCGAGCGGTTCAGCCGCGGCTCGACGGCGTCGCACTCAGGCTCCGGCCTGGGCCTGGCCTTGGTGGCCCAGCAGGCCGAATTACATGGCGGGACAGCAATATTGGATACCAGCCCGCTGGGCGGGACCCGGCTGCTGCTGCGCCTGCCCGGGCCTCGCTGACGGCCGTCGCCCTCGGCGTGTCGGCTTGGGTTGCTCCTGGTGTGTCGGCTTGCGTTGCGACACTTCCGATCCGGAGCTGACAGCATGTGCTGACATTGTCAACCGAAGCTGACGGTTCCGGGCGAAGGGTGCCGCAGAAGCCCACTGGACCGGCACAGGGTCGCCGCTACGGACGTTCCGCCCGGGCAAGATGCTTGACGCCGAGTGTGCAGTCAGATCGCGATTTTCACGTTATTCGCGACTGACTGCACACTCGACGCACCGGCTCAGCTGACGGTGATCTCCACTCGGCGGTTCTGCGCCCGCCCGGCCTCGGTGCCGTTGTCGGCAATCGGGTTGGCCGAGCCGGCGCCGCGAGCGGTCACCTTCGCGGCCAGGACGCCGTTCGAAACCAGGGCGGCGGCAACAGCTTTGGCACGGGTATCGCTCAGCTTGAGATTGATCGCGTCACTGCCGACGTTGTCGGTGTAGCCCACCACGGTGACCGCGACGGCCGGGCATGCCGTGATCTTGTCGGCAACCTGAACGAGCGTCTGGCGCGACTCGGCAGTGAGTTGCGAACCGCCCGTGATGAAGCTGATCGGGGTGCGCAGCAGTGCCGAGATATCAGACTGCAGCTTCGGGCACGGACCGCCTGCGGGGGCCGGAGCCGCTGGGCTCGGTGCGGCCGACGGCGCACCCGCCGGCGGCGACGCCGGCCCACCCGGAGCGGGAATCTGAATGTTGTTGGACAACTTCGCCCCGGGAAATGCCAGGGCCGTGGCCTCTTGCACTTGGGCGGCGACATCGAGGTTCGGCGCTGTCCCCATCAACGTGATGGTGTTGCCGTCGAGCGACAACCCGAAATCGGCGATGGGATCGGCCGCGGAGAGCACATTGCCGATGCCGGAGAGGTCGGGGGTCCCGGCACCGTCGACCACATTCGTCTGGTCGTTGATTGTGGCGCTGAGCCACTGGGCCGTCACTGCGGACACCAGTTCGGATTTCGATCGGGTGTCCGGCACGCTCCCGGCCAGGTTGATGGTGTTGCCGTCACGCGCCAGCGTCAATGCCGCCGAGGCC
>JARLGS010000146.1 GCA_031292695.1 Mycobacterium sp. | reverse complement strand
TGGCTCGATGGGAAGCTCGAATCGGCGAACGAGTGGTTACTCGTCTACACGATCCCGGTGTCGTCGACGTTCGCGAAGATCGAGGGCGTCATGGCTTACGCCCAGCAAAAGTTCCCCGGATGCCGATGGTTCTACGGGAACGTTTACGATCCGAAGGATGGGACGACCCCCTTGAACTGGTGGGTGGATCTGAAAGAGGCAGACTTCGAGCGTCTTAGAAATATCAATCAAATGTAATATTTTGCAGATTAAATGTATGGTGTTCACCTAATTTCGGCAGACCCCGACGGATCCGCTGGGCGCAATGGCCAGAGGGAAGGTCCGTTCGTGACGCGGGATCCCCGATGGCGGCTCGCGAAACACGTCCGGGGAACATCCCTGGGGTTAACGAATCCATTCACAGTCGTACAAGCGCGGAGCTCCCACCCGACTTTCGGGGAACCGTCTCGCTCGTCGGCGAGGACAGTTTCAGAGGCCAGGCCTGAGGGACGCGCGCCCTCGGGCACGGCTAGTTCCCGTTGTTGTTATTCGGCTGCCCCAGGAAGAAGCTGATCCAGGACGGGACAGATGTTCCGCCCCCGGCGCCGGCATTAGTTCCACCCGCAGGAGGCGCTGCGGGGGGGGTTGCGCCGGCGGGAGTGCCCTGCGTGATGGGGAAGCCCAAGGCAGCTAACACCTGCGCCGCTCTCTCGCTGTAGCACCATGCGCAGATGACGCGGCCTGGACTGTTCACTGCCTGATTCAGTTGCGCCGGAGTCATTTGCGTGACGTCCTGCACCGTCACGTTCGGAGTATTACCCCATTTCGCTGCGTCCATATTGAAGAACTTCGGTTCGGCCAGCGTGCCTCCGAACTGCCCGTTTCTATTGCCATGTGTCCCCGTCAAGATTGTGACAGGATCCTGAGTAGGATTGACCAGCCCTGCGAAATCGCTCTGCCTGATCGCCGGCTTGGAGACAAACACCTCTCCGCCGTTTTGGTTCGGTACCGAATAGAATTCGGGGGCAAGGGGATCCGTACCAATCTGCCCAGGTTGGACGAAATCGCTAGCGGTCGGTACCTGCTGTCCTTGCTTGCCTACAGCCGGCCGAGTGCCTCCGGTGGGCGTCCCGACCCCATCGCTCGGCGCGGGTGTAAGGGTCCGTTGCGAGCCGCTCGGCGCCGATCCACCTTGACCAGCACCCTCCTGCGGGGCTGACGTACTGGGAGGCGGGGCTTCCGGCGGGGTTCCCTCCGTCGGCGCGACGGGTTTCGCTGGAGTTGAGGGGGGAGCCTCCGTGGTCTCGGGCGGTACAGCGACCTTGGCACCGCCACTGTTCGTGCCCGACGGCTTCACCTGCGTATTGGCGGGATTCGGGGTCGGTTCCGGCGGGGTACCCGGGTTGTTCGGACCGCCGCTTTGCCCTGGCGAGCCACGGAAGCCGCCTTCGGCCGCCATGATCCCAAGGCCGCCTCCGGATGCGGTGAGGCCGCCTAGAACGCCGAGTAATGTTCCCTCCCAAATGTTTTGACCGGTGAGGGCGGCACCGGTCGCGCCGCCGGCCCCGCCGGAGAGTCCACCACCGAACAGCGAGCCGCCGACCTTCCAGAGGGTACTCACCCCAGGACCCGTGAACTTGATGAACGGCCCGCCGATCGCACCGGCGATGGCGCCTGTGAGCGTCGCGATGCCGAGCTGCCGCCAATCGTCGGCCGTGTAGTTGTAGAACGGCCACCGGCCATGGTCGATGCCGATCGTCAGGACGGCGCCGACGGCCGCGCCGATGGCACCTGATGCAGCGCCGATGGCCATGAGCGCAGGGATGCCGAGCGCGAGGACCGCGGCCCCGGAGGGATCGCCGGTAATGAGCCCGGCGATGGCGCCGAAGGCCGCGCCGGCGACCGCGCCGCCGACGGTCGCCCCGATCGCGCCGCCCAGGGTAAACTCGTTCTTGCCGCTGATCAGCGACTTGACCCCGGTGACGACGGCGTAGCTGGCGAGCCCGAGCACGCCGCCGATGATCGCCCCGCTGGCTGTCAGCCCCAGTCCCCAGATTTCGCCACTTGGGTCGCGAACGTTCGTCGGGCTGTTACCGGCATACCGTGAGATGTTCGAGTCACCGGCCGAGAAGCCCAGCGGGTCCTGGCTCAGGAATTGGCCGGCCGAAGCGTCGTAGTACCGCGCCCGATCGTAGTACAGGCTCGTGCCGACGGAGAGTTGCTGGCCGGTGAACCCGAACCGTACCGCCAGTGAGGGATCGGTGTTGCCGATGAGGCGGCCGTATGCGTCGTAAGACAGGTGCTGGATCACCGTCGACACGTGCGTTGCCGGGTTGTACGCCACCACGTCGCGCACGGTCCCCAGGTTGTCCGTCAGCATCCAGTGCACTGCGCTCGGCGAGCTGGTGCCGGCCGCCTCCTCGGCCAGCACCTGGTCGGCCTTGGGCCCTTGCAGGTACCGCTCCGTCACCTGGCCCGCGCCGTTCAGCACGAGCGACAGGCTGCTCATCGGCGTCTGGCTCTTGCCGCCGGGCTGCGGGCCGGCGAGGGGCGAGCCGCCGGGGGCGTTCACGTAATGCTCGACCGATGTCGTGGCCTGGCCCGAGCCGTTGTAAGTGGTCACCGACGAGGCGATCTGCTGGTTAAGCGCGTCGTACGTATAGGAGACTTGCTCCGTGAGGTGGCCGGTTGAGTCCTTGTACTCGACACCGACGAGGCGGTCCCGGCTGTCCCACTCATAGTCGATCTGTTGTCCCGCGGCGTTGGTCTGGCTGATCCGATTCCCCTCGGGGTCGTACTGATAGGTCCAGGTGCCATCGGAGAGGACTTCGTTGCCCGGGCCGACCTTGTCGCCGGCCGAGTCGCGGTTACCGGCGGCGTCGTACTGATAGGACTGGCCCTGTTGGACCACCGCCGCCCCTCCCCCACCCCCGGACCCGTTACCGGTGGTGGCCCCGATGAGCTGGCCGGCGGCATCGTACTGGTAGTTCGTCAGGCCGTCCTTCGAGGCGAAGGACGCGACCAGCCCGGCGGACGTGTAAGTCCAGGCGTCGTTCGCCAGGGTATTCGCCCCCTGGGCATCCTGCAGGCTGGTGAGCTGGTCGTTCGCGTTGTAGGTAAAGGTGCTCGTGTCGACGAGCTCGGTGCCGGCCAGGTTCGCATAGCGGGAAATGGTGGCGAAGTTCTCGCCGTCGTGGTACGTGAAGTCGACCCGTTCTGGAGCAACGGGAGCACCGCCCGGAGCGCCATATTGCTCGACGCGGGTGAGCCGGCCTTTCCCATCGTAGGTGTACGACTCGATATCGTCAGGGGTGCCGTTGACGTAGGTGGTGGCCTGCGCAAGCTGACCCTGGGCGTCGTGCGTGTAGTCGATCTCGACAAGGGCGCCCACGCCGCTCCCGGACTCGACCACCTTGGCGAGGTTGCCGCTGGCGTCGTACGAGAAGAGCTCGGTGGAACTGTTGTCGGCGGCGAGGATGAGCCGGCCGCTTGAGTCGTATTCATACGTAAACGTATCTGCGATGTTACCCTGACCGTCGAGCCAGGTCTCGGACGTCATGTTGCCCTGTGAGTCGTAGCCGAAGAGGCGGACTCGACCGTCGGCGTCGGTGACCTTCGTGAGCTCCCCACTGGCGTTGTACACGTAGTAGGTGGAGTAGCCGAGGGGGTTCGTCTCGGACAGCATGTGCCCCTGGTTGTCGTACGTGTACGTGGTGGTGTTGCCGTTGGGGTCGGTGAGGCTGGTCAGGTCGCCGTTCGCGTCATAGGAAGCGCGCGTGACGTTCCCGTCGGCGTCAGTCCAGACGGCGGAGCCACCGTTGGGCCCCTGGGTGTAGGTATACGTCGTGCCGTCCGAGCCGACGCGGGTGAAGTGGTAGTAGTCGACGTGCGTGGAGTCGGCGGTACCGCTTGTCGTGGAAAGGGGTGCGGCGGTGGAGCCGCTGCCCGAGGGCAACGCAGCGGCGGCGCCGTTACTGGAGGAGAGCGCTGCACCGGCCACGGTGGACGATGGGTTGGAGCCGGAATCGGCCGAAGCGCTGCTCGTCGGTGAGGTCACGGAAACGACGGTCCCGTTCGACGCATGGGTGCTCGGCGAGGACGTCGAACGATTGTAGTCTGAAGCGGAACTTGGGGCATTCGCTGAAGTTGATCCCAAAGCCGACGAGGTGGAAGGCGCGGACTGAGAGGCAGGAGCGACCGACAAAGCGCTGGACTTCGTCGCGGCCACAGGCGGCGACGCGCTCGAGCCCGACGCGCTCGTAAGGGTCACGGTGGAGTAGGCCACGCTCCCGACGCCGCTCGATGATCCACTTTCCGTCGCGCTGGTGCTCGCGGCGTCGGCTTTCTTTGTGGTGCCGGTCGCGGCGACAACGATGTCGCTCATGGAGCCGGTACTCGTTGCGCCGCCGGCCGCGGAGGTACTGGCGCTTCCCACGGAGGTCGTCGTATTCGTGCCGGCGACCGCGGGAGAGCTCATGCCGCCCGTCGAGCCGCCCGAGAGCATGGCCATGCCGCCCATCGAGCCCCCGCTCCCCCCGCCGCTGAACACAAATCCCTCACCCGCAACGGCGCCAGGCCCAAACCCGCCCGAGCCCGAGGCGGACAGGCCTCCAGAGAGCGGCGCCCAACCGACGCCGTTGGTCCAGTACCCACCGCCCATGTATGCGCCCCCCGCGAACCCGCCGCTGCCGGCGCTGAACGGCTGCGCGAAGTAGGCGCCGGTGTAGAACCCAGGGTACGTCACCGTCGTCCCATACCCTGTGCTGCTGCTCGACCCGTTCGAATAGCTGCTGCCCGTCGTCGAGTTGCTCCCCGAGCCGGAGCCCGAGCCGGAGCCCGAGGACGAGTAGGTGGTACTCCAGGAATAGTTGTAGTACCAGCTCGAGGTCATGCTCCCGCTGACGTTGTTCGTGCCCCAGGAGCTGGTGGCCGGCATCGACGAGCCGGACGAGTATGTCGTCGACCAGCCGCCCGTGTAGTTGTACTGGTCGTGCGTCGTCGTCGTGCCGCCGCCGCTATCGTGCGTCTGCGAGCTGTAGTTCGGGCCTGTCGAGGCCGAGTCGTCGGAGTAGGTGCCCGTCCCGTTGAAGTTGGCCGTACCGCTGGCGGTCATCGAGCCGGATGCGCCTCCGACGGTGGTCGAGCCGGAGGGGGCAAACGTTGTCGTATATCCCTCGGACCACTGTGACTGGTAGCCCTCGATGATCGACTGCGTGTAGTTGCTGTCGGCCTTCCCCTGCGAGCCGTTGCCGCCGGCGTAGTTGCCGTAGGAGTACTGCGAGTGATAAGAGCCACTGGCCGAGAAATTGCTGCTGCCGGAGGCCGAGCCACTCGCGGAGCTGACGGTGACCGTGGTCACGGAGCCGTTGGCGGCGAGATTCGAGGTCGTGTTCCAGTTGTACGACCAGTTGCTGCCGCTGCTTTGCTTGGAGGTCTGGTTGAAGTTGGAGGTGACGGAATTGCCCGAGCCGCTCGAGGCGTAAGCGTCGGAGTAGGTAAAGGTACCCGAGTAAGAGGTGGTGCCGCTGCCGCTGCCGGAGCTGGAGGCGGAGCCGGTGGTGGTCTCAGTGCCGTCGGGGTTGTAGGTGGTGTTCGTGTTGAACTTGTATCCCCAGCCATCCTGCTCCGACTCGTTCCAGTTCTGATTGACCGAGGAGTTGATCGTGTCGTTACCGCTGACGTACGCCGAGCTGGAGGAGTACGCGCCGCTCCCCGAGTACGAGTGCGTGTAAGAGCCCGACCCCGAAGCGCTGCCGCTACCGCTGGTGGGGTTCCAGTCAACTCCGTCGCTGCTCCGGCTGTAGTAGAGCATGGCGCCCGAGGAGGAGAACGCATAGGCCGACTCTCGCTCGATACCGCTGATCGAGCCGCTGCCGAGGCCGACGCTTCGCGTGTAGGCGCCGCTGCCGGAGCTGGAGAAGGTGTTGGAGGCGGTATCGGTCTCGCTGGCGGTGCCGCTGTATTGCCAAGAGCCGTCCGCCGGCAGCGTCGCCGTCGTGTTGAACTGGGCCGACGTGTTGCTCGACGCCGAGACCTGTAAAGTGCCGTTGAGCGTACCGCCGCTGATGGGATGCGAGTAGGTGCCGCTGCCGGTCGAGGCCCAACTGGCGCTGTTGGTCCCCGTGCTCGCGCCCGTACCGTTGGTGGTCCCCCAGTTCCCCCCGCTGATCGCGAAGTTGGTGATGTAGTTGTACGATACGTTCTCTTTGCCGTTCTCGGCGATGGAGCCGGAGACGTTCATGCTGCTGGACGTGTACGAGTAGGAGCCGGCACCGTTGTAGGAGTTGCTACCGCTGCCGGTCTGCGTCAGCACTCCCGAGCCGCTGACCTTCGTCCAGGTCGAGCTGCCGGGGGTCATGGTGTCGGTCCAGTTCCAGGTCTTCGAGCTGGCCGTGCCGCCTTGCGCGTTGACGGTGCCGCTGACGGTCCCGCCCGGGACGGAGTACGAGTAGTTGCCGGAGCCCGAGTAGGACCAATTGTTGGAGCTGTTCCCGGACCCGGACCCAGAGCCGCTGGTGGTGGTGAGAGAACCGTCGGTATTGAGGGTGCGATAGAGGACGTGCGACTCGGAGACGTTCTGGCCGCCACTGATGGATTCGGTGCCGGAGAAGTTGGAGGGTGAGCCGGGGCTGGAGTTGGTGCTGCCGCTCCCGCCGCCTCCCAGGGAGTAAGTACCGCTGCCGGAGTAGGAGAAGGTCGAGCCGTCGTCGGAAGTGCCGCTCCCCGAGCCGGAGACGGTCCAGGTCTTTCCGTCCGAATTCAAGGTCATGGAGAACGGGATCGTGTAGGACGTATCGCTGTACCCGGTGACCGTACCTGTGCCGTTGAGCGTACCGCTCCCGCTGGAGACTGGGGCCGAGAACGTGCCGCTGCCGGAATAGGCCCAGTGGGTTCCGGTGGTCATCGAACCGCTGCCGCTGCCGCCGGTGACCGTCCACGAGCCGTCCGGATTGGGAACCTGCGAGACGGAGTAGCTGGTCGTCGTATTGTTGTTGCCGCTCTCGTTGACGGTCCCGCTGATCGTGCCCCAGGTCGCGTTGGTCGGGCCGCCCGTGGAGCCTGAGCCCGACCCGCTCGCGAGCGTGAACGTGCCGCTCCCCGAGTAGGAGAAGGAAGAGCCGACCGAGCCGCCGTTGGAGCCGCCGGTTCCACTCCAGGACCAACTGCCGCTGCCACTACCGCTCGTGCTGATGGTGCCGGTGTAGGAATAGTTCGACCACGTGTTGCTATAGCCGCTCCCCTGGGTCGTACCGTTGATCGTGCCGGTGCCGGCCTGATGGGTGTACGTGCCGTTGCCCGAGTACGAGAAGTTCGTGCTGGTGGCACTCGTTCCGCTGCCGGTGCCGCTGACCGTCTTCCAGGTGCCGTTCGAGTTCAGTGTCTGCTGGATGACGGTCGAGCTGGCCGAATTCGCGCCGCCGCTTTCGGTGATCGTGCCGCGGAACGTGCCCCAGGTGAATCCGGAATCGTCCGCGGGCGGGTTGGTCGTGTAGGAGCCGCTGCCGGAGTAGGTCATGCCCACACCGCTCGACTCTGTGCTCGAGCCCGAGCCGGTGGTGGTCCAGGTCACGCCGTCCGCGTTCAGGGTGTCGGTGGTCGACTGGTTGGTGGTTTTGTTGTCCCAGCCGCTGGAGTTGGTGGTGCCGTTGACCGAGCCGCTGCCGCTGCTCAGAGTGTAGGAATAGGTGCCGCTGCCGGAGTACATCCAGTTTGAGGAGGTATTGGCGGTGCCGCTCCCCGAGCCGCTGACGGTCTGCCACGCGCCGCTCGAGTTGAGCGTCTGTTGGATCGTCGCCTGGTGCGACGAGGTGATGCCGCCGCTTTCAGTGATGGTGCCGCCGCCCGAGCCGGAGGTGTACGAGCCGCTCCCCTGATACGTGTAGGTCGTGCCGCTCTTGTCGCTGTTCGAGCCCGAGCCGGTGCGGTTCCAACTGCCGCCTCCCGACCCGCTGCCGC
>JARLGS010000011.1 GCA_031292695.1 Mycobacterium sp. | reverse complement strand
TCTTCAACGGCCGCTGGCAGTTCAGCTCCGGCACCGACCACTGCGAGTGGATCTTCTTGGGCGCCATGCTCGGCGACGCCGAGGGCAAGCCCCTCATGCCGCCGCAGATGCTGCACATGGTCCTGCCCCGCAGCGACTACGAGATCGTCCAAGACTCGTGGAATGTGGTGGGCCTGCGCGGAACCGGCTCCAAGGACGTCATCGTCAAGGACGCCTTCGTCCCCACCTACCGCACCATGGACGCCACCAAGGTGATGGACGGCCGGGCCCAGCTCGAGGCCGGCATGACCTCGACGCTGTACCTCATGCCGTGGTCGACCATGTTCCCGCTGGGCATCTCGTCTGCCGTCATCGGTATCGCCGAAGGCGCCCTGGCCGCGCACCTGGACTACCAACGCAGTCGCGTGAACGCGAGCGGCGTGGCGGTCAAGGACGACCCGTACGTCATGTACGCCATCGGTGAGGCCGCCGCCGACATCAACGCTGCGCGCCAGGAACTGCTGGCCAACGTCGACCGCATCTACCAGATGGTCGAGGCCGGCCAGGAGGTGTCCTTCGCGGACCGCTCCGCCGGCAGGCGCACCCAGATCCGCTCGGTGTGGCGTGCGGTCGCCGCGGTCGACACGATCATGGCCCGTTCGGGCGGCAACGCCCTGCGGATGGACAAGCCGCTGCAGCGCTACTGGCGCGATGCGCACGCCGGCCTGGCGCACGCCATCCACATCCCCGGCACCACTTACCACGCATCGGCGCTGAGCAGCTTCGGCGTCGATCCCGAGGGCGCGCTGCGAGGCATGATCTGACGTGACTGATCTCAAGAGCCTGGGCTATGTGAAGGTTCAGACCGCCGACATCGAGCGCTGGCGCCAATTCGCTTTCGACGTACTGGGTTTCGCGACTGGTAGCGGTCCCGATCCCGGCGCGCTATACCTGCGGATGGACGAGCGCACGGCCCGCATCATCGTGGTACCCGGCGACGCCGACCGCATCGTCACGGTGGGCTGGGAGGTCCGCGACGGCGCCGCGCTGCGCCGGGTGGGGGCCACCCTGGATGCCGCCGGAGTGCCGTGGACGCAGCTGTCCCTGGCAGACGCCGACGCCCGCCGCGTCGACGAGGTCATCGCCTTCACCGACCCGGCCGGCAACGCCGTCGAGGTGTTCCACGGCGCGGTGCTCGACCACAGCCCGGTGGTGACGCCGTTCGGCGCCCGGTTCGTCACTGCAGGCCTCGGTCTGGGCCACGTGGTGCTGCCCGCCCGGGACTCTGCCGGACTGTTCGCCTTCTACACCGAGGTACTGGGCTTCCTGCCCCGCGGTGCGTTCCGGGTCCCGGCCCCGCCAGAGTTCGGCCCGATGCGGGTGCGTTTCCTGGGCATCAACGAGCGGCACCACAGCCTGGCGATCTGCCCGGCCGCGACGCTGCGCGACCCGAAGCTGATCCACCTCATGGTCGAGGTCGACACTCTTGACGCGGTCGGGCAGGCCCTGGATCGCGTCAACCGCGACGGCTTCCAGCTGTCTTCGACGCTGGGCCGCCATACCAACGACAAGATGGTCTCGTTCTACGTGCGTTCGCCCGGCGACTGGGACATCGAGTTCGGCACCGAGGGCATGAAGGTCGACGAGCGGTACTACACCGCAGAGGAGATCACCGCCGACAGCTACTGGGGCCATGAGTGGATGGGTACACCGCCACGAGCCATGCTGCCATGAGCGCCGACTTCACCCCGGTTCCCGGTCTGATCGCGGCCGGCCTGGCCGCGTGGGGGTACCCCAGCGGCGTTTCCCTGGGCGACGGCAGCTTCTACGGTCGGCGCGCCGGACGGTCCGCCGCGCAGAGCTGAGCCGCGCGTCTGGCGTGTCGCGCGTTGGCGTGTCGCATCCACCGCACCACGGTCCGGTGTCCCATTTTTGGGTCACAAACTGCATTTTCATCAGGTCCAGCAGTCCCCCGCCAACCGGCGAGGGGCCGCTTGGCGTGCCTGCATTCTCCGACGCACCCACGAATTGTGTGACAAGGCCCACCACCTTGTGATACAAACTGACATATTACTAATAGTAATATGTCTACGGAGCAACGGAGCCTGGAGGCCGACATGGCAGCAACAGTCGAATCCACCACCCCCAGCGCGGTCATCGACCGGGTCTCGCTGGTCCTCGACGCGTTCGACGGCCCCGGCCGGCTGACCCTGGCCCAGATCGTTCGCCGCACCGGCCTGCCCCGTTCCTCGGCGCACCGGATGCTGGAGCGCCTGGTGCAGTTGCGCTGGTTGCGCCGCAACGGCCGCGACTACGAGCTGGGGATGCGCCTGGTCGAGCTCGGCTCGCTGGCTGTGCACCAGGATCGGCTGCACCGCGCCGCCGGCCCACTACTGCACGAACTGCACCGCGCCACCGGCCTGGTCGCCCACCTCGCCGTGCTCGACGGCAGTGACGTCGTCTACCTCGAGAAGGTCGGCAACGGCATGATGACCGTGCTGCCGTCACGGGTCGGGGGGCGGCAGCCGGCGCACTGTACCGCCGTCGGCAAGGCGATCTTGGCGTACAAACAGGATGCCGAGGTCGACCTGATGAGCCGCAAGACCAAGTACTCGATCGCCAACGGCGCCCAATTGTCCGCCGAACTGGCCAAGGTGCGCGCGCACGGCGTGGCTTTCGAGCGCGAAGAGTCTGTGCCCGGATTCGGTTGCGTCGCTGCACCTATCGGGCGCCAAGGTGAGGCCGTGGCGGCCGTTTCCGTGTGCGGCCCGATGAACCGGATGGCGTTCGAACAGCTGACCGCGCCGGTGCGGATGACCGCGATGGGCATCTGGCGCAACGCCGAGGATTCCCGCGTCGCGCCGACGCTGCAACCGAAGCGCCCGCTGCGCATGGGTCCGGCGCTGCAGTACGCGTGAGCAT
>JARLGS010000145.1 GCA_031292695.1 Mycobacterium sp. | reverse complement strand
GTCGGGCGTGCGCGCATCGGTCAAACGGCTGGTCGACGCGGTCAGCGGCTCGACGTTGGCCGGCGTGGCCGAACCGAGAACCGCGTTGACCATGCCGGCCAGTCCCACCTGCGCAGCGACCCGCTGCAGCACGAGCATCTCGCCGTCGCGCGCCGCCACCACGTGGCGTTCGCCTTTGCGGCACACGACGAACCGCAGCATCTTGCCGCCCAGGTCACGGCGCCACCAACGGCCCTCGATGGTGCGGTCAGCGCGACACAGGGTGTCGACCATGGCGGCGACCTCCGGATGCGGCACGCCATAGATGTCGAGCACGCCCTGGGCCGTCAGATCCCGACGCACCTGCTCCCACACGATGTCTCGCAGGTCGAGCTGCGGAATGTTCGGGCGGATGCCGAGCGACGACGGGAAGTCCATGAGGCCGAGCTGGTCGGCGATCACCAGCATGCCGTCGATGGTGACCTCCACGGCCACGACGTCGTCGATGCCGCCTGAGGCACTGCTCGCGGCGGTATACGGGCCGGTCATACCGATGCCCTCAGGAACCTCGAAGGCCCCACCTCACGCCCGGTGCGCTGGTCCACCCGTTGCATCGCTGCTCTACCCCCTGTTCCCGCCGCCAGGCGCCGGGCCTCACTGTCCTACTACCTCATCTTGGTACGCCCACTCACGAGCGGCAGGTCGATGGCCAAACTCCGTCCGCGAGTTCCGGCATCCGACCTACCCGGGACGACCCCACGTCGTCCGGCGCGGCACCCGGGCGCCCGTGAATCTGCTAAATCTTCACTGGCGTCAACCCGGATTCGCCACCCACCCCGCGGCGTGTCCCCACAACCCGAATTGAGCCTACCAGCGGCGCCCGAGGCAGTCCGCACCAATTCGCCCGGACCATCGGCGCCTAGCGGCACTGCACGTACCACCTGCGACCCACCGGAAAGTCTTGGTACACAACAGATGTGAAGTCGAGATCCGAAGCCGGCCGCGCACCGTCCGCCGAACGACCGACAGCGCACCCAGACCGGCGCCCGACGCAGCCGTAGCGGCGCCTCCGGCCCGGGTTTGCTGACCACTGCCACGGCGACGCGTCGAGAGGGATCCACCCGGTCACGTCATACTGATTGACAACTACATCGAGCGAACCGAGGAGAGAAAGCACGTGTTCGGTGACTGACCACGACGATGCCAAACCCTTCGATGCTCAACGCTTCGATCCGAAGCACAATCCGCCGGACAGCGCGTTCGCCGGGCATCCCGTGGACACCCCGCCGGCCTGGCCGCGCGTCCACGCCGGCGCCCCACCAGTGGCGCCGACGCCCGGACCAGCAGCGATGCAGCACACCGAACCGCTGCAGCGCAGGCCCGTTTACCCGCCCCAGCCGGGCCCGGTCCAGCCTGGGCCAGTCCAGCCTGGGCGGCCCCACCGACAGCCATGGCCGCAGGGCCAGATCGGCGCACCGGGGTCATACGCCGATGCGATCCGCCGCGACGACTTGATCAAGCCCCGTCAGCCCGAGCCCGGCCGAGGCTGGCGCCGGACCCTGTTCAAGGCGACGTTCGGGTTGATCAACCTCGGTCCGTCACCCGACGAGATCTACGAGGCCCAGCTGGTCAACCGGATCAAGTCGGCACTGTCCGGGCACTACAAGGTGGGTGTCATGGGCAAGGGCGGCGTCGGGAAGACGACGGTGTCCGCCTCGATCGGCTCGCTGTTCGCCGAGCTCCGCCAGGACGACCGGGTGGTGGCTGTCGACGCCGACACCGCCTTCGGCAAGCTCGGCAGCCGGGTCGACCCGAAGTCGCTGAGTTCCTACTGGGAACTGGCCTCCGACCAGCACCTCGAAACATTTGCGGACATCCGCAACCGGGTTGGTAACAATGCCGCCGGGCTGTTCGTGCTCGCCGGCGAAGCCAGCCCCGCTCGGCGCCGCGTCCTGGATCCCGCGGTGTACCGCGAGGCCGCATCCCGGCTGGATCGCCACTTCACCATCTCGATCGTCGACTGCAGCTCCACCATGGACAGCCCGGTGACCCAGGAAGTGCTCCGAGATCTCGACGCTTTGATCGTGGTGTCCTCACCGTGGGTCGACGGTGCCGGCGCAGCCGGGCAGACGCTGGACTGGCTGGCCGCCCGCGGCCTCAACGGCCTGTTGCAACGGACCGTCGTGGTGCTCAACGATTCCGACGGCCACGCCGACAAACGCACCCGGTCCCTGCTGGCTCAGCAGTTTGCCGGCCAGGGCCAGGCCGTGGTCGAGGTGCCGTTCGACGGACACCTGCGCCCCGGCGGGGTGATCGCGGGCACTCGGGAGATGGCACCGGCGACGCGGCGCAAGTTCATCGAGATCGCTGCCGCACTGGCTGCGAACTTCCCTGCCAGCGACGATCGGCACCGCGAGCGGCACTGATCCGGTTCAATTTTGCCGCGCTCGTCAACTCGGCTCGTGCCTCGCCGCCTGATCAGACCAGCTGGAGGAGCAGGGCTTCCACGAGCTTCTTGTCCTGATCGGAGACCGAGGCTTCCGCTTCGGCGCCGACCACGACGCCCTCGGCCACGCCGGCCGCAAGAGCCGTCTCCTGGATGGTCAGATTGGCGCTGCGGCGCGCGGCGTACAGCCGCTGGCCCAGGGTCGCGGTCGGCGCCTTGGCACCCAGCAACGTCAGCTCATCGATCCGGGTACGAACCAGACCCAACGCCTTGATCAGCGGCGGCGACATCGGTCCCAGCCGCGCGGCGCTGGCGGCCACTGCCTCGAGCTGTCGCAGATCCGACAGAATCTGCGTGACCCACGGCGTGAATTCGGAGTCCTCCACCGCCGGCAACGCGTCCGCGGTGGCACCGAGCGTGTTCACTGCCGCCACCACCGCCTGCGCGATCAACGGGACTTCACCAACATTGGCCAGCGACGGGGCCGGCGGCACCGGCGGCTGGAGCGCCACCGACAACTGGGTCGGTACCGGCTCTCCACTGCGGATGCGCGCAATGGTCCCCGGTGGCCATTGCAGCACCTCTTCGAGGCGGGCACGGGTCCGCTCCCGAGGCCAGCTGCGGCCCTTTTCGAAGG
>JARLGS010000144.1 GCA_031292695.1 Mycobacterium sp. | reverse complement strand
GCGGGCGGGCTCGACACCTATACGGCCAAGAGCACTGCCTTCACCGGCACCGAGACGATTGCGGTCTCGGCGACGCTGACGGATACGGCGGGCAACACCTCGGGTGCCGGTACCCTGACGCTGAACCCGGTCGACACCACGGCGCCGGCTGCGCCGACGCTGACGGAGGTGACGTCGAACGGCAGCGTTCTGGATGCCGGGCAGACGGTGACGTTCACGCTGACGGCGAGCGAGGCGCTGACGGTTGCGACTGGCGCGACGCTGACGCTGAGCAACGGGGCGACGGCGCTCTACAATAGCAGTACTGGGAAGTTCGTTTACACGGTTGCCTCTGGCCAGGACATCAGCGACCTCAAGGTGACCGGCTACAGCGGCTCGATCACCGATGCCGCGGGCAACGCGCTGGCGGCCGGCGGTGTGACCCTCGATACCGGGGTCAAGATCGACACCACGGCGCCGACGGTTCTGATCAGCAACACGGGCGGGAACACCAATCAGTCTGCGCAGACGATTAGCGGTACGGTCGATATCGGCGACGTAGGGGCGACGGTCAACATCTACGATAATGGCGGTACAACGCCTGTCGCTACAACCACCGTTCAAAGCGATGGTACCTGGAGCAAGAGCGTCACCCTGGTGTCGGGGACCAACTCGCTTACGGCTCAAGTGACCGATGGTGCCGGCAATGCTGGCACCAGCAATACCGTGATCTTTACGCTAAACACGGTGGGGCCGAGCGGTGGCACGCCGGTGCTGGCGCCGTCGTCGGATTCAGGTGTTTCCAACAGCGATGACATCACCAATGTGACGGCGCCGACCTTCACGATGGCCCTCAACACCGGCACGGTGGTGGTAGGTGACACCGTCCAGCTGCTTCTTGGCGGTTCACCACTGGCGCATCCGGTGGTGTACACCGTTACGTCGACGGATATCACCAATGGCTTCGTCAGCCTGGCGGTGACGGCGGGCGATCTTGGAAGCGACGGCAGCAAATCGATCTCGGCGCAGCTGAGTGATTCCTTCGGCAACAGCAACACGACCGCAGCCCTGGTGATCACGCTCGACACCACGGCGCCGGCTGCGCCGACGGTATCGCATTTGGCGGACCCGGCGAACAACAGCTTCGATGCCGGCTTTACGGTTGCGGCCGGGGCGGCGGTGACGGTGACGGTGAACGGGACGGCGCTGAGCGCCGGCACGCTGGCGGCGGACTTCACCAAGAGCACGGCGGGCGGGCTCGACACCTATACGGCCAAGAGCGCTGCGTTCGCCGGCACCGAGACGATCGCGGTCTCGGCGACGCTGACGGATGCGGCGGGCAACACCTCGGGCGCCGGCACGCTGACGCTCAACCCGGTCGACACCACGGCGCCGGCTGCGCCGACGGTATCGCATCTGGCGGACCCGGCGAACGGCAGCTTCGATGCCGGCTTTACGGTTGCGGCCGGGGCGGCGGTGACGGTGACGGTGAACGGGACGGCGCTGAGCGCCGGCACGCTGGCGGCGGACTTCACCAAGAGCACGGCGGGCGGGCTCGACACCTATACCGCCAAGAGCACTGCCTTCACCGGCACCGAGACGATTGCGGTCTCGGCGACGCTGACGGATACGGCGGGCAACACCTCGGGTGCCGGCACCCTGACGCTGAACCCGGTCGACACCACGGCGCCGTCTGCGCCGACGGTATCGCATCTGGCGGATCCGGCGAACAACAGCTTCGATGCCGGCTTCACGGTTGCTGCCGGTGCGGCGGTGACGGTGACGGTGAACGGGACGCCGGCCAGCGTTGCGGCGGACTTCACCAAGAGCACGGCGGGCGGGCTCGACACCTATACGGCCAAGAGCAATGTGTTCGCGGGCACCGAGACGATTGCGGTCTCGGCGACGCTGACGGACACGGCGGGCAACACCTCGAGCGCCGGCACGCTGACGCTGAACCCGGTCGACACCACGGCGCCG
>JARLGS010000143.1 GCA_031292695.1 Mycobacterium sp. | reverse complement strand
CACGGTGACCATCACCGACGACACGGTCGCGGGGAGCAAGATCTTCACGGGCTCGCCGTCCGCGTCCACCCTGCCGACCGGCAACTACGGCTCGTCGGGTGTGGAAACCAGCGGCCCGTACTACAACGACCAATATGCCGCGTTGGTTTCGACGCCGCACGGGTCGTTCGGCTACTCGACCATGCCTGTGTTCACTTACGACACGGCCTCCGCGGCGTTCCCGACCAGCCCCGCCACGACGAACGTCGACAGCCTTCAACTGAGCATTTACAACACCGCGACCACGGGCGGTTACGGCGGCACGGCCGGCAGCTTCGACGTCTACCTCCTCACCGATAACAGCGTCCCCAATACGACCCTGCGCTACCAGGGGGGCACGGGGAATACCGGTTCGTCCGTGATTGGTACCCAGGCCACGCCGGTCCTCCTCGGCTCGGCGACCTTCACCAACAACTACCAGGGATATAACAATTTCACCTTCGACCTGCCGACGGGCTCGGCGGCCGCGAACGCTGTGAACGCGGCTGTCCACGGCGGCACCGAGGTCCGGGTGGCCATCACTCCGTCCGCGGGCAGCCCCGTTGCCGCGGACTGGGAAGGCAACTACTTCTTCAACCAGCCGCAACTGACTCTGCTGACCGTGCCGGCCGCGGCGGCGCTCCCGGCCTGGGTGGCACCTGGCAGCGCGGCGACCTGGAACGCCGGCACCAAGACCTTGACCGTCACCGGTGCCGCCACAATCATCGCCGATCCGGGCACCGACTCCCCGAACATTGTCGCCTCGGGGTCTGCCGCGCAATTGACGATCCAACCGGCCACGGTCGGCGAAGTCAACCTGGGTGGCATCACACTCACGAACGGCGCCAGCATCACCGTCCCCAGCGTCGGCGTCGGCCGGACGCATACGAACCATAACGTGATCGTGCTCGATTCGAACGGCACGACCGTCCCCACGTTCTCGATCGACGGGACGAGCAAGTTCGATCTGGTCGACAACGACCTGATCATCCAGAACGGTGCAAGCGAGCTGTCCACAATCGAGGGCGCGGCCAACGCGGCTCGTGACGTGGCCGCGGGGGGCGGCAACGGCGGCACGTGGGACGGGACCAACGGGCTGACCAGCTCCGGCGCGGCCGCGGCGGCGGCGCGCCACCGGTTAGAGTACAACAACCTTGGTAT
>JARLGS010000142.1 GCA_031292695.1 Mycobacterium sp. | reverse complement strand
CCACCACTCCGACACCCGAGATCATGCGCCTGATGACCCGCTCCTGGAGCAAAGTGAAGTCCAACAAATGAGTCAAGCCCGCACAATGGAACATGCTCGCTCCTATTACGCGGCGACCGCCGGTTCGATGCCGGATCATCCCCGGCTCGAATCCCAGGTGAGTGCTGATGTGTGCGTGATCGGCGGCGGTTTTACCGGCATCAACACCGCCATCGAACTGGCGCAGCGCGGGCTCTCGGTGGTGCTGCTGGAAGGCCGACGGATCGGCTGGGGCGCCAGCGGGCGCAATGGCGGGCAGTTGATTCGAGGCATCGGCCATGATGTCAGCGGTTTCGCCAAATATGTCGGCGCGGAAGGTGTGCGTTATCTGGAGCGTGCCGGTATCGAATCGGTCGAGGTGGTGGGCAATCGTATCCGCGAGCACGCCATCGACTGCGATCTGCGCTGGGGCTTCTGTGAACTGGCCAATACCCCGGATCAGTTCGCGGCGTTCCGGGCCGAGCAGGAGCATCTGACGGAATTGGGTTATGCCCATGAAACCCGGATTGTCGCCCCCCAGGACATGGCCCAGGTGGTCGCCAGCACGGCGTATGCCGGCGGCCTGATCGACAAGGGTTCGGGGCATTTGCACCCGCTCAAACTGGTGCTCGGCGAAGCACGGGTGGCACAGGCACTGGGGGTGCGGATCTTCGAGCACAGCCCGGTGCTGGAGCTGATCCATGGCAGTACGGTGGAGGTGCGTTGTGCCGCCGGCAGCGTGCGCGCCAACAGTTTGGTGCTGGCCTGCAACGCGCACCTGGATGATCTGGAACCACGTCTGAGCGGCAAGGTACTGCCGGCCGGCAGCTACATCATCGCCACCGAGCCGTTGGCAGATGAGGTGGCGGCCGAGTTGATTCCGCAGAACCTGTCGCTGTGCGACCAGAAGGTCGGGCTGGACTACTACCGTCTTTCTGCCGACAAGCGCCTGTTATTCGGCGGCGCCTGCCATTATTCCGGGCGCGACCCGGCGGATATCGGTGCCTATATGCGACCGAAGATGCTCAAGGTGTTCCCGCAACTGGCGCAGGCGCGTATCGACTATCAATGGGGCGGCATGATCGGCATCACCGCCAATCGCTTCCCCCAGGTCGGGCGCCTGCAACAGCATCCGAATGTGTTCTATGCCCAGGGTTATTCGGGGCATGGCGTCAACGTGACCCACTGGACCGCGCGGTTGTTGGCCGAGGCGATCCATGCCGGACAGAGCGAGGGCATGGATATCTTCAGCGCGGTGCCACACATGACCTTCCCGGGTGGCAAGGCCCTGCGCTCGCCGTTGCTGGCGTTGGGGATGTTGTGGCATCGGTTGCGCGAGGCGCTGGGTTAAATGCTGTCGCGGCGGTGCCCCCTGTAGGCCCCGGCTTGCCGGTGATCCAGGCGACGCGGTCTGACGGGACACCGCGTCGATCCCATCGCCAGCAAGCCGGCCCCTACAGGGTTGTGTCAGGCCTTGGCCGCAATCACCATGATTTCCACCAACACCCCGGGACGCGCCAAGTTGGCCTCGACCGTGGCCCGGGCCGGGGCACCGCCTTCCGGCAACCAGGCATCCCAGACCGCGTTCATCGCCGCGAAGTCGCGGTCTATATGCTTG
>JARLGS010000141.1 GCA_031292695.1 Mycobacterium sp. | reverse complement strand
CGGCGGGTTGCGCGCCGAACCCGATGCGGTGCGGGGTTTCGGGGAGTGGAGGGTCTCGGTCGGGTGCCTCGATCGTATCGCTGGGCTCGTCCACGGCACCGAATGTCGCGAACGTGCCCGTGTCGGGGCCGAGGCCCGGCAGGTCGGTCGCGCTGCTCTGTGCCGTCGACGTACCGTCCCAGTACGTGCCGAAATGCGGGATGGCGGGCAGCCCGCCCTGCAGTTCGATGGGGATGTACACCCCAGCGGTGGTACCTGAGTCCGGCTCGTCCTCGACTGTGTTGCGGAGACGGACCACCAGACCGTGGTGGGTGGCCAGGCGGCCGATCACGAACAGTCCCATGTGCCGCGCGGTGTACGAGTTGACCTCACCGCCCGACCGCAGGCGGCTGTTGGCCATGCGGAGATCGGCTTCGGTCATGCCGAGGCCGGCGTCGCTCACCTCGATGATCAGCGCACCGTTGGTGGCGTGCGCCGCCGACACCCGCACCTGCGAGGTGGGCGGCGAATACCGCAGAGCGTTGTCCAGCAATTCGGCCAGCAGGTGTACCAGGTCGCCGGCGACCGAACCGTGAATCTCCGTGTCGGGTGAGGCTACCGTGACCACGCGCGTGTAGTCCTCGACCTCCGAGGCCGCGGCGTTGATCACAGCCGTCACGGGCACCGGTTCGCCCTGCTCTCGGGGCACGTTGGAGCCCGCCAACACCAGCAGGTTGGCGCCGTTACGCCGCATCCGGGCGGCCAGGTGGTCGAGCCGGAACAGCTTCGCCAGTCGTTGCGGGTCCTGCTCGTCGCGCTCGAGCTGGTCGATGACCGACAGCTGTTGGTCGACCAGTGACCGACTGCGCCGGGACAACGTCTCGAACATGTCGCTGACCTGCAGCTGCAGCCGGGCTTGCTCGCCGGCCAGCAGTACCGCCTGCTCGTGCAATTCGTCGACGGCGTGCGCGACCTGGCCGATTTCCTCGGTGCTCTGCACCGGCAGCGGCCGCACCGTCACCTCGCCTCCGGCGCGGACCTCTTCGAGCTCCCGGGCCAGGTCCTCGTGCGCGACCTTGAGTGCGCCGTTGCGCAGCCGGCGCAGCGGCCGGATGAGGGTGCGTGCCATGTAGACGACCGACACCAGAGCGAGCAGCATGGCGACGCCGACGATCACCGAGTCGCGGATCGCCTCGGTGCGCTTGGCGGAGGCCTGGTTCTCGACCGCCGAAGTGACGGTGCCGGACACCGCATCGATCAGCTTCCCGGCGATGCCGCTGGTCGTCTGGATCGACTGGGTCAGGTCGGGATTGTTGACCAGCTGCGCGTTCGGGTCGGACATCATGGCCATGCGCTTGACCATTTCCTGGGCCAGTTTTTGCGCGTCGGGCGACCCGACACCGAGGACCTCGCTCATCCCGAACAAGGTCGACGGCTCGGTACCCGCCAGGGTGGTCATCGAGTTGCGCAGTTCCGCATCAGGTAGGTCCCCGCCGAGATTGACCAGCAGCTGCTGCATCATCATCTGCCCGCGGGCACCGACTGCCCGGCTCAGACCCTCCGTCTGTGCCCGGATCTTCTCGTCGTCGATGCGGACCGAACCGTTGATGGCGTCTTCCGCAGTCAGCAGGATCGGTGCGTAATTGGTGACGCGTTCGCGCAATCCGATGCTGTTGGACGCGACCTTGTTCAGCAGCCCCTGCCCGCCGTCGAGCAGTGTCTTGACTCCGGTACGCACGTCGGCAGCGACGTCGGTGTCGGTCAACCGATGCTGCAGTTGTTGCTTGCTGTCGTCATATGCGCTCAGCGCGCGCTGCGCGTCGCCACCGGTGGAGCTGGCCAATAATGCGGCATCGAACGTCGCCATGTAGTTCTCGATGGCCGGCACCATTTCGGCCCGATCGGCCGCCCGGCGCAAGTTCGCAGCATCCGTCCAGCCGGAATAGATCCGCAATCCGCCGAATGTTCCGGCCAGAACCAATGGCACAAAGGCGATCGCGAAAACCTTCCAGGCGACCGACCAATTCGCCGGCGAGAACCGGGACGGTCGTTTGGCCGGGACCCGGATGATCGGATCGGGGGCCGAAAACTGTTGCGCAGCAGTCATCGCGGCTCGGCTTTCCCGCCGGCCACGGGGCCGCAATCAGCTAAAGGCACTTGGTTCATATGGTGTGTTCCCTGCCGGATCTTCGCCCACTGCGGGCACAGGAGAATCCGCCTGGCAATCTGTCGCAGTATGACAGCGATGAGCAGCCGTTTCCATGCTTCTCATACAACGAACAACGTTCGTAACCGATGTGTTGCACAGTTGTGTGGTGGTTAGGGCACTGCCCGATCGGCCGCTCAGCGAATGCGCTTGAGCAGCACCCAGTTGAACATCGGGACCAGGATCTCGACCGGGACCATGAGCACATAGAACACGTGCGGGACCCCGGTCTGCCAGATCGCGAGCAGCCGGGCCAGGCCGCCGAGCAGAAGCAATCCGCCCAGCACATTCACCACCGCCGACCGGCGCGGCAGATCGGTGGCAGCCCAGACGAATCCCCCACCGAAACCAATGAAGAGCACGGCATAAAACCGCAAGTCACTGTCTATGGTGGCGTTGACCGGGCCGCCACCGATGATCGACGCCGGACCGATCATCAGATGCGCGAGCCCGATCACAATGCATGCTGCGCCGAAGACCGTCAGCCACCATCGTGTCACGATGCTCACCACCCGTTATTAGATACGATCTAATAACACCGTATTGGACTCGCCAAGGCGCAGTCAACGGTCAATTACAGTGCCTGAATGGCACGGAGCCGGCTAACCCCCGACCAACGCCGCGACCAGATCCTCGATCTGGGCATGGCAGCGTTCTCGGTCACGCCTTTCGAGCACGTGTCGATGGAGGACATCGCGGCCCAGGCCGAAATCTCCCGGGCGCTGATCTACCACTATTTCCCCAGCAAGAAGGAACTGTTCGCGGCCCTGTGGGCCAGGGCCCACGAGCAACTGTCCGACGGCTCGCACTTCACCCGCAGCGGCACCGTTCGAGCGCAGGTCCGCTCGACGCTCGTGACCTATTACTCGTTCTACGAGCGCAACCTCACCCTGGTGATGATCGCCAACCGCAGCGCCATTGCTGCCGACCCCGTCGTGCGCGACCCGATCACAAT
>JARLGS010000140.1 GCA_031292695.1 Mycobacterium sp. | reverse complement strand
GGGCCCACTGCGCCACCAGGGCGATGACCACCACGATCACCGGCAGCTCGCTGGACCCCCAGGCGATGGCGCCGCCGAGGTGCTGGTCGGCGCCGATGCTGGACAGCCACGGCAGCCCGACGAACCGGTAGAACGGCCCGCCGATGGTCGAGGTCATGGTCATGGTGGCGATGCCGAAGAATGCGTGAAAAGGCATGACCGCGAACAGCAATCCGAGCCGGCCCAGAAACTGCAGGCGCTTCGGACCCGGGTCGATACCGATGATGCCCCAATAGAACAGGTAGCCCACCAAGAGGAAGTGCACGCTCATCAGCTCGTGACCCCAGTGATAGCGCACCAGGGTGTTGAAGATCGGGGTGAAGTACACGGCGTACAGCGATGCGACGAACAGGATGAAGGCGACGATCGGGTTCGACAGCGCGGCCGTCACCTTTGAGTGCACCAGCCACATCACCCACTCCCGCGGCCCCGGCGGTGCGCCGTCGCCGGCGGCGGGCAGTGTGCGCAGGGCCAGGGTGACCGGTCCGCCGAGCACCAGCAGCACCGGGACGAACATGTTCAGGGTCATGTGTTCGGCCATATGCACGCTGAACATCGCCGACCCGTACGCCCGCACGCCCGAACTGGTGGTGAAAAACAGTGCCGCACAACCGATCAGCCAGGCGATCAACCGGCCGGGCGGCCAGTCGTCGCCTCTGCGACGCAGCCGCACATAGGCGTACAGGTACCCGCCGGCCAGCACCAGCGTGCCGACACCAATGAAGGTGTCGAAGCGCCAAACCGTCAGCAGCCGAACGACATTCGGCGGATCGGGCAGTTCGTAGCCGAGGAAGATGTCCCAGATCGTGTACTGGTGGTGCAGCAGGCGCGGTGGTGTCTGTACGGCCATCGCCGACACCGCTGCCAGCGCGGCGATGGCCGGCAGGCAGGTGGCGGCCCGGGACGGTCCGGAACGGCGCAGTGCCGCGATGTCTGTGATCCAGGATGCCGCCAGCGCGATGGTCGCGATCGTCGCCCAGCGTCCGTAGGCGCTGCCGGTCAGGCCGGTTGGACCCAGCTGCTCGGCGAGCAGCACCGCGCCGTAGATCAGTGCTGCCGTCGCGCAGATGGACTGGATGATCAGGACGCGCCGGGCCAGGTCGGGGGCCGGGGGACTGATCACCGCGGCGATCTTCATCCCGGCCAGCACGGCCAATGCGACCGCGAAGACGATCACCGCGCTGGTCGTGTAGTCGTGGTCGGGGCCTTCGCCGGCGTTGCCGGTGACCGGCAGCGCCAGCACGCCGATCAGGCTGGGCAGCAGCAGCACGCTCATGGCGACCCAGCGCACGGTGCACCGCAGTGTCAGTGCCACCACGGCGGCGCACAGGGTGGTGGCGATCCAGCCACGCGACATCTGCGACGCGGCGATGCTGTCGCCCAGCGCGCCACTTTCCAACAGCCGCAGTGCCGGTGCCCCGGAATCGGCAGCCGCCTGCACCAGCACCATGACCGCCGAGGCGACCAGCCACACCAGTGAAACCCGTTCCAGCACAAGGTGGATGCGGAAGGTGTGCGGGTCGATCACCCCGCCGGCGTCGGGACGGGCAGTGGTGACGATGTAGAGCAGCCCGCCGAGGCAGATCGCACCGGCGAGGGCGGCGGTGAAGTAGCCGACAGGTTCGGCGCACGCGGTGAGCGTCCCGGGGTAGGTGTCGCCCGTGGCGATGAAGCGCCGGGCGCCAGAGCTCAGGCCGTAGGCGACCAGGGCTACCACCGCGGCCAGATAACCCACCGCCGGCAGCACGAACCTGCCGCTCCGGTGTGGCGACGGCGCCTCGTCCGAGCCCATGGAATTACCGGCCTTCCACCTGAGAACTGGTCAACCCAGTCTACGACCACGTGTCGTAGCTATTTCCCGGGCGCGGGAACTATCGGCCGGCCTGGACCGACCAATGCAGCGCGACCACAGTCATCTGAATCTAACCAGCGTCGAAAGCTACTGAAATTGTGAGTCAAACCCAGCTACCCGCGTCGGCAGGGCCGGACGTCCCCCTCGATTCTGTCGCGTCTGCGCCGTCGGCATGGAAGCGTTTCCGCCCGGCCTTGCTGCGGCTGCACTTCTACGCGGGTCTGTTCGTGGCGCCGTTCATCCTCGTCGCGGCCTTCACCGGGCTGCTGTACGCGTTGATCCCGCAGATCGACAGCGCGGTGTATCGCCACGAACTCACCGTCGACCGGGTCGATGACCAGCAGTTGCCGTTGGCGGCGCAGCTGGCCGCGGTCCGCGCGGCTCATCCGGAAGGTGCGGTCACCAGCATCCGGCCGCCGGCTGCGCCGGACGAGACGACGCAGGTGACTCTCGCGGTGGACGACGTCCCGCCCGACTATGCGCGAACTGTGTTCGTCGACCCGTACACCGGCGCGATTCGCGGCGCCCTGACCACCTACGGTCAGTGGCTGCCGGTTCGGGCATGGTTCGACGAACTACACCGCAACCTGCACCTGGGTGCTTTCGGCCGCAACTACAGCGAGCTGGCGGCCAGCTGGTCGTGGGTCATCGCCGGAGCCGGCCTGTTGCTCTGGATCGGTCACCACAAAGGACGGCCGCGCCGACTGATCGTCCCGGATGTACGAGCGTCCGGGCGCCGCCGGTTGCTGTCCTGGCACGGCACGCTCGGGGTGTGGATTCTGGTGGCGGTGGCGCTGCTGGCGGTATCGGGCATGACGTGGTCCCGGTTCGCCGGCGACCGCGTCAGTGAACTCCGGTCGCAGCTGAGCTGGACCACCCCGTCCGTGGACACTGCCCTACCCAGGCAGACAGCCGGGGCGAAGCTGGACGAGGGCACCGCTCTGCGCAGTATCGACGCGACGCTGCAGGCGGCGCACGACGCGCACCTGCGGACCCCCTTGTGGATGTATCCGCCGCCGACGGCCGGCCAGGGCTGGCAGGTTGCGGAGCGGAAACGGGACTGGCCGACCCAGTACGACGCCATCGTCGTCGACCCGGCGTCCGGTGCTGTCACGTCGCGGCTGGACTCCGCCGACTGGCCGGTGATCGCCAAGCTGTCCGACTGGATCATCGATCTGCACATGGGCATCCTGTTCGGCGTCGTCAACCAGG
>JARLGS010000139.1 GCA_031292695.1 Mycobacterium sp. | reverse complement strand
GCGCCCTCGTCGGGGAAGTGGTCCTGCAGCTGGTACTGGACGTGCAGGGACTGGGAGCCCGCCACCTCGAACCCGCCGCCGCTGAGATTTCCGGACTGCGTGGCCGCGAGATACAGGGAGGGCACCATGAGTAGCAGCCAGGAGGCGAATACCGCCCAGCGCCAACGCCGCAGCAGACCGCTCAGCCGCATCATCAACTGCTGGATGGCGAACCCTCTTCCTGCGGTTGTCCCGGTTGCCACCGGGTTTTTCTGATCGGCGTTGCGTAGCGCCGACCCTACCTCAGTATGGGGTAGGGTGACCGGCCCGCAAGTGGCGTCCGGCAACCGTGACCGGGGTGTGTCCGACGGCAGCGTCGGGCCCGTCCAGCAACCATCGCGGGTTTGCCGAAGGTGTCGGGTAACCCGCCGATGACCTGGATGTTTGCTGTGTCGATTGGTCACGCACCCGGTGATGGTGGCAAGATGGCGGGAGCCGATTCCCGGACGAAGTCCGGCACCTGCGTAGCGCCGCCCCGGGAAATCACTGTTTGCCGAGTGTTTATGCGGCCGTCGATACCGCGTAATCCGTGAGGAGTTGTGCCATGAAGACCACCATCGCGACGGTTCGCCGTGGACTTGCCGGAGTGTTCGCTGTGACCGCGCTCGGCGGGGCAGTGGTGACGTCGTTCGACGCCCCGTCGGCGGGTGCGGGACAGGACCCCTGTGCGGCCAGCCAGGTGGCCAAGACCATCGGCATGGTGGCCACCTCCACCGGCACCTACCTGGACGCGCATCCGAATGCCAACCAGACGCTGACCACCATCTCGCAGCAGCAGCCGGGCCCGCAGTCGCTGGCCGCGCTCAAGACCTACTTCGACGCCAACCCGCAGGAGGGTTCGGCACTCCAGCAGCTACAGTCGCCGCTGATCACGCTGTCGCAGCAGTGCAAGCTGCCGTTGACCCTGCCGCAGTTGATGGGCCTGATGCAGGCCGCGCAGCCCGGTGGTCAGCCCGGTGGTGTGCCCGCGACGCCGGGCCTGCCCGGTAGTTTGCCCGCGATGCCGACGCTGCCCGGTGTCACGGTGGGCTCGTCCGTGCCGCCGGCGCAGGCGGTGTCGGCACCGGTCGGTGGGCTGGTGGCCCCGGCCGTCGCAGCCCAGTCGGCCCCCGCGGCGCATTAGCGCCCGGTTCGGCCAATTGTCGGTAATCGCACAGGCTGGCCCCGTAGCAAAGGCGTCAATACTTCTGTTTAGCTCATGAGTGTCGGTGACCCCGTCGGGCGCCGGTACCGGAGTATTCGACGAAGGGTTTGACCACCATGATGCTCACAGCTCTGGCCGGGCGACGCGCTGTTGCCGGTGTCATCGGGGCCGGCACGCTCGCCGGTTCCCTGCTGTTCGGTGCGGTTCCGTCGGCGCTGGCCGACGATGCGCCGCCCAACTGCACCGCTGCGGATCTGGCCGGGGTCGCCGCCGGCGTCTCCGCCTCGACTTCCGCCTACCTGTTCACCCACCCGGATGTGAACGACTTCTTCACCAGCCTCAAGGGCCTGCCGCGGGACCAGACGAAGACCAAGGTGAAGCAGTACCTGGACGCCAATCCCCAGACGAAGGCGGATATCCAGGGCATCCGTCAGCCGCTGAAGGACATTCGCGACCGCTGCGGTGCCACCGGGCCGGCCCAGCGGTAGTTTTCCGCGACGATCCGGACGGCGCCGGTGGTGCCGTCCGGATCGCGTCGGTCAGCGGCGCACCAGCGCCGCCACCCCACGCCAGCCGAGCAACAGGACGGCGGTGACGGTCGACGCGACGATCACGAAGCTGACCGCGACGCCCTGAGATGAGGCTTTGCGCAACAGCATTCCGATCACGACAGTGCTGATCCACACCGCCAGGCCGGTCGGATTCAGCGCGGTGGGTCGTCGCCAGCCTCGCGACAGCGCCCAGCCGGCCAGCGTCCCGGTCAGGAACGGCCAGCTCGTTTGGGCCACTCCGGCCAGGGTGATGCCCTCGGCGTGACTACGTCGCCCGATGGTGCAGAAGATCACCACGCACACCACGTCCGCGAGCAAAGCCAGTGCGGCGCTGCGATTTTGGGTACTCGGGCTGACGGCGGGGCTATTTGTCATAGGTCATCACGTCCAGATTCAGTGGGCTGACATTGTTCTCGTCGCGAGCGGTGAAACCCGGTTGCCATCGGGCAGGCTGGCCGGCCTCGAGTGCGTCCCCGGCGGCCATATCGGCGAGCCGGCCAGTGAGCCGGAACGACCGGAAGACGAACGGCAAACCGTCGGAACGCAACGGATCGGGCGTGCTCATCACATGGAAATGTAGATGCGGCGCAGTGGAGTTGCCGCTGTTGCCGACGCGTCCGAGCACCTGTCCGGTGCTCAACCGGTCCCCGGGCTTGACCGCCACACTGCCGGTCTGCAGGTGCGCATAGAACGCGAAGTTCCCGCCCCCGATGTCCTGAACGACGTGGTTGCCGCCGTACTGGGCCAGGGTGAGGCCGGTCGGGGCCTGGCCGGGCACCTGTTCGGGGAGGCCATCGAGCACGGCTACCACCGGGCCGTCGGCCACCGCGTGCACGTCGGCCCCGAAGTAGGGATAACTCGCCGTCTTGGCGCGATCACCGGTGAACAGCTGGCCGCCGGCCTGGAGTTGTTCGTAGTCGATGGCGAATCGTTCTGCGCCCCAGAGCTTTCCATCGATGGGATTGACCGCCATCCGGTGCGGCGTCATATCGCAGCAGCTGTTCCCGTCCAGCCAGCCGGGTCCGGACAAGGGCGGTTCGAGCACCGCGGGTTTGTGGCTGGACACCATCACCGGCGCGACGTCTTCGGTCACCACCGGCGGCACCAGGGGCGGGGCCGGGTGGGGCACCTTGACGACCACGCGATGCGAAAGCTGCTGGGGTACAGCGCCTTCGGCGGGCAGGCTGACGTCCAGCCACACCATGGCGCGTTGGCCGGGGCCCAACGCGGTCGTGCTGGCCCGGCCGCCCATGGTCCGGGTCCAGTAGGCCAGGCCGGCTCCGGACAGCTGCAACAAGGCCGGTCCGGAGGTGCCCATCACCGCCACCGAATCCACCGTCACCGGCTCGGGTGCCGAGTTGGTGAGCAACAGCTCATACGCCAGGTGTACGCGGCCGTCGGTGGCCGGAACCGGGATCGGAGCGGCCAATACGTCGGCCAGGACCGGGGTGACGATCGGTTCGGTGGCACCGGCGGAACTGCTTGGGGGAGCGGAAGATTCGCTGGGTCTTGGTTCCTGGGGCGTTGACGTGCAGGACGTCGCCAGTGCGATGGTGGCGGCCAGCGTCGCCGCCACGGCCAGGCGGCTACCCGCCATCACACGGGCTACCGGTCTCGGGAGCGTCAGCGTCTGGGGTTTCGGTGCCGAGTGCGTCCGGATCGATATCCTTCTCGGTGCGGAACAGGAAGAAGAACACCACCCAGCCGATCGTCGAGATGAAGATCCAGCTCACCATCCGGTAGATCAACATGGCCGAGATGGCCGACGCCAGCGTCATACCGCTCGACACCAGCCCGGGTACCAGGACCGCCTCGACCACCAGCAGTCCACCGGGCATCAGCGGAATCGACCCGACGGCGCGCGCCGCGGCGTACGCGACGGTCAGGCCGGCCAGGGACGGGTGTCCGCCGGTCGCGTATGCCGCGCAGGCCAGACATGCGACGTCGGCCACCCAATTGAACAGCGACCAGCTGAAGGCCACCGTGAGGGTCCGGCGACTCAGGCTCACGGACTCCAGCTGGCACAGGGTCCGGCGCCAGGCGGCCACTCCGGTGTCGGCGGGCTTGCCACGCAGCGAGTTGAACCAGGACAGCAATCGCACCCCGATGCCGTCGATCTGATGCGGGTTGGCGGCCACGGTCTGAGCCAACAGCAGCAGGGCCACGAAACCGCCGATCGTGAAGATCAGGGACAGCGGGTTCTTGCTGGCACCGAGCAGGACAGCGCCACTCAGACCGAGCAGCGCCAGCCCCACGACCTGCAGGGCCCCGGACATCACCAGCTGCCAGGACGCCACCAGCGGGGAAGCCCCCCACAGCCGCTGCTGCCGGTACACGAAGGTCGCCGACAGCACCGGGCCGCCCGGCAGCGTGGTGGACAGGGCGTTGCCGGCGTAGAACGCGGCCTCCGAACGCCACTGTTTGACCTGCACCCCGGCCGATCGGAGCAGAGTGCGCTGAATCTGGGCGAAGCTGTGCATCGAGGCCAGGGCGGCGACCGCCGCAGCCAGCACCCACCACCAGGTGGCCGACAGCAGGCTGCGCCACGCTTTGGCCAGCTGCTCCCACACCATCACGACTTCGACGGTCAGCACAGTGACGGCGACAGCGATGAGAACCCACCGCAACCACCAGTATTTGCCGCGCGTCCGACCCGGTTGTGGACGGGCGTCGCGTGCCGGCGCCTCGTGCGACACGCCTACAGAATAAACGGCGTGTCGTGCGCGGCAGTGCATACGCGGGGCAAGGGCCCGCGTAGTCGCCCGGCGGCGCTACGCTGGCGCCCATGTCTGACGGACATTCTGGGGGGTTCTCGGTCGATTCCCGTGCCGACGAAGCGGTCGATCCGGTGGTGCGCAAGGCGGCAGCCTGGTCGTGGCGATTGCTGGTGATCTTCGGCGCGGTGCTCGCCGTGCTGTGGGTCGTGGTCCGGCTCGACATCATCGTGGTGCCAGTTCTGTTGGCCACCTTGGCAACTGCGTTTCTGCTGCCGGCCGTCGACGCCCTGAACCGGCGGGGGTTGCCCCGGGGGGCCGCCGTTGCGGTCATGCTGCTGAGCAGCATCGTGGTGATGGGCGGCATTCTGACGTTCGTCGTCAGTCAGTTCATCGACGGCGCCCCGGCGCTGGTCGAGCAGGTCACCAAGAGCATCGACGGCGCCCGCAAGTGGCTGACCGAGGGCCCGATCCTGCATTTGAGCAGCGAGCAGATCAACAGCGTCGGCCAGACCGCGATCGATGCGCTGAAGAACAACCAGGCCAAGCTGACCAGTGGGGTGTTCTCCACCGCGAGCACACTGACCGAGATCATCACCGGCCTGCTGCTGACCCTGTTCACCCTGATCTTCCTGCTACAGGGCGGCCGGGAAATCTATGCGTTCGTCACGACGATCGTCCCGGCGTCGGTCCGGGAACGGGTGCGCGACGCCGGCCGCGCCGGGTTCGGCTCGCTGATCGGGTACGTCCGTGCGACGTTCGTGGTCGCCCTCGTCGATGCCGTCGGTATCGGGACCGGGCTGGCGATCATGAGCGTGCCACTGGCGCTGCCCTTGGCGTCGCTGGTCTTCCTTGGCGCCTTTGTTCCGCTGGTCGGTGCGGTGCTCACCGGCGGCGTGGCCGTGGTGGTCGCGCTGATCGCCAAAGGCTGGGTCTACGCGCTCATCGCGTTGGGGCTGATCATCGCGGTGCAGCAGCTGGAAGCCCACGTGCTGCAGCCCATCGTGATGGGCCGGGCCGTGTCCGTGCACCCGTTGGCGGTCGTGTTGGCGATTGCCGGCGGTGGAGTCACCGCCGGCATCATCGGCGCCCTGATTGCGGTGCCGGTCGTCGCCTTCTTGAACAGCGCGGTACGGGTGCTGAACGCCACCGATCCTGCGGCCGAGGAGGCTGAACTCCTGGCCGCGGCCGGCGCCACCGCGACGGCCGCGGTGACTACAGGCGACCCTCCCGGCGCAGCAGATCCGCAGCGCTGAGCCCACCGCCGGTGCCGCGACGCTGGGTCTCACCGGTTTCGCGGGTGTCGATCTTCTCGGTGGCGTCGGGCTGCGCGCGGAACGCGGTGGTCGGCTCGTTGCCCTGCTCGGCCGGTTGTCCGGGGCCGGGCTGGGCGGGAGCTGCCGGGCCCTGAGGGCCGGCCGGCTTGGCTGGGTTGGCGCTGCCGCGCAGCTCGCCGAGCCACGATTCGATCTCTCGGTTGCCGTTGGCCGGCTGGCCTGCGCCGGTCGGCCGGTTGCCGCCGGGGGCGCGGAACGCCGTCGTGGCGGGATCGGCCGCGCCGAATGCGGTCGTCGCCGGTGCCGGGTCCTCGTTGGGCGGTGTGGCCGACCGGGTCACGTTCGACATCACGTTGCGGAACGCGCCCTTTGCCGCGCTGAACCGGGTGGTCGTGGGCTCGGCCGGTGGTGGCGCCTGGGGGCTCGGCATCCGGTTGGTCGGCGCTTGGCTCGGGGTCCCCGGGTCGATCCGGGTCGGCACCGCGCGCGCCACACCGGGATGGGTCGGGTCGTGCGGTGGCCGAGTCGGGGCGCCGACGCCGACCAGCGCGCGCGGCTCCTCAGGCTCGCGGTTCACCGGCCGCTTGCGCTCGTCGGGCAGCTCGGTCTCGCCCAGGCCCAGCTTCTGCTGGATGCGCTTCATCCAGGCCGGCGCCCACCAGCAGTCGTCGCCCAGCAGCTTCATGACGGCCGGCACCAGGAACATCCGGATGACGGTGGCGTCCAGCAACAGCGCGATCAGCAGGCCGAAGGCCAGGTACTTCATCACCACCAGATCGGAGAACGCGAACGCTGCCACGACCACGGCCAGCACCAGTGCGGCACCGGTGATCAGGCGGCCGGTGGTCGCGGTACCGATCCGGATGGCCTCGGCGGTGGACATGCCGCGTTCGCGGGCCTCCACCATGCGGGACACCAGGAACACCTCGTAGTCCGTGGACAGCCCCCAGATGACGGCGATGATCAATCCGATCATCGGCGCCAACAGGGGCTGCGGCGTGTAGTTCAGCATTCCGGAACCGTGCCCGGCATCGACGAACATCCAGGTCAGGATGCCCATGGTCGAGCCAAGGGTGAGGGCGCTCATCAGGGCGGCCTTGATCGGTAGCACGATCGACCCGAACGCCAGGAACATCAGGACGGTCGTCGTGGCGACCAGTAGCACTGACATCAGCGGCAGTTTCTCGTACAGGGTGCTGATGCTGTCCTCTGCCAGCGCCGGAGTTCCGCCGACCAGCACGGTGACGCCGTGCGGCTCCTGCAATGCGCGCAGTTCGTTGATCTTCTGCGCGGCGTCATTGCTGTTGACCAGGGCGTTGGACAGCACCCGAACGGTCGGGTTCTTGGTGCCGCCATCCTGGTAGGACCGCTCGGTCCACATCTTGGCCGGGTCGTTGTTCGGGTCGACGAAGCCGGACACGGTCATGGCGTTTGTCTTGACCTGGGCGATCTGCTGATCGGTGACCGGCTGACCGTTGTCGCTCTTGATCACCAGGGTCAGCGGATCGGTGCGGAAACCGGGGAAGAGCTTGTCGAACTGCTCCTGAGCCATGCGTACACCGTTATCCGGCGGCAGATACTTCTCACTGAGACCGCCGAGCGCCAGCTGCCCCAGCGGGATGACCAGCAGGATCATGCCGATGATGATCGGCATGGCGAAGGCCAGCGGACGCTTCATCACGACGTTGACCAGCCGGCCCCAGAAGCCCTTCTCGACCTCTTCACGGGTCTTGGTCTTCTGGGTCTTCTCGGCGAACCAGTCGATGATCCGGCGGGAGAACGTCCAGTTGGCCAGGAACGGCACCTTAAGCAGGGTGCGCACACCCAAGGCGTCGACATTGGTGCCCAGGATGCCCAGTACCGCGGGCAAGACCGTGATCGACAGGAAGGCAGCCAGCAGCACCGACGCGATGATCGCGTAGGTGATGGACCGCAGGAAGCCGAGCGGGATCAGCAGCAGCGGCAGTGAGGACGCGACGATGATCACCGCGGAGAACGCCACGGTCCGGCCCGAGGTCATCACCGACCTTCGCACCGCGGCCTCGACGTCGTAGCCCTCGGCCAGCTCCTCTCGGAACCGGCTGACGATGAACAAGCCGTAGTCGATGGCGATACCGAAGCCCATCATCGTCACCACGGGTTGGGCGAAGAAGTGGACCGGTCCGAATTCAGCGGTGAGGCGCAGGATGCCGAGTGCGCCGCCGATGGTCAGGCCACCGATGATGGCGGGCAATGCGGCCGCGACGGCGCCGCCGAAGACGAAGAACAGCACCACCGCCACCAGCGGGACGATCGCGAACTCGGCGCGCTTCTGGTCGGTGCCGATGGTGCCCGTCAGCTCGCTGGCCAGCGGCTCCATGCCGGCCAGCTTGATGTTGCCGCCGTTGATCTTCTGCAGGTCGGGGGCGACCGCCTGGTAGGTCTTGAGGAGCGTGTCGTCGTCATTGCCCTTGAGCGGGACGGTGATGAAGGTGTGCTTGAGGTCGGCGGTCTTCATTGCCTGGACCGTGGGGTTGTCGGTGCCCGGCGCCTTCAGCCAGCCGACCCAGGCCACCACCTGGTCCTTGTGGTCGTTGACGAAGGAGTCCAGCTCGCCGGTGACCTTTTTCTGCCAGGCCGGGTTGTCGATCTTCTCGTTGTCGGGCGGCGTCAGGATGGCGACCACCAGGCTGGTTCGGTCACGCCCGTAGACCTGGTCACCAAGGACCGAGGCCTGCACGGACTGGCTTTCTTCGTTGTAGTAACCGCTCTGGGTGACGTGCTGGCCCAGGCTGGACCCGTACACAGCGCCACCAAGGCACAGTGCGACCAGGACTCCGATGACTATGTATCGGAATCGGTACACCGTTCGACCCCACCAGGCGAACACGTCAGCTCCTCACGATTTTCTGCATAAATTCTTCGGCGTCTGTGGCCATCGCACACGTCATGTGTAGTTGTTCCCTAAACGCGCGACGTCAGCAGCGCGGACAACGGCCGGAACGGCTGTAGCCATGCGCCCTGGTCAGGCAGCGAATCCAGGCCGATTCGCGGCAGCGGCTCCCGGAACACACCAGGAATGTCTTCCAGGTCGACGAAGTCCAAGGTATCCGACGCTAACGCCCAACTGGCATGTTCACGAAATCCGACGACCGTGGCCGGGGTGCCGTCGTGGGCGATGTCCTCCAGCGGTTGACGGAACGCCTGGCCGTCGGCCGAGGCCACGTAGATGCCGGCGAGGCCTTCGCTCCGGCGCAAGGCGATGTGGGCCAGCATGTCGCTGTCCACGTCGCTGCCCTCGTCGATTTTCGGCTTGGCGAACACCGCGAACCCGACGTTGCGCAGCGCCTCGACCCAGGGCCGCACGACGTCGGCGCTGCCTGGTGCGATGTTGGTGAACACCGTCGCCTCGGGCTCCAGGGCGACCGGGGCCTGATCAGCCCGGCGATCCCTGGCTATTTCGGCGGTGCGGGCCAGCAGCCAGCGCCCCAGCGCGTCGAAGCGCGGCCGGTGGGCCGCGGTCGGCCGGCCACCGAGGATCGACCCGAGGCCCATGTCCAGGTTGGGTGCGTCCCAGACCAGCAGCACCCGGTGCGGCCGGGGCCCCGGAGGCGGGGCCGGCGGGTAGGGCTTGACCTGGGGGATGGCCTCGGTGATGGTCACGCTGGCTTCTCCCAGATCAGCTCTGTGATGGGACTGCCGAGGCGCATGCCGCGCGCCTCGTACTTGGTGGTGGGGCGTAGTACCGAGATCGGCAGGTCCGCCTCTGTGGAGGTGCGGCGCAGCGTCGGCTCGGCGTCGCCGACCTCGGCGATCTGCACGGCGTAGTCGGCGTGATCGGTGGCCGCATGCAGGATGCCGCCCGGCTTGAGGCGGCTGGAGATCAGTGCCACAGTGTCGGGTTGCAGCAGCCGGCGCTTGTGGTGCCGGGCCTTGGGCCACGGATCGGGGAAGAACACCCGCACGGCGGTGAGAGTGCTCGGCGCGATCATGTGTTCCAGCACGTCGACGCCGTCGCCGCGGACAAATCTGACGTTGGTCAGGCCGGCCCGGTCGACGCCGCCCAGCAGCTGGGCGATGCCCTTGCGGTAGACCTCGACCGCGATGACATCCAGGTGCGGCTCTTCCTGCGCCATGGCCAGCGTCGAGATGCCGGTGCCGCAGCCGATCTCCAGCACCACCGGGGCAGTGCGGCCGAACCAGGCGGCGGTGTCGAGCAGCGGTCCCGGCTCACCATTCTCGGAGCGGGCCACCAGGCCCAGTTCTGGCCAGCGCTGATCCCACAGCTGTTGCTGGCGGGAGGACAGCGATGACCGCCGGGAGCGGAAGCTGGCCACCCGGCGGTGCTGGTGCGCCGGGGTCGCGTCGCGTTCGGTGCTCGGTTCAGGGCCGGGCTGATTTGCAGCCGACGGGGTGGCGGCCGGCGCGGCAGCGTGGTCCTCGCGCTGGGCATGCATTTGTTCATGGTCCCCCATAAGCCTGAGAGCACCCGCATCGTGGGGCAGATTGATACTCAACAGTTGCCTTATGCGGCCCTGGTCGGGCCGCGGTAATAGGCGTCGGCCCCCCCCTGGCCCCGATGCGACGATGGCTCTGGGTGCGGTATCTGGGGGGACGCGGTGTCAGAGGAGATTCGGCAGCGGTTCGCGGCTTCGCTGGACCGCTTGGCGGCGGAGGTGCCCGGGCTGGCCGGTGTCGCGCACCGCTGGGTTGTCGCCGATGTGGCCGGCGCAGCCACCTCCGCCGCTGGCACCTACCGCGACGTGCGCGATTGTCTGGCTGAAATCGCCGTTGCGGCAACCGAATTGGCTGACGACCGGATATCCCGATGGTTGGTCTCCGATGCCACGACGGCTTTGGTCGTGGCAGCCGCGACCACGGCGCTGGAAGCCGGCGGTCTGCGGGTCGACCGCGGTACGGATGCCGGCGCGCAGCTGCGCGGGGCCTTGCAGTGGCGTTCGTACAGCCGCAACACCGCCGACGACCTGCACCGCAGCTGCGCTCGCGACGTCAGTCGCGGCTCCTTGCGGCTGTTGGCACGGGCAGGCGGATGGCCGGTGGACGCTCGCCTGGAATGGCAGCGGACCCGTTTGGAGCTGGTGCAGGACGTGCGGCGGCAATTCGGTGCGGCGCGTGCCGAACTGCTGGCGCTGGTGCCGTCCGGCAGGCGGGCGGCCGCACAGTTCCAAGAATGCGCCCGCAGTGACCTGGCCGAGGTGTCCGCTGCGGTCCGGGCCGCCACCACAGCGGCATTGGGGCCGGTCGAGCCGGCCCGGTGGCGACCGGCGGAGATCGCGGCGCCGGTGCTGACTCAGCGTCGGGACGAGATGTGGTTGGGGGTCGTGCTTGGCGCGGGCTTCGGGCTGGGCTCAGCGTTGGGATTGGCCCGGTTGTGCAGCGGGCCAGCCGGTTTGCCCGAGTCCCTCGGAGCGGTCTTGGGGTTGGTGACGGGCGTGGCGCTCACGTTGGCGGTGGTCCTGGTCCGGGCGCGGCAACATCGACGGGCGGTTCTGGAACGGTGGGTCGGCTCGGCTGTCGCGGCGGTACGTCAGGCCGCGGAGGAAGAACTGGCGTACCGGTTGCTGGAGGCGCAGGCAGTTTTGGCGCGCACATCACAAATCGACAAATTGCGTGATTCGGAAAATGCACCGATCCCGCCGGCGCGCCTACTGGTCGGTAACTCTCTGATGCCCGCCGCATATCGCGGTACCAGCGGATTCGGGACCGGCAAATGATCGTTCTGAATCGTTCTTGTGAGAGATCGGACAGCATCCCGATTGCCCACTTGTATGTCACTCACGTTAACCTCTAATGAGGTATTGCTGGATTGCGACCAGGAGAATTTGATGACCTCAGCGACCATTCCGGGTCTGGACGCCGCACCGACGAAGCACGCCGGGCTGCTTGCCTGGGTTCGCGAAGTTGCGGAGCTGACGCAGCCCGACCGGGTGATGTTCGCCGACGGCTCGGAGGAAGAGTTCAATCGCCTCGCCGCCCAGTTGGTCGAGGCCGGCACCTTCCAGAAGCTCAACGACGAGAAGCAGCCGAATTCCTACCTCGCGCTGTCTGATCCGTCTGACGTCGCGCGCGTCGAGTCGCGGACCTTCATCTGCTCCGAGCGGAAAGAGGACGCCGGCCCCACCAACAACTGGATGGACCCGGCCGAGATGCGCGGCATCATGACCGACCTGTACCACGGCTCCATGCGCGGCCGCACCCTCTGGGTGGTGCCGTTCTGCATGGGCCCGCTGGACGCCGAGGACCCGAAGCTCGGCGTTGAGATCACCGACTCGGAGTATGTGGTCGTCTCGATGCGCACCATGACCCGCATGGGGCAGGGCGCGCTGGACAAGATCGGTGAGGACGGCTTCTTCGTCAAGGCACTGCATTCCATCGGCGCACCGCTGGAGCCGGGTCAGGCCGACGTGCCGTGGCCATGCAACGACACCAAGTACATCACCCATTTCCCCGAGACCCGCGAGATCATGAGCTACGGCTCGGGCTACGGCGGCAACGCGCTGCTGGGCAAGAAGTGCTACTCGCTGCGGATCGCCTCGGCGATGGCGCACGACGAGGGCTGGCTGGCCGAGCACATGCTGATCCTCAAGCTGATCTCCCCGGAGAACAAGGCGTACTTCATTGCCGCGGCGTTCCCGTCGGCGTGCGGTAAGACCAACCTCGCGATGCTGCAGCCGACCATTCCGGGCTGGCGCGCCGAGACCGTCGGCGACGACATCGCCTGGATGCGGTTCGGCAAGGACGGCCGGCTGTACGCGGTCAACCCCGAGTTCGGCTTCTTCGGCGTGGCACCGGGCACGAACTGGGATTCGAACCCGAACGCGATGAAGACCATTGCCGCCGGCAACACCGTGTTCACCAATGTCGCCAAGACCGATGACGGTGACGTCTGGTGGGAGGGCCTGGAGGGTGAGCCCGACCACCTGATCGACTGGAAGGGCCACGACTGGAACCTCCGGGAGACCGAAACCAAAGCGGCACACCCGAATTCGCGGTACTGCACCCCGATCTCGCAGTGCCCGACGTTGGCTCCCGAGTGGGACGACCCGCAGGGTGTGCCGATCTCGGCGATCCTGTTCGGCGGCCGCCGCAAGACCACGGTCCCGCTGATCACCGAGGCCCGTGACTGGCAGCACGGCGTGTTCATCGGCGCCACCCTGGGCTCCGAGCAGACCGCCGCCGCCGAGGGCAAGGTCGGCACCGTGCGCCGCGACCCGATGGCCATGCTGCCGTTCCTGGGTTACCACGTGGGCGACTACTTCCAGCACTGGATCAACATCGGCAAGAACGCCGACGAGTCCAAGATGCCGAAGATCTTCTTCGTCAACTGGTTCCGCCGCGGCGAGGACGGCCGCTTCCTGTGGCCGGGCTTCGGCGAGAACAGCCGGGTGCTCAAGTGGGCCATCGAGCGCATCGAGCATCAGGCGGAGGGCAAGAGCACCCCGATCGGCATCGTTCCCACTGCGGCCGATCTCGACTTGTCAGGTCTGGACGTGGACGCCGCCGATGTCGACGAGGCGCTGGCCGTCAACGCTGACGAATGGCGCAACGAGGTGCCGTTGATCGAGGAGTGGTTCGAGTTCGTCGGTGAGAAGCTGCCAACCGGCATCAAGGACGAGTTCGACGCCCTCAAGCACCGCCTCGCTGAGGAGAGCTAGCCTCCCCTTCGCGAGCAGACGCAAGACTGCCCCTTTTCTTCGGAAGAGGGGCAGTCTTGCGTCTGCTCGCGGGCGCGGCCCGGCGACTGTGCGCTCAGCGCGTGCGTCGGGCGATTCTCGTGATCTGTGCGCACGCTCGTGGCACTGGCACGTCTGGCGGAACTGACAAACAATGGTTAGCCATAACTTCGAGTTAGGTCACCCCGGGTCTACGGCGTGGCTGCTGATGACCTTGTTCCTGGTGCGATTCCCGATCACCTCGACCACCGGTCGGCTGGTGTTGTGCGGGGTATACGGGGTGCTGACGCCTTCGGCCTGATTGTGAACCGCCGTCACATCGTGGCGACGCTGCGCGCGGTGTTCGGCTCGCCTGAAGACGACTCGGATGGCTCGAGGGACGTCGACCGGGAGTTGTCAGCCGCGGGCAGGTAGTCGCCGGTGCCGAGGATCAGCTCGGCGGCCCGGGCGGCCATGGCCATTGCGGGCGCGTTGGTGTTACCGGAGAGCATGACCGGCATCGCCGACAGGTCGGCGACGCGTAGCCCGTCGATCCCGCGGACCCGCAGCTGGTCGTCGACGACATCGTCGTCGTACGGCCCCATGCCGCAGGTGCCGATCGCGTGGAATCCGGTGCGGCCCTGGACGAATGCGGCGTGCAGCAGCTCATCGTCGGATTGGGCGTCGGCGCCGGGACTCAATTCTGCTTCGATCAGTTCGGTGATCGGGGATTGCTCGAACACTTGGCGCATGCCGCGCAGGACGCCGATGGCGGCGGCCCGGTCGTGGGCGGTGGCCAGGTAGTTGGGGTCGATCGTCAGCGGTTCGTGCGGGTCGGGTGAGCTGATCGAGACGCTGCCTTCGGACGTTGGCCGCAGGATTTCGCCCATGCAGGACAGGCCGGGAAGGCGCTCGACGTGCCCGCCGTGGCCAGCCAACGTCAGCGCGGTGACCAGCATCTGGCCATCGACCCGCGACAGGTCGGGGTCGGACTTGAAGATCGCCAGGACGTCACCGGTCGGCGCGGCGAGCGGTCCGCGGCCGGTGGCGGCGTACTTGACGACGGTCCCGATCTTTGCCGCCGTGCCCGACAGGTGCCGGTTGTGCCCGAGATCCCGATTGAGCCGGTAGGTATTGACCAGCGTGCGGTGATCCAGCATCCGCCGGCCGACGTGTTCGCGCTCCAGATAGACCGGCACGCCGGCCGCCGACAGCACGTCCCGCGGGCCAATCCCGGAGAGCTGTAGCAGTTTTGGCGAGCCCAGCGCGCCGAGGCAGAGCACCACTTCGAGTCCGGCCCGCAGCACCGTCGACGACGAGCCCTGCCGGATCACCACGCCGGTGGCCCGGCCCTGGTTGAACTCCAGCCGCTCGGCGACGGCGCCGGTGAGCACCCGCAGGTTGGGCCTGGCGAGCGCTGGCGTCAGGAACGCGGTGGCGGCGCTGACCCGCCTGCCGTTGTGAATGGTGGCCGGGGCCAGGCCGATCCGCGGCTCGTCCGATTCGTTGAGATCGTCGAGGAACCGCATGCCCAGTCGGGTGCCGGCGGAGATGATGGTGAACGAGATGGGGTCGGGGTCGCGGACGACGCTGATCGCGAGTTCACCGCCGAACCCTCGGGTGGATGACCGGCCGATGGTGTTGTCTTCGAAGCTGCGGTATGCGGCCAGGATGTTGTCCCAGCCCCAACCGCAGTTGCCGCGCCGCTCCAGCTCATCGAAGTCGTCCTGTTGTCCACGGTTGTAGACCATGCCGTTGATGGCACTGGAACCGCCGAGCACCTTCCCGCGGGGCCACAGCTCGGTGGTGCCGTCGGGGCCGAACGGGACGGTGCGGTGGTGCCAGACGTAGCGGGGATCGTCGAACAGCCGGCTGCCGAGTCTCGGCACCCGCAGGAAGGGGCTGCGCGCCCGGCCGCCGGCCTCGATGAGCAGCACCCGGTTGCGGGCATCGGCGGAGAGCCGGTTGGCCAGGACGCAACCCGCTGAACCGGCGCCAACCACGATGTAGTCGAAGTCACCCATCGAGACCTCCGGCGTAGACGGGGCCACCGAGTGCAGTCGCGGCGTTCCCAAAGTTTGCTAAAAAATGGCTCGCAATACAAGACAGTTCACAAATAGTCGCACAAATCTGCAACTTGTGACGTCTAAGTCATGTTCTGGCGATGCATCACTACGTTGCCAGAATTGCATCCGGCAGCACATCTTCTACGTATGACGGCTGGCTCGGCCTGCAAACGCGCGATTTCGGCACGGTGTTGACAGGTGTCAAGTCACCTGTCGTAGAGTTCAGCCATGCAGATTCGCCAGCACGTGGGCAGCGGAAAACCGGCCATCATCATGCATCCGACGGGCACGGTGGTGACCTTCGATGAGTTGGAGGCCCGGGCGAACCGGCTGGCGCATCACTTCCGCAGCAACGGGCTCGTCGAAGGCGACGTCGTCGCCATCCTGATGGAGAACAACGAACACATGCACGCCGTCATGTGGGCGGCGCGGCGCAGCGGGCTGTACTACGTACCGATCAACATCCACCTGACTGCTGCCGAAGCGGCGTACATCATCGAGAACAGCGGGGCCAAGGCCGTCATCGGCTCGACCGCCCTGCGCGACACGTGCGCGGAACTGGCTGACCATCTCGGTGCCGGTCTGCCCAGGTTGCTGCTGATCGCCGGCCGGGACGGCGACGCGGAACTCGACGGCTGGGCGCGCTACCCGGAGTGTGTGGCCGACCAACTCGATACGCCGATCGCCGACGAGATCGAAGGCGACCTCCTGCAGTACTCGTCCGGAACCACCGGCCGGCCGAAGGGCATCAAACGCCCGTTGCCGCACGTCCCGCCGGCCGAGGCGCCCGGGTTGATGAAGATGCTGGTGTCTTTCTGGATGCAACCGGATTCGGTGTATCTCAGCCCGGCGCCGCTCTACCACACCGCGCCGTCGGTGTGGTCCATGCAGGCGCAGGCCGCGGGCATCACCACCGTGGTGCTGGAGAAGTTCGACGCCGAGGGCTGCCTGGATGCGATCGCACGGCACGGTGTCACGCATGGTCAGTTTGTCCCGGTGATGTTCACCCGCATGCTGAAACTGCCTCAGTCCGTGCGGGATTCGTACGATCTGTCATCCCTGAAGCGGGTTATGCACGCTGCGGCGCCGTGCCCGGTGGAGATCAAGAAGCAGATGATCGACTGGTGGGGACCCATCGTCGACGAGTACTACGCATCCTCGGAGGCCATCGGTTCCACCCTGATCACCGCCGAGGACTGGCTGACGCACCCCGGGTCGGTCGGCAAGCCGATGCTGGGCGTCCTGCACATCCTCGATGAGGAGGGCAACGAGCAGCCCGTCGGTCAACCCGGCGAAATCTTCTTCGAGGGCGGCAATTCCTTTGAATACCTGAATGATCCGGACAAGACCGCCTCGTCACGCGACACCCACGGCTGGATGACCGTCGGCGACATCGGTTACCTCGACGAGGAGGGCTACCTCTACCTGACCGACCGGCGGCACCACATGATCATCAGCGGCGGGGTGAACATCTATCCGCAAGAGGCGGAGAACATGTTGGTCACGCACCCGAAGGTGATGGACGCCGCGGTGTTCGGCATTCCCGACACCGAGATGGGCCAGAGCGTCAAAGCGGTGGTGCAGACCGTCGACCAGGCCGATGCGATCGAGGAGTTCGGGGACGAGTTGCTGGTCTGGCTGCGGGATCGCCTGGCGCACTACAAGTGTCCGCGATCCATCTCGTTCGAAGCGCAGTTGCCGCGTACTGATACGGGCAAGCTGTACAAGCAGTCGCTGATCGAGAAGTACTCGGGCGCCACTGTCTGACGGCCTCCAGCCGGGCTAGTGCGAGCGGCGCAGCGTCACGCGGTAGCTGTACTGTTCCGGCAGGAAATGGCTGACGGCCAGCTCGACCGGCCGGCCGGCGGTGTCCGAGTACAGCCGGTCGATCCGGAGCATCGAGTGTCCGGGCGGACAGCCGAGTGCGGCAGCCACCGGGGCGTCGGCCGGCGCGACGGTGATCCATTGCGCGGCTTCGACAATCGGATCGGTCAGGTGCGGTTCGAGTAGTCCGATGATGGTGCTGGTGCTCGCCGCGCCGCCACGTACCTCGGGGGTGTGGGTCAGCAGCCGCGCCACCGCCTCGGGCAGATGTACCCGGGTGTGGACGAACGGGACGCCGGGATCGCGACCGTGCAGGCGGCGGAACACCACGGTGTGGACCGCGTCGTCGGCCAGTTGCAGCCGACTTGCGGCATCCACGTCGACCCTGCGGTGCAGGCCGGTGACGACCTGCATGGTGGTGTCGTCAGACAGGCTCATCAGATCGTCGATGGAGCCGAACTGACGCAGATAGTGCCGGCCGGTGTCGCTGGCGAACGTGCCGCGTCCGGGCACCCGGTACACCACACCGTCGGCCACCAGATCCTGAAACGCCCGCCGCACCGTCTGGCGCGATACCCCGTGGCGGGCAACGAGTTCCGACTCGGTGGGCAGTCGTGCGCCGTCGGCGTACACGCCGGCGGCGATGTCGTCGGTCAGTCGCTGGCGCAGTTGCTGATACGCCGGTTGGGGTTTCACGGGTCAGATGCCGCCGCGGGCCACCAGTTGAGCGGCGATGACGTTGCGCTGGATCTCGTTGGTGCCCTCGCCGACAATCATCAGCGGGGCGTCGCGGAAGTAGCGTTCGACGTCGTACTCGGTGGAGTAGCCGTAGCCGCCGTGGATGCGGACCGCGTTGAGCGCGATCTCCATGGCGGTCTCGGAGGCGAACAGTTTGGCCATGCCGGCTTCCAAGTCGGCACGTGCTCCGCTGTCGTAGCAGTCGGCGGCATGGAACGTGAGCTGACGGGCGGCGGTGAGTTTGGTGGCCATGTCGGCCAGGTAGTTGCCGACGGACTGGTGCTTCCAGATGGGCTGGCCGAAGCTGTGCCGGTCCTGCGCGTAGGCCAGGGCGTCGTCGAGCGCTGCGGTGGCCACACCCAGGGCCCGGGCGGCGACCTGGATGCGCCCGGTCTCAAGGCCTTTCATCATCTGCGTGAATCCGTGGCCGGGGGTGCCGCCGAGAATCGCGGTTGCCGGCAGCCGGCAGTCGGCGAACGACAGCTCGCAGGATTCGACGCCCTTGTAACCGAGTTTGGGCAGATCACGTGAGATAGCCAGGCCGGCAATGGGATTCTCGACCAGCGCGATGGAGATGCCGCGGTGCTTCGGCTGCGCGTGCGGGTCGGTCTTGCACAGTAGGGCGATCAGGCCGGAGCGGCGGGCGTTGGAGATCCAGGTTTTGGCGCCGTTGATCACCAATGCGTCGCCGTCGGGCCGGGCGGTGGTGGACATGTTCTGCAGGTCGCTGCCGCCACTCGGTTCGGTCAGCGCCATGGTGGCGCGCAACTCGCCGGTGGCCATGGGCGGCAGATACTTTCGCTTCTGCTCGTCGGTACCGAACAGCGTGAGCAGCTTGGCCACCACCGTATGTCCACCCATCGCCCCGGCCAGGCTCATCCAGCCGCGGGCCAGTTCCTGGGTGACTTCGACATAGCAACGCGTGGACACCGGGGTGCCGCCGTACTCCTCCGGAACGGCGAGCCCGTAGATGCCGAGGTGTTTCATCTGCTCGATCCACGCCTCGGGATAGGTGTTGGCGTGCTCGATGTCGCGCACCGTGGGTTTGACGTCCCGATCGATGAATGTGCGCACCGTCTCGACGAGCAGGGCTTCGTCGTCAACGTTCAGTTTCGTGTCCATATGTACGGCCATATTGACACGTGTCCAGCGGTAGTGCCAGCATTACCCGCTGTGACTTTGTACGGCCAAATCGTGCCAGGTGGTCCGTTCTTCGACGACCTCAACGTCGGGCAGGTCTTCGACTGGGCGCCGGCGATGACCCTCACCGATGGCGCGGCGGCCGCCCACCAGGCGATCCTCGGTGACCGGTTGCGACTGCCGTTGGACGCGGGATTGTCGGCCGCGGTGACCGGATCTGCTCGGGCGCTGGTCCACCCGGCCCTGGTGTGTGACGTGGCGATCGGCCAGTCCACGTTGGTGACCCAGCGGGTCAAGGCCAACCTGTTCTACCGCGGTCTGCGGTTCCACCACTTTCCCCAACTTGGTGACACCATCACCACCCGCACCGAAGTCGTTGGGCTGAAGCAGAATTCAGTCAAACCCGGCCGGCCGCGGACGGGTCTGGCCGCGCTCCGGATGAGCACCGTGGACCAGGACGGCCGCACTGTGCTCGACTTCCACCGGTGCGCCATGCTGCCGCTGCGTGACGACGCGGCCGATACCGGTCACGCCGATGACCTCAGCACCGTCGGCGCCGGCCGGCAGGAGACGCCGGACCCGGCCCGGGGCTGGGACGCCGACGCCTGGCGGGCTGCGGTACCCGGTCCGGCATTCGGCCCCGCACTGGCCGGCACGGTGTGGCACAGCACCGCCGACGTGGTCGGTAGCGCTCCCGAGCTGGCCCGTCTGACGCTCAACATCGCTGCGACGCACCATGATTCGCGGGTCGCGGGTAGCCGCCTGGTCTATGGCGGACACACCATCGGCCTGGCGCTGGCCCAGGCCGTGCGGCTGTTGCCGAACATCGTCACCGTGCTGGGCTGGGAGTCCTGCGACCACACCGGACCCGTGCACGAGGGCGACACCCTGTACAGCGAGCTGCAGGTAGAAGCGGCCGATGAATTGCCCGCTGGTCGCGGCGGTACGCTGCAGCTGCGGTCGCTGGTGTTCGCCGTCGCTGCTGACGGGCCGGACCGGCAGGTGCTGGACTGGCGGTTCACCGTCCTGCATTTCTGAGTGTTGCCAGAATGGCCGCGTGAGCACCTTGCGGTTGACCGACTTGGGCAGCCCAGCTGAGGGACGACCGCGCGTGATCCGCACGAGCGTGCACTCGGATCGCGATTGTTCGGCTTCCCGCGCGCTGAGCGCACGCTCGTGGTGGAGCGCCAAGGACTACGCCACCTCCCCGATAGTCGTCGGATAAGTTGGCCGAATGACCCGAGTTGCGTCGGATGACCGGACGTGGCCATTCGTGATGGAGCGCCTGATGGCCACGCTGGCCCCGAACCCGGACTACCAGTTCTGGTACGCCAACGCGGACATGGGCCCCAAGATCACCGAGGGCGTGCGGGCCTACTACGAGGCATTCGTGGCCAGTGGCGCCAACACCCTCGTGTTCGAGATCGACCGGCTGGCCGTCGACGACGATCTGGTGATGACCGAAGGCTGGGTGAAGCTGATCTACCCGGGCGCGGCCGCCTATCAGACCGGCCCGGTGAGCGTCACGAAGCTGAGCCAGGACCAGCTGCCGCAGTCGTACCTCGACCAGAAGAACCGCGCGACCGTCTGATGGCTGACCTCACCCAACCAGACGACCGGCCCTACCGCGAAGACATCGCGTCGCTGCTGCTGGACCGGCTCGGCGACCAGCGGCCGGGGCTGCGTACCCGCGAGCGGGACTGGACCTGGGACGAAGTCGTCCGGGAGTCTGCCGCCCGCGGTGCGCTGGCCATGGAACTGCGCGTTGACGGCCCGTTTCACGTCGGCGTGCTGCTGGACAACGTGCCCGACTTCATCTTCTGGCTGGGCGGTGCGGCACTGGCCGGTGCGGCAATCGTCGGGATCAACCCGACCCGCGGCGCCGCGGAGCTGGCCGGTGAAATCCGGCATGCCGACTGTCAGCTGATCGTCACGGATTCGGCTGGGCAGCAGCGGCTTTCGAGCCTGGACCTCGGACTGGGTCCGGACCGCTTCCTGGTGATCGACGACCCGGCCTACACCGAAACGCTGGCGCGGCACCGCGTCGAACCCATGGCCGCGCCCGGGGTTGGCGAGCAGACGTTGATGCTGCTGCTGTTCACCTCCGGCACCACCGGCGCGTCCAAGGCGGTCAAGTGCAGTCAGGGTCGGCTGGCCTGGGTGGCCTACGGCGCAGTGGAGAAGTTCGGGCACGTCCGCGACGACGTCGACTACTGCTGCATGCCGCTGTTCCACGGCAACGCCATCATGGCGCTGTGGGCTCCGGCGCTGGCGGTCGGCGCGACCGTCTGCCTCACCCCGAGCTTCTCGGCATCCGGATTCCTGTCCGACGTGCGGTATTTCGGCGCCACGTTCTTCACCTACGTGGGTAAGGCGCTCGGCTACCTGCTGGCCACTGCGGAGCTGCCCGACGACGCCGACAACCAGCTGGTCCGCGGGTTCGGCACCGAGGCGTCCCCGGAGGACCAGGTTCAGTTCCGGCGCCGGTTCGGCGCGGAGCTGTACGAGGGGTACGGCTCCAGCGAGGGCGGCGGCACGGTCGTGCTCGACCCCGCGCAGCCTGAAGGCGCCCTGGGCCGTCCGGCCCACGCGGGCGTGGCGATCGTCAACCCGGAAACGCTGAAGGACTGTGTCGCAGCGGTTTTGGACGAGCACGGCCGGTTGCTCAACCCCGACGACGCAGTCGGTGAGATCGTGGACCGCCTCGGCACCAAGAAGTTCGAGGGCTATTACAAGAACGACGCCGCCGACGCCGACCGCATCCGCCACGGCTGGTACTGGACCGGCGATCTGGGTTACCTCGACGCCGCCGGGTTCATTTACTTCGCCGGCCGGCGCGGTGACTGGATCAGGGTGGACGGCGAGAACACCTCGGCACTGGCCATCGAGCGGGTGCTGAGGCGTCATCCCGAGGTCATCGCCGCCGGTGTCTATGCCGTGCCGGATCCGCGTTCGGGTGACCAGGTGATGGCCGCCATCGAGGTTGCTGACCCGACTGCCTTTGATCCGGAGCAGTTCGTCAAATACCTCAATGCCCAGGACGACCTGGGCAGCAAGGGCACGCCAAGATTCCTGCGGGTATCGGGGTCGCTGCCGGTGACGGGCTCCAACAAGGTGCTCAAGCGGCAGCTGCAAGCGGACAAGTGGCACACCGACGAGCCGGTGTACCGCCGGGTGGGTCGCCTGGTGGGAAACAGTGTGCCGGACTACCAACTCATGACCGACGATGCCAAGTGCGCGCTGGACGATGAGTTCGCGCAGTACGGACGGCAGCGATACCTGTAGGAGCAGACATGGAGTGGGACGCACAGTACGACGTACTGGTGGCGGGGTCCGGCGGCGGCGGCGTCACGGGTGCCTACACCGCGGCGCGCGAGGGACTGGACGTGTTGTTGGTCGAGGCCACCGACAAGTTCGGCGGTACGACGGCCTACTCCGGTGGCGGCGGGGTGTGGTTCCCGTGCAACCCGGTGTTGCAGCGGGCCGGCACCGACGACACCATCGAGGACGCGCTCGAGTACTACCACGCCGTTGTCGGTGACCGGACGCCGCGCGAGTTGCAGGACACCTACGTGCGCAGTGGCGCCCCGCTGATCGAGTACCTCGAAGCCGACTCGAACATCAAGTTCGACATGCTGCCGTGGCCGGACTACTTCGGTAAGTTGCCCAAGGCTCGGCTGGACGGCCAGCGGCACATCGCGGCCCGGCCGTTGAAGGTGGAGAAGGCTCCCGAGTTCCGTGAATTGGTGCGTGGCCCACTGGATTCCGATCGGCTGGGCGTCGAACAGCCCAGCGACTACTTCATCGGCGGCCGTGCGCTGATCGCTCGGTTCCTAGTGGCGCTGCAGCAATATCCCTCGGCGACAACGCAACTCAACACGGCACTCGTTGAGCTGGTGACCGAGGATGGCGCCGTCGTGGGCGCCATCGTCGAGACCGACGGCGTCCGCCGCGCGATCAAGGCCAACAAGGGTGTGCTGCTGGCCGCCGGTGGTTTCGAGGGCAACGACGAGCTGCGGCAGAAGTACGGCGTGCCGGGCGAGGCGCGAGACACCATGGGGCCGTGGGGAAATCTCGGCCAGGCCCATGAGGCCGGCATCGCCGTCGGCGCCGACACCGATCTGATGGAGCAGGCCTGGTGGTCGCCCGGCATGACCCACCCGGACGGCCGCAGTGCGTTCGCCCTGTGGTTCACCGGCGGCATCTTCGTCGACCAGGACGGCAAGCGGTTCGTCAATGAGTCCGCGGCCTACGACCGGATCGGCCGGGTCATCGTCGACCGACTCGCCAAGGGCGAGATGACACTGCCCTTCTGGATGATCTACGACGACGGTGATGACGGCATCCCACCGGTCAAGGCCACCAACGTGTCGATGGTGGAGACAGAGAAGTACGTCGACGCCGGGCTGTGGCACACCGCCGACACCCTGGCGGAACTGGCCGCCGAGATCGGTGTGCCCGCCGCACAACTCGTCGCTACCGTCGAGCAGTTCAACGAGTACGCCGACGCCGGCTCCGACCCGGACTTCGGTCGCGGCGATGAGGCCTACGACCGTGCGTTCTCCGGCGGCGCCTCCCCGATGGTGCGGATCGACAAGTCTCCGTTCCATGCCGCCAAGTTCGGTATCTCGGACCTCGGCACCAAAGGCGGCCTGCGCACGGACACCGTCGGCCAGGTGCTCGACACCGCCGGCCACCCGATCCGCGGGCTGTACGCGGCGGGCAACACCATGGCCGCCCCGAGTGGATACGCCTATCCGGGCGGCGGCAATCCGATCGGTACCAGCATGGTGTTCAGCCACCTGGCGGTGCGAGACATGCTAAGCAAAGACGGGTAGTTCCGTAAGGAGAGATGCGATGAGCGAGGCAGCGGTTCGGCACATCGATGCCGGCGAGGCGATGACGCGGTTCGCCCGAGGGTGGCACTGCCTGGGGTTGGCGGAGACGTTCCGGGACGGCAAGCCGCACGCGATTCAGGCGTTCGGCACCAAGCTGGTGGCGTTCGCCGACTCGCACGGCGACATCAAGGTCCTCGATGGCTATTGCCGGCACATGGGCGGTGACCTGTCCCAGGGCACCGTCAAGGGTGACGCGGTGGCCTGCCCGTTCCACGATTGGCGCTGGGGCGGGGACGGCAAGTGTCAGCTGGTGCCGTACGCCAAGCGCACTCCGCGGCTGGCGCGGACCCGGGCGTGGCGGACCACCGAGGTCAACGGCCAGTTGTTGGTATGGCACGACCCGGAGGGCTCGATGCCGGGGCCTGAGCTGACCCCGCCGACCATCGAGGGCTACGAGGAAGGCCGGTGGTCACCGTGGCAGTGGAATTCGATCCTGATCGAGGGGTCGCACTGCCGGGAGATCGTGGACAACAACGTCGACATGGCGCACTTCTTCTACATTCACCACGCCTACCCCACCTATTTCAAGAACGTCATCGAGGGCCATACCGCCAGCCAGTTCATGGAGTCCAAGCCGCGGCCGGACTACGCCACCCGCGAACTGTGGGACGGCACCCACCTGCGGTCAGAGGCCACGTATTTCGGGCCGGCGTACATGATCAACTGGCTGCACAACGATCTGGCGCCGGAATTCACCGTCGAGATCGCGCTGATCAACTGCCATTACCCGGTCACTCATGATTCGTTCGTGCTGCAGTGGGGTGTTGCGGTGCAGAACAATCCGGCCCTGCCGCCGGAGAAGACGGCGAAGCTCGCGGCGACCTTGAGTCGCAGTTTCGGCGACGGCTTCATGGAGGACGTCGAGATTTGGAAGAACAAGACCCGCATCGAAAATCCCCTGCTCACCGAGGAAGACGGCCCGGTGTACCAGCACCGCCGCTGGTACGAGCAGTTCTACGTCGATGTCGCCGACATCCAGCCGGACATGACGGCGCGCTTCGAGCAGGAAGTCGACACCACCCACGCCAACGACCTGTGGCAGGACGAGGTGGCCAGGAACATAGCCGAGCGCGCACCGGCCAACGGCTAGCAGGCTACGGAAAGCAGTGGGCCGCCCTCGTTTCCGAGGGCGGCCCAGATTGTTTGTGCTGGTGTCAGCCGGCTGGGTTGACCTGCGGGATGGGCACGATCGCGGCGATCTGGCCGAGGTTCTGCAGCTTGTCCAGATCGGGCGCGGACGGCACCGGGACGGTGGAGAACGTCGGCAGCACCGGGGTGGCCGGCTTGTCCTGGAGTACGCCCACGGCGAGGTAACCGGCGACGCCGAGGCCGGCCGTCGTCAGCACCACCGCAGCGGTGGAGCGCCGGAACAGCTGGCGCAGCGGGCTCAACGTCACCGTCGTGCGCTTGGTGAGGGTGGTCATGCCGTGCCTCTTCTCTTTCGAGGATCACGACCGGGGTGGCCGTTGGTATGTTCAACAGCTTGCCCCCCGGATTGCATCCCCGCAAGAGTTATTTAAATTGGCTAACTGCCCAAAAATCCTATACGACCTGCGGAAACTAAGATTAGATAGTATGAGCTAAGTAATGAAGGTCACGCTGGCCGGGCTGCCTGCTGAGCCTGTGGGCGGATGGCTGCGTCGTACGCTGCCACCGCAAGCGTGGCCGTGGTCGGGACCCGGATGGCCGCGCCCAGGGGCCGGCGCGGCCGTCACGCGCAATCGGGCGGAACGTCGAACGAGCTCTTTCCGGCCGAGTTTTGATTCGGCATCGCGCCTTTGGTGGCCGAAGCATATTGTCTGCGCGGGGCGGTGCATTCGGAGTCCGAAGCCGAGTGAATCGATGGGTGCAGATAAATCTCTTGGCGGCGCCGGAATTCGGGTGCTTGTTGCTTGAATGGCCAGAATCACACGCATTGTCGACGATTTCCTGCATTGAACCGGCAAATCGATGTTTGCCGGTGTCGACGGATTCTTGCCCCGTTAGTCCGGAAGGTGCGCCTCCGATTGGGATTCGGTTCACGGTGTGGCCGCCCGGACGCCTTGGGGCCCGGTGTGAGTCGGCGTGGCGCGACGCCTTCGCCCCTCGATGGTCTTGCATATACCACTTATTCAGCTCGCTGAACTGGGCAATTGGCATGGGTTACCGGTCAACCACCACATACTTAACTGTGAGTTAACAGTAAAGACCCGATTTCGCCCAATGAAACGGCTTAACTCTTGTAGCTCAGCGGCTGAATTCCGAGGATTTGGCGAATTCACAGCGCGTGCATAGCTATGCCGTAGTCCGAATCGTCGAACCTGGTTAGTCGTTCTTGGAACGTGTGTCAAGTGCTGGAGGAAGAATCGTCGTGACCGTCGCGCCGTTGACATTCAATCGGTGGAAATTAACTGCCGCGCAAAAAAAAATTCCATCCCGGGATTTGAGCGGTGCGCAATACGATGGTCCCGGCAGCGTTGTCACTTCCGATGTTCTCGTCCTGCTGAGTACGCCACGCAGCGGCAGCACTCTGCTCTGTGAATTACTGCGGCTCAACCAGGGGTGCCTGGCGCATGAATATTTTCAGCCATTTCAGTACATGCAGATCCTGGCGCAGCGGTGGGGTTGCATCAGGGCCGGCACTCTGGACGCTGCGGCCTACGCGCGGGCCTTGGCCAGGTATCGGACTCTGTCGAACGGATGGTTGGGCATCAACGTTCACGGCACGCACCTGAAGTATTTCTCCAGGGTGCAGGACTACTTCCCCGGCGCCCGCTTCCACTATGTGCGCCTGGTCCGCCGTGACCAGATCGCACAGGCGGTTTCCTATGAGATCGCCCAGCAGAGCCGGCAGTGGAGCAGCGAATTCGAAGCACGCTCGCACGCGCAATACACGTATTCCGGGATAGCGCGCAAGCTACGGGCGATCCAGCACCAGGACATCCTCCTGCAGAGCTACCTGCAGACCCGCGGCGTGCCGTTTCGCACCATCACGTACGAGGAGATGGTGGCTGACCTCGAAGGCACCCTCCGCGGCTTCGCCTGCATACCGGATGGTCTGGAGTTGAACCTGGAGCCGCCGATTCGATGCCAGTCCGATGATCAGTCGACCCGCTGGAAGCAACGATTCGCCACAGACTTGGTAGGCGATCCGTCGGCGTACGGAAGCGGCAATGCCGCCGCCCGGTTGCAGCAACTGATCAATCGGCAGCGTCTGCGAATGAGTGGCATTTCCCGCCTCAGCTGACGACCGGCTTCGACATCGGCCGCAGGAGCGGTAGCCGGCGGGCCCACTGGAAGGCTCCTGGCAACCCGTCATCGGCATGGTCGTAAATTGGTTCCCTGACGTCCTCTGGAGGGAATCATGGCTGGCACGGCACCCCGCGTCTCCGCTGAGCGCAACCTGGCCCGGGAAGACCGCGAACGCATCGCCGCGATTCGGTCCGAACTCATGCGTATCGGTGATGGCTGGCGCGCGCGGCACCCGTTCCTCACCGCGCACCAGGACGGCGTCGGGATGGCCATCTTCCTGCTGTCGGTCGCCGGGGTGCTCGTCGACGCCGCGCTGTATGCGGCCGGCGTGCTGCCCTGGTACGTGACGATCGTGCTGACCGCGTTCTGGATGTCGCTGCTGCATGAGCTCGAACACGACCTCATTCACTCGATGTACTTCCGCTACAACCGAGCGATCCACAACCTGATGATGTTCGGTGTCTGGTTCTTCCGGCCGAACACCGTCAACCCCTGGATTCGGCGGACCCTGCACCTGCATCACCACGCGGTCTCCGGTACCGATTCCGACCTGGAGGAACGCACTATCACCAATGGCGAAGGCTGGGGTGCGCACCGGCTGGTCGGCCTGCTGGATTTGATGCTCGGCATCTACACCAGGCCGCTGCGGCAGAAGGCCATCGTCCAGGCCTACGTCGAACACGAGGCCCGCTCGCCGGAAGAGGCCCGCCACCTCGTCGCCGACACACTCGGGATGTTCTTTCCGCTCAGTGCTCTGCACTACCTCCTGTGGCACCTGTTCATCGGCGTTCACGTGTACGAATTCATCAGCGGCAACAGCGTTTCCGGGTCCTGGGTGACCGTGCTGAATTTCCTGGCGGTCACGCTGCTGGCGCCGAACGCGCTGCGGACGTTCTGCCTCTACTTCGTCAGTTCGAACATGCACTACTACGGCGACGTCGAGGAGTACAACATCCTGCAGCAGATCCAGGTGTGGACGGCGAAGTGGCTCAAGCCTTTTCACCTGTTCTGCGTAAACTTCGGGGAAACCCACGCCATCCACCATTTCCTGGTGCGGGACCCGTTCTACCTCCGCGAGGCCACCAAGCGGGAGAGTCAGAACGTACTGCGCGAGAACGGCGTCCGGTTCAATGATTTCGGTACGTTCCGCCGGGCGAACCGATTCAGTCGGGACGCGAAACAGCCGGCCTGACCGTCTCCGTCAGCCGACGGAGACCGGGTTCAGCGCGGATCGCAGAAACGCCACCTGGCTGGCGAAAAACGACCGAGCCACCTGGGTTTTGGCCGCCACACCGTCGAACCCGTGGAAGGCGCCCGGCACCACCTCGAGTTCGCACGGCACGCCGGCCGCACGCAACCGCTCGGCGTAGTCGAGGTCCTCGTCGTGGAAGAGGTCCAGGGTGCCGACGCCGACCCAGGCCGGCGGCAGTCCGGACAGGTCGGCCCGACGGCCCGGCGCGGCCACTTCGGGGTCGGTGCCGCCCAGATAGGCGTCCCAGCCGAACCGGTTGGCCTTCTGGGTCCACAACCGGTGCCCCGGGTGGTCCAGCCCGGGCCGGCTGCCCGAGCGGTCGTCGAGCATCGGATAGACCAAAAGTTGTGCAGCCAAGGGGATTTCGCCCCGGTCGTGGGCCAGCTGAGCTAGTGCCGCGGTGAGTCCTCCGCCGGCGCTGGCGCCGCCGATGGCCACCCGCGCCGGGTCCACCGCCGGCAGCTCGACCAGCCAGCGCAACGCCGTGTAGCAGTCCTCGAGCCCAGACGGATAGGGGTGAGCCGGGGCCAGCCGGTATTTGACTGCCGCCACGGTGATTCCGAGCTCACGGGCGAAGCGGGCGCAAAGCGCATCGTCCTGGGCCGGGCTGCCGATCAGGTAACCGCCACCGTGAATCCACAACAGTGCGCCGCCGGTCTCGGTACCGGTGGGCGGCCGGTGCAGCCGCACTCCGATGCCGGAGCTCAAGGTCAACACCTCGACGCCGGCGGGGGTTCGGCGTCCTTGCAGTGCGGTCAGCTTGGCCAGCAGACGGACGCTCG
>JARLGS010000138.1 GCA_031292695.1 Mycobacterium sp. | reverse complement strand
CGGGCAGTTTGAACCGCTACCAGGCCGATACTTACCAATTCGATGAATTCTGGGCTGACTAAGGGGACGCGCGGTTAGGCGCAGAAAAGAGACCATCCACCGGTCGCCGTGATGGCCCAACTGGGATGTCGGGTGCATACCCAACCCGACGACCCAGTGGAGGTCCCCCACATCATGCGCGCGCTTGAACCTGAGGTGTTTGATGCTGTCTGGGCGGCGGTCGAACCGCTGCTGCCTGTCCCTCCAACGACCCACCCGCTGGGCTGTCACCGACGCCGGGCACCGGACCGCATCTGCTTCCAGGCCATGCTGATTCGCCTGGTCACCGGCTGCTCGTGGGTCGACGTCGAAGCCCTGGTCGGCCGGGTGGTCTCCGACACCACCTTGCGGACCCGCCGAGACGAGTGGGAGCGGGCCGGCGTCTTCGAGGTGCTGGCCGAAGAGGCGCTGACCGCCTACGACAAGATCATCGGCCTCGACCTCTCCGAGGCGGCCGTCGACGGCTCCCAACACAAGGCGCCCCGAGGCGGCGAGGGCACCGGGCCCAACCCTGTTGACCGGGGAAAGCGAGGCTGGAAATGGTCGCTGCTCACCGACCGGGCAGGCATTCCCTTCGGCTGGGCGACCGACGGCGCCCAGCGCCACGACGTCGCTCTCTTCGGCCCCACCCTCGAAGCGGGAGAGCGCCGTGGCCTGGTGGCCGACATCGAGACCCTGCACCTCGACCGCGGCTATGACAGCGCAGGAGTACGGAGCCTGTGCGCCTACCACGGGATCGACGACATCGTCGCCAACCGGCAACGCCGGACGAGAAAACAACGCGGTGCCGCTCCCGGCAAGAAAATCGTTCCCCTCGGCATGCGCTGGCCGGTGGAGCGGACCAACGCCTGGTTGGTGAACTTCGGCCAGCTCCGCCGCAACACCGACCGAACGGTCGCCCATCGACTCGCTCAGCTGGCCCTCGCCATCGTGGTGCTGATCACCGCCAAGCTCATCGACTGGCGCAACCGCTGGTCACCCACTTCGATGCCTATCCGCTGATGCTCTAAATCATCAGCCTCCTAGTGTCGTGAGTCAGAGATCCGCGCGCAATATGTAGCTAGCGTGTCGAGGATCTCGTCGGCACTTTTGTGCCAGACGAATGGTTTCGGTTCTTCGTTCCACGTGT
>JARLGS010000137.1 GCA_031292695.1 Mycobacterium sp. | reverse complement strand
GCCCGACCCGGCCGATCAGTTCTTCCATGGCGGCATCGACGCTGCGGAGGTGCCTGATGGCGGTGAGCATCCGGTGAGATTGTCACCCGATCGCCGCCACCACCACCCCGATTCCGGCGGTGGGCGCAACAACGGCCGGCGCCGCGCGCGCTGAGCGCGAATTCGTCGGGTCTGCCGTGCTTGCCTTTGGCCTCCACGGCGCGCTTAATGGCCGGCACAGTGGAAGGGGTGCCGGCTTTTGGCCCCGCGGGGCAGTGACCATGGCCCAGGTGCGGCGTCTCGGGTTCAACCGCGATGACGAGCAAGAGGAAGCGGATCGCCAGAGTGTGAGCCTCGCCGGGCTCGCGGTTACGCTGGCCCTGGTCGTGGTGGGGACTTACGTGATCCACCAGCTCGAGACCAAGGGGGCCATCGAGGACTGCCTGCTGGCCGACCACGCCAACTGCGACATCCTCCTTTCCAGCAACAACCGCTGAGTCGCCGGCCGCAACCGGCTTGACGCGCTGGCGGGCTGTGTCAGCGTAACGGCACAGGATTGGGAGATGGCTCATGCGTATCGCCGACATGGACTGGCGGATGGTCGAGGACTGGACGCGGGCCGACGACCGCGTGGCGCTGCCGCTGGGCAGCACCGAACAGCATGCCGGCCTGTCCTTGCAGACCGACGCCATCCTGGCCGAACGCGTCGCGGTCGAGGCCGCCGAGCCGCTCGGCGTGCCGGTGTTCCCGGCGATGCCGTTCGGGGTGTCGCCGTATTTCCAGGCTTTCCCGGGCAGCATGACGCTGCGCGTCGAGACCCTGTGCGCGGTCGTGCGCGACCTGCTCGACAGTCTCAAGCGTTCCGGTTTCCGACGCATCCTGCTGGTCAACGGCCATGGCGGCAACGCCCCGGCCGGCGCGCTGGCGCAGGAATGGATGATGGACAACCCGGACTGCCGGGTGCGCTTTTACGACTGGTGGCGGGCGCCGCGCACCTTCGCCAAGGTGCTGGAGATCGACCCGCTCGCCAGCCACGGCAGCTGGATGGAGAATTTTCCGTGGACCCGGTTGCCCACCACGCCGGTCGACGAACAGAAGTCCATGGTGGACATCGACCGGCTGAGGACGCTGCCGCCGTTCGAGGCGCGCAACCTGTTGGAGGACGGCAACTACGGCGGCCGCAGCCAGCGGCCCGACGCCGACATGATGGCGATCTGGCGGGTCGCCGTCGAGGAGACGCGCGAGATGCTGGACGCCTGGTGATGGACCCCATCCTGATCTGGGGTGCCGGGGCGATCGGCGGCACCTGCGGCGCTTACCTCAGGCGCGCCGGCCACGATGTCAGCTTCGTCGATATCGTGCCCGCCCATGTCGAGGCGATCCGCACCACCGGGCTGCGCATCACCGGCCCGGTGGACCGGTT
>JARLGS010000136.1 GCA_031292695.1 Mycobacterium sp. | reverse complement strand
CGGCTGTAGCAGTAACTGCGCAGCCTATTTCCACCACAACGGCTCTGACCGCATCTAGCACTACCCCCGTGACCGGGTCCAGCGTGACGCTGACCGCGACGACCTCACCCTCTGCCGCGACCGGCAGCGTGACCTTCCTGGATAACGGCAGTTCCATCGGTACCGGCACCCTGTCTGGCGGCGTGGCCACCTACACCGTCAGTGCAATCGCGGTGGGGGCCCACAGCTACACCGCTAGCTATGGCGGCAGCGCCAGTTACGCCACAAGCACCTCATCCGCCGTGACCGTCACTGCAAAGACTGCCACCACCACCACCCTGAGTGCATCCAGCACAACGCCGCCCACCGGATCCAGTGTCATCCTGACCGCCACGACTTCACCCTCGGCCGCGACCGGCACGGTCACCTTCTATGACGGCGGCGTCAGCATCGGCACAGGCACTCTGTCTGGCGGCGTGGCCACCTACACTGTTAGTTCTATCGTTATAGGGTCCCACAGCTATACCGCGTCGTACGCCGGCAGCGCCAGCTATATCGCGAGCACGTCATCCGCTGTGGCTGTCGTCACGCAAAGCAGCGCAACTACGACCACTCTGTCCGCATCGAACACGACCCCAATGGCAGGCAGCGTCGTGACCCTGACCGCCACGACTTCGCCCTCTGCCGCGACCGGCACGGTCACCTTCGTGGATAACGGCAACGTCATCGGTACCGGCACCCTGTCCGGCGGCGTGGCCACCTACACCGTCAGTGCAATCGCGGGAGGTTCGCACAGCTACACCGCAACCTACGGCGGCAACTCCAGCTATGCCGCCAGCGCCTCGTCCGCCGTGACCGTGTCTGCGAGCAGCGGACCTTACATCAGCACCACATTCAACGAGTACTCCGCCGGCCACGCCCTGAACGCCACGGTCCCGGCCACCGATGGCAGCGGGGCTGCCTGGACCGATCCGAACGGGGACTGGAGCTACGTCTCCGGCGTAGGGGCCATCTCCAATAAATCCGATCTCACCAATCCCGCCCTGATCAACGTCGGCCTCGCCAACTACACCGCGACGTTTACCTACCCGGCGGCTGGCGCTCAACTCCTGTTCCGCTATGTCGACGCAAACAACTATGTCTACGCGCAGACATACTCCTTCGGCGAAATCATCCTCGGTTCCAGGGTTGCCGGAGCCAATACGGTGCTTGCAAATATCTGGACCGGAACTCCGGCCGCGCCTCTCACCGTGACCCTGAACGGATCGACAGGCACCATCTCCTCCGGGGGGCAGAACGCCTCCGGAACCATCCCCTCCACTCTGCTCAGCGGCACCCAGACCGGATTCTTCTCCCCCTCCCCTAACTTCACCATCAGCAGCCTCAGT
>JARLGS010000135.1 GCA_031292695.1 Mycobacterium sp. | reverse complement strand
GGGCGACCGCTTCGTTGTGCGCGCTGTGGCGGTGCAGCATGCCCGGCGCCAGGTCGCGGCCGAACGGCATCCGGGAAAAGCCGTAATACGAGATCAGATTGGCCATCATCGGGGTTGGGCCTCCTGGTCGGTGAGCAGGTCGAGCTGTCCGGGGATCTCCTCGCTAGCCTCGGTGAGGGCGGCGTAGTTGACGCCGCGGGCCAGCTCGGCCGCATGCGCGGTCTCGATCAGCTGCGCGTAGTCGATGCCGCTGGGTTTGGGTGGCGCGGTGGGGGTTTCGGGTTTGGCTTTCGGGTGTGAATGTCGCCCGATGTGGTGCGGGATCGCCAGCCCCATCGGCACGCCGGCCAGACGCACCTCGATGCGGGTCAAATCGAACGGGTCGAACACCAGCTCCACCTTGCGACCCACCAGTGCAGGGTCGACTTCGTAGCTGTTGCCGTGCAGCGAGACGGTCGCGGTCTTGGTCACGCGGCGGTGCTCCTCCCATAGGAACGCCTCGGTGAGCGTCTCCGGTGCGGGCAGCGGGATCGGGTCACCGGCGCACCAGCGGGCCAGCGGGGCCTGCCCGGTCTCGGAATGGGCCGTGCGGTGATAGACGGTTTCGACCCAGGCCGCGAAAAGCCGATTCAACTCGGGCAGGTCAGTCACATAATGGCGGCCGATGACGTCGGGCTCGCCGGTGAGTTCAACCAGGAACTGCTCGCGCACGGTCCTGAAAAATCTCTCTATCTTGCCTCTCCCTTCAGGCCGGTATGGTGTCGAATGCACCAGGCGCACATCTAATTTCGCGCACGCTCGCAACAGCCACGCATCCACGAACGCTGAGCCTCGATCCACGTAGATCGCCTTCGGGACACCGCGGGAGGCCAGCGCCGGCCGCAACGCGGCGGCCAGCCGCACAGTGTCCTCGGCATAGCCCCATCGATAGCCGGGCAGCAACCGGGAATGATCGTCGAGGAACGCGAACAAGTAGGTCTTGCGGATTTGAATTCGGATGCCGTGCAACGCATCCCCAGTCCACAGGTCGTTGGGGTGGTCGGCCTCGAACCGGCCGAACACCGGCGCCGACCCGCAACCGGGGGGTCCGGTAAGCCCCAGCCGGTGG
>JARLGS010000134.1 GCA_031292695.1 Mycobacterium sp. | reverse complement strand
GTTTTTTTTGGTGGTTGTTGTTGGGGGTGGGGGGGTTTTGTTTTGGGTTTTGGGTCTGCCGGGGAGGGGGGTCGGGGGGCGCCGCCGCCGAGAATTCGGCGCGCTCCAGCTTGTCCAGCAGCTGCCGGCCCTGTTCGTCGCCGGCCAGCCGGCTGCGCCGCTCGGCCTCCACCTGGCCGGCCAGCGCGTCGCGGGCGGTGACGCTGTCCTTGGTGCGGACTTCTGCGCTGCGTGCGTTGGCCGACAGCACGTGCTGTGTCTGGGTGGCGGCGGGCGCCATCGACACCGCGTGCTGGGCCGCGGTCACGAACACCACGGACACCGCCGCGACACCGACCAGCAGCCATGCGCCGTCGGCTAGCCGGGCGCCGCGCCGCGGTGCTCCCCCGTTGTCGTCTGGGGTGCGACGGCGCTGTGCGGCCGCCGCGTAGCCGGGGTCCAGGTGGTCGGTCAGCAGGGAACGCAGGAGCGACGGCACCGGAATCGGCACCGGCGCGTCGGCGACGTGACTATTGCGGCCCGCTTCCGGCCGGTAGCCGCCAGTGCCCGATCAGTGGGCGCCTTGCCGTTGGGCGGCTGGGTATTCGCCGCCGGCCCAACAGGTTTCGACTCTTTCGCCTGTTCAGTCACCGGCGGCCCTCGATACCGCCCCGGTCACCGGCGGCAGCTGGCGCAGCACCATGGTCACCTGGATCAGGTAGAGCACCGCCGACCACAGATACATGGCCATGCCCCACACCAGGAAAGCCCATCCGCACGCCAGCACCACCCGGCTCCAGAGCTCCGGCCACTGGCCCAGCAGCACCAGCGGGAAACCGGACATCAGCGCGAAGGTTGCGGCCTTGCCCAGGTAGGTGACCGGCAGCGCGGTCAGTCCGCGGCCGCGCAACAGCGGCAACATCGCCGCGAGCACCGCATCGCGGCCGATCAGGGTCAACACGAACCACCACGGCACTACGTGCGCGATCGCCAGGGCCACCGGCACGACCAGCATGTAGATCCGGTCGACCAGCGGGTCCAGCAGCTCGCCCAATCGCGACGATTGACCCTGCACCAGGCGCGCGATCTTGCCGTCCGCCCAGTCGGAGAACCCACTGAACATCAGCACGGCGACGGCCCACCCGTTGGCGTGTGCCGACAGCAGCAGGTACAAGAACACCGGGACCAGCAGCAGGCGCAGCGCGCTGAGGCCGTTGGGCACGGTGAGCACCCGATCGCGCGGCTCGCTTCCCGGGTCCATGGGGCTAAACCTAACGGAATACCCCGGGCAGGCTCAGCGCTGCCATCGTGTCGTCGGCCAGCGGGTTGTCGTGAATCATGTACGTCCACGTCGAGGTCGGCCGGGCCAGCTTGGACAGATCCAAGCCGGGCTCGTCCTCCAGCACATTGGCGGTCTCGAAGGTCTGCTGTGCGGCTTCGATGGCGTCGGCGGCCAGCGAGGCGAATGCGTCGACAGCCATTCGATGGAACTCGTCGAGCGGATCCTGCCGACCGAGCGCCCGCAGGTGGATGCTCTCCCGGATGTCCGACAGGTAGGCCAGATGGTCCGCCCAGCCCCGGTCCAGGTGGTAGAGCATGATCATCCGGCAGATCCGCTCGAGCTCGTCCTCGCCCACCTCGTCGACCAGTTCCTGGTAGCGGTCCGGCGCCAGTTCCTTGAGTTCGTCACGCGCAGTTGCGGTGCGCAGCAATGTCTCCCGACGTTCGACGATGATCGCGCGCTGCTGCGCGGTCAGCTGGTTGTAGCGCCAGGTGTTGGCGTGCACGTCCAGCAGCCGGCCCTCTGCGACGCGCTGCGCATGCTCCAGCATCTGACCGGCCTTGTCACTGGTGATCCGGCCATCCTCATCGGTCTGCATCGGCAGTTTCTCGGGCTCCAGATGCGAAACCACGACGTCGTCCTCCCAGCTGGAGAAGAACACCGACGAGCCCGGGTCGCCCTGGCGCCCGGCGCGGCCGCGCAGCTGGTTGTCCAGCCGCTCGGTGTGGTGCCGGCCGGTGCCGATGACGTGCAGGCCGCCCAGCTCCGCGACGGCATCGTGGCCGGCTTCGTCCGACCCGCCGAGCCGGATGTCGGTGCCACGGCCGGCCATCTGGGTCGAGACCGTCACCGTGGAGAGCTGGCCGGCCTCGGCGATGACCGCGGCGTCCTCCTCGTCATTCTTGGCGTTCAGCACGACGGCGGGCACTCCGGCCTTGACCAGTTTCGCGTGCAGCTCTTCCGACTCGGCGACGTCGCGGGTACCGACCAGCACCGGCTGGCCGGTCTCGTGGATCTCCTGGATGTGCTCGATGATCGCCTGGTTCTTGGCCGCGGCAGTGATGTAGACGCGGTCGGTCTCGTCCTCGCGGATATTCGGCGTGTTCGGCGGGATGGGCGATACCCCGAGCCGGTAGAACTGGCGCAGCTGCTCGCCGGCGGCCAGCGCGGTACCGGTCATGCCGCACACCGTCGGATAGCGGCCGATCAGGGCCTGCACCGTGATGGTGTCGAGCACCTCGCCGGTCTCGGTGGTCTCGATGCCCTCCTTGGCCTCGACCGCCGCCCGCAGACCGTCGGGCCAGCGCTGCAGCGACGCGATGCGGCCGCGGGATGCGTTGATCAGGTGAACGGCGTTGTCCCGCACGATGTAATGCACGTCGCGCTGCAGCAGGACGTGGGCGTGCAGGGCCACGTTGATCTCGGTCAGCGTGGTGCCTACGTGTTCCTCGGAGTACAGGTCGATGCCGCCGAGCGCCTTCTCCAGCTTGCGCGCGCCCTGATCGGTCAGGTGCACGTTGCGACGGTCGGCGTCGGTGTCGTAGTACTTCAGCGAGTCGTCGACGCGGTTCTCCGAGGTCATCTCGCCGACCAGCCGAATGATCTCCATCCGGGGCGTCTCGCGGTGCGTGGTACCGGCCAGCACCAGCGGCACCAGCGCCTCGTCGACCAGCACCGAGTCGGCCTCGTCGATCAGCGCGACGTCGGGCCGCGGCGACACCAGGTCGTCGACGTGGGTGACCAGCTGGTCGCGCAGCACGTCGAAGCCGATCTCGTTTACCGAGGCGTAGGTGACGTCGCACTCGTAGGCGGCGCGCCGTTCGTCGGCGGTCGACTCGGCGGTGATCCAGCCGACCGTCAGGCCCATCGCCGCCAGCAGCGGTCCCATCCATTCGGCGTCGCGGCGGGCCAGGTAGTCGTTGACCGAGATGACGTGCACGCTGCGGCCGGCCAGCGCATAACCGGCAGCGGCGATCGCGCCGGCCAGCGTCTTGCCTTCACCGGTGGCCATCTCGACCACGTCGCCGGCGAGCATGCGCAGCGCGCCGAGCAGCTGAACATCAAAGGGCCGCAGTGACGTCGTCCGGTCGGCGGCCTCCCGGGCGATGGCCAGGAACTGCGGGACATCCGCCGACTCCGCGAGATCGGACAGGTTCAGCAGCTTGGCCGCTTTGGTCAGCTGCTCGTCGTCCAGCCCCGCGGCCTTGTCGTCGAACTCCGCCGACGCCTGAACCTGATTCATCGAGCGGTTCTGGTTCTTGTCGGTGGAGGCGCCGAGCAGCTTCCAGAACTTGCTGCTCAGTCGGCCGGTTTTCGCGGTGCTGGTTTTCGCCACAGCTCAAAGGTACCGGGCCCGTCAGGATGCGCTTCTGACACGTCCACGTGCATCGGGCGAGCGTCTGGGCGCTGCGTCGCCTGTCGGGACGCCGCCGTCAATTGCGCACAGGTACCTTGCGTGCATGGACATGTTCACCCCGACCCTGGATTGGGGCAGTGAGCTGACGACCTCACTGTTGTGGATCGTCAAGGCCTGGGCCATCGCCGCGATCGCCACCCTGCTGGCGCTGGTCGCCATCGGACGGTTCACCGACTGGGGACGACAGTTCTGGCGGATCAGCGGCGGGTACTTTCTCGGCCGGGAGAGCGTGAAGGTCTGGTTGTGGCTGGCCGCGCTGCTGCTGTCGGTCATCACCGGGGTGCGGCTGACGGTGCTGTTCAGCTACCAGGGCAATGACCTGATGACCAGTTTCCAGGTGGTGGCCTCAGGGTTGGCCGGCCACGACGAGGCCGTGAAAGCCTCCGGCTCCCACGGGTTCTGGTCGACGATCGGGATATTCGCGGTCCTTGCCCTGCTGCATATCAGCCGGATCATGCTCGACCTGTTCATGACCCAGCGGTTCATCCTGGCCTGGCGCGCCTGGCTTACCGACCGGCTCACCGGTGACTGGCTGGCCGGCAAGGCGTACTACCGGTCGCGCTTCATCGACGACACCATCGACAACCCGGATCAACGCATCCAGAGCGACATCGACATCTTCACCGCCGGCGTCGGGCCGCTGCCCAACACGCCGAACAACATGTCCACCTCGACCCTGCTCTTCGGTGCCATCAACGCAATCGCCTCGATGGTGTCATTCACCGCAATCCTGTGGAACCTGTCCGGCACCCTGACCGTCGCCGGGGTCAGCATCCCCAAGGCGATGTTCTGGATCGGGCTGGGTTACGTCATGATCGCGACGGTGATCGCGTTCTGGATCGGCCGGCCGATCATCTGGCTGTCGTTCAACAACGAGAAATTCAACGCGGCCTTCCGCTACGCGCTGGTGCGCATGCGCGATGCCGCGGAAGCGGTCGCCTTCTATCACGGCGAACTCGCCGAGCGGACGGGCCTTCGCCGGCTGTTCGCCCCGGTCGTGAACAACTACAAGCAGTACGTGAACCGGATGATCGGCTTCAACGGGTGGAACCTGTCGATCAGCCAGATCATTGTCCCGCTGCCGTACATCCTGCAGTTCCCGCGGTTCCTGTCCGGTGAGATCAAGCTCGGCGACATGAACCAGACCGCTTCGGCGTTCGGCAGCATCGTGGACGGACTGTCGTTCTTCCGCAACGCCTATGACCAGTTCGCCGGCTACCGGGCCGCGATCATCCGTCTGTACGGCCTGGTGGTCGCCAACGACGAAGCACGGCATCTGCCCGAACTCACCATCGAGGACTGCCCCGACCACACCATCACGCTGCAGCAGGTCGCGGTGAGCACCCCGGACGGGCACCAACTCATCGAGCCGCTCGACCTGTGCCTGTACCCGGGTGAGGCCCTGGTGGTCACCGGTCCGTCGGGCAGCGGCAAGACCACGCTGCTGCGCAGCCTGGCCAGAATGTGGCCATTCTGCTCCGGTACCATGCGTTCCCCCCAGGACGAGAACGAGACGTTGTTCCTGTCCCAGCTGCCCTACGTGCCGCTCGGCGACCTGCGCACGGTGGTCACCTATCCGGGCAAGGTGGGCACCCGAACCGACGCCGAATTGCAGGAGATGCTGACCAAGGTGGCGCTGCCGCATCTGGTGGACCGCCTGGGCGAGGCCCAGGACTGGGCCAAGGTGCTTTCCCCGGGCGAGCAACAGCGCGTGGCGTTCGCCCGGGTGTTACTGACCCGGCCCCGTGCGGTGTTCTTCGACGAATCGACCTCGGCACTGGACGAGGGGCTGGAAATGATGCTGTACCAACTGGTTCGGACCGAATTGCCGGACACCACGGTGGTCAGCGTCAGCCACCGCAGCACCGTCGAACAGCATCACGAGCAGGAACTCTCCCTGGTCGGCGACGGCACCTGGCGGCTGGCCCGAATCTCGGACGAGAACGACAAGCCCGTCCCGGTGTAGACCGCGGCGGCCCGGGTCGCCGGATGGTCCTGCCGCCGGATCACCGGCGGCAGGTCAGCTGCGAATCACTTTGCCGCAGCGTGAGTTCCGGCCCGCCGCCCGAAGAATGAGCCTTCGCCCAACTGGGTTCCGCTGGCGTAGCCCTTGCTGTCCTGGGCGATGTTCGACGCGCACGCCCCGGCTGCGTACAGGCCGGGCACGACGGTGCCATCCTCACGCAGGACCTGTCCGTCCAGGCTGACTGACAGCCCGCCCATGGTGAATCCGGAGTACATGGCCCGGCCGAGGGACAGGTCGAACGCGGCCCACGGGCCGTTGTCTTGCGCCGCAACGTAATCCGGCTGCTTGTGGAAGTCCGGGTCGGCGCCGGCGGCGGCGTTCGCGTTGTAGCGATCCAGGGTCGCGGCCAGATTCCCGGCCGGAATACCCAGTCCCGCTTCCATTTCCGCAACCGTCTCCCAGCCGTCGATGAAGCGGATCAGCGGCATCGCCGGCATCTCGGTATGCGCCTCATCGACGATCAGGTACGCGATCTGCTCGGGCTGTTCGAGGACGAACGCCGAGGTGCGCGAGTGGTACGAGTCCTCGCTGACGAAACGCTGGCCGTCCTTGTTGACGATGATGCCGGTGAGCAGCACCTCCGGCGGGTACGCCGGGGCGGTCATGAACAGCTGGTCCAGGTTCTCGGCAACGCCACCGGCCGACACACCGAGCTTGATGCCCAGCCCGTCGTCGTTCGGGTTGCCGAGGATGTAGGGCTCGACCTCGCCGTGGTGCTTGGTCTTTCGCTTCTGCGCCAGCGCCGGCGTGTGTTCGGCCACCATCTCCGCATTCATCGCGAAGCCGCCCGCGGCGATGATCACCGCACCGGCCTTGACCGCACCGGTCACCCCGAAGTTCTTCCAGCGCACGCCGACCACTGCACCGCTCGCATCCATCACCAGGTTGGTCGCGCCGGTTTCGTAGCGCATCTCGACGCCGAGTTCCGCGGCCCGCTTCACCAGCAGTTCGATGATCATCGCCGCGCCACCGACTTCCCCGGGCACGGGCACCGAGTGTCCGCGGGGCGCGGGCTTGGCCTGCTCGCAGAACGGCCACACCTTCTCGTTGCCGGTATAGGACAGGCCCTCGGTTCCCGGCGGCACCACGATCTTGCCCGGGTAGTAGCTGCGTTCGAACTGAAAACCCAAGTCCTCCAACCAGTTGAAGTGTTCGACGCTGCCGTCGCAGTAGGCGCGGATCTTGTCGTGCTCGGGTTCGTGGGCGACGGCGACCAGGTACTTGTACATCTCGTCTGCGCTGTCGTCGTGGCCGGTGGCCTGCTGCACCGCGGTGCCGCCGCCGAGGTAGAAGTGGCCACCGGCCATCGAGGTGGTACCACCGGCTGCGGCGGCTTTCTCCAGCACCAGGACCTTGGCCCCGGCCGCAGCCGCGCTCACCGCGGCGCACCCACCGGCGATACCGAAGCCGATCACCACAACGTCAGCCTCGTCGGACCATTCGGCGACGTCGGCGGCATCGACGGTCTCGGGGACTGCTTGCATTGTGGCTCCTCGGCGCTGGTGCGCGGTCATGGCTGCGGTTGCTGCTTGGCGTGGTCGGACACCGCCGCGATCTCGGTGGTGCCCAGGACCCGGGTCACCGAAGCAACCTGGACAGGTGTCTGGTCAAGCATCGGCTAGAGAATATCGCCGCGATGCCGTCATGGCTAGAACGTGTTCTAGTTTTCTTCTTCGCCAGGACACGCCGCCCTGCATCTCGATCTAAGCTTTGTCCACCGGCTCAGCAGTCAGCAGGTCAACCAGCAACTGAAGCTGAACCTCAAACACCGCGGCAGGATCACCCAGGGTGTCCACCCCGTACTGCCCGAACACCTCCAGACTGATCGCACCGACGATCGCCGCCCACAACACGAAACACCTGGCCACCACATCGTCGTCACCGGAAAATCCGAACTCGTCGCGCACCTGGGCAAAATCGGCCGAGATCGGCAGCGGCGCAACACGAGCCGGCGATGCGATGTCCCCCGCCGCAATCCCGGCAGCGATCGCGTCGAACAACAGGCCCACCACCCGAGTACCAGGACCGACGGTCAGCTCCGCCGGCGCGTGGTACCCGGGCACCGGACTGCCGTAGAGCAGCGCCCAGCAGGCCGGCACGTCCAGCGCCCAGGAGCGCGATGCCCGGGCGATCGCCTTCACCTGCTCGCGCCAATCGGCTCCGACCGCCACTCGGGCGACGTCTACCCGGTCGGCCAACTCGGTGTACGCGTCCACCAACAGCAAGGTCAGCAGCTCGTCCCGGCTGGCGACATACCGGTACACCGCCGAGGAGACCATGCCCAAATCGCGCGCGATTGCCCGCAGCGACAGCCCCGCAGCGCCCTGCGTCTGCAGATGCTCACGACCGAGCTCGATGATGCGACTCCCGATGCGGTCCCGGGAGTCCTGGCGCTTACCCATATCGGGGAGTCTGCCACAAAACGAGATCACTGCTCTTGATTTACCGGCAAGGTCGTGCCATTGTAATTAGAGAGCAATGCTCTCGTTTCTACCCAGAGTCGAAAGGACCGTCATGACCACTCGCTACGACCACCCCGGGACAGTCGCTCGCGCCGGCAACGAACTCATCCGCTGGCTGGCCGAAGCCGGCCTGAGCGTTGCCGGCACCCGGGCCCTGCGGGTACGCGGCCGCCGCAGCGGCAAGCTCCGCGGCGTGGTGGTCAATGTCCTCAGCGTTGACGGCAAGCAGTACCTGGTCTCGCCGCGCGGAAACACCCAGTGGGTCCGCAATGCCCGCGCCGCGGGCGTCGTACAACTCGGACCCCGTTGGCACAGCCGCGACTACCCAGTGGCCGAGGTGCCCGATGCGGCGAAACCCGCACTGCTGGAACAGTATCTGCGCCAGTGGTACTGGGAGGTCAAGGGCCATGTCGGCGGGCTGACGCCACAATCCACCGAAGCCGAGAGGCTCCGGGTCGCACCCAGCATTCCGGTGTTCGAACTGCAGGCCTAGCAGGTGACTATCGGCCGGCGGTCTGCTGCACCACAGCGTCGTTCGTCTGCTGATCGGTCGTGCTCCAGGACACCGCGGCCGGGAAACGCCCCCAGGTGCTGTTGAACACGCCCACCAGCACCGCCCGGTTGTCGGGGGTGATGGTGTAGACCGGACCACCGGAATCGCCCTTCTGGCTGACGATGCCGTTGGACATGGTGAACCAGCCGTTGTTGACCGCGTCGACGTTGCCGCAGGTCTCACCGGTGACCACACCGAAGTGACACACCGCTTCACCCGGCTGCGGGTTCACCGCCGGATCGGTGACCAGGACCCGGCCACCGGGCAGGATGTTGTTCACCATGACGTCGCCGGCCAGCGTGATGGTCTCCCAGTCGGAGATCTGATGGTCAGTGGCGATGGTGGCCCCATCGGGCGTGTTGTCGCGGAACGTGATCATGTTGCCGATGGTGCGGCCGTCCTTGTCGGTCACCGCACCGTTGCCCCGGCAATGACCTGCGGTGTAGCCGGTTCGCGCCTGGACGTCGACGTAGCCCAGCGTGCATCGCGTCGTGCCCTGGTGAATCTCCATGCCCGGGTACACGAGCACACCCGGATCAGCCGCGACGACCGGCAGTGCACCCCCGACGGCAAACAACGGCGCGACGACGGCCGATACCACCGCGGCCCGCAATCCCCCCACAACCATGGCCTTCTCCGATCGATACAGCACGGACGTCGGCCAGCCTACCGCGCAAACCTCGCAACCGGTTCGGAAGGCGCTCCACCGCCCAGCCTGGCCCGCACCCGCGGCACCAGCGCCCACCCGCCCGAATAGGGAGCTCAAATACCAAGGCGGCCCGAATCTTTCGATCCGGGCCGCCATTGGGGTTCAGACTACGGAATGGTCAACAGCTGACCCGGCTGAATCAGGTCGGGGTTGTCGATTCCGCTCGCGCCGGCAATCTCCGGGTAGCGGTTACCGTCGCCGTAGAACTGCTCGGCGATCGCCCACAGGGTGTCGCCGGACTGCACGGTGTAGGTCCGTGCCTCAGGTGCCGGGGCAGGCTCGGGCTCCGGCACGAACTCAGCCGCCGGCTCCGGGGCCACCTCTTCGACGGCCGCCTCGGGCTCCACGTCAGCCGGGGCAGCCTCGGCCGGGGCCGGCGGCACCTCGTCAGTGTGGGTGTCCGAGGACCACTTCGCGCCGTCGGAGCCGTACAGCACCAGGTTGCGGTCATCCTGCAGAACCAGGCGGACGTCGCCGGCACCGGCGGTCTTGCTGTCCCACACCGGAGCGTCCGCGGCGTACAGGACGAAGTTGCCGTCCTCCTGCACCTCGGCTCGCTGGACGGCCTGTCCGTTGGTGCCGGTAGCCCACACCGACTGCTCCCCCGTGTACAGCACCAGGTTGCCGTCGTCCTGCAAGACCAACCGATAGGCCTCGTTGTTCGACGTCAGCGACTGACCGACCTCGAGCTTCTCGCCCTTCTGCAGTGTGTCACCCATGAATGTCCAGCCCCTTCGGTTTGAGATTTACCCCTGTCACCGACCGACCTTACCGACGCGTAGGAGTAACACCAGCGTTTGAACTCGGCGCAATCAAAACAGTTCGCGAACAATGAGTTACCTCAAACCATCACAGCCGGTTGACAGCTGAATGCCCGGCCTCAGCCAGCCGACGCGGCCTCCGGATCAGCCGGCTGCCAGCCCGGCGGGCCGAATACGAAGCCCAGCCGATCGCCGAATCCTTTGGCCTGCCGAACATCTCGCACCATGGCCACGTACTCGTACGTCTGCAGTCGCCAGATGTCGTACGTTTCAACAGGTTTGGTCAACCCGTAGTTGGGCCGCGTGGTCTCCGGGGTGAAACTGCCGAACATCCGATCCCAGATGATCAGGAAGCCGCCGTAGTTCTTGTCCAGATACTGCGGGTCCCGGCCATGGTGCACCCGATGGTGCGACGGCGTGTTGAAGACGTATTCGATTGGCCGCCAGAGCTTTCCGATCCGCTCCGTGTGGATCCAGTACTGATACACCAGATTCAGCGAGAAGCTGGCGAACACGATCCACGGCGGCACCCCCAACACCGGCAGCACCGCCTTCATCAGCAGATCTCCGGAGGGGTTCCACTTCTGCCGCACCGCGGTGGACAGGTTGAAGTACTCGCTGGAATGGTGCGCCTGGTGCGTGGCCCAGAAGAACCGCACGCGATGCGCGATCCGGTGGTAGGTGTAGTAGATCAGGTCCACGCCGAGGATCGCGATCACCCAGGTGTACCAGGCGTCACCAGGCAGGTGCCACGGCGCGACATATACGTAGAGGGCCGCGTACCCGACCAGCGCGAGGAAATTGAGTACGCCGCTGGTGAACAGCGACACCACGCCAATCGAGATGCTGGCCCAGGCATCGGATCGCAGGTAGGCGCCGGCCGGCGGCCGCGGCCGCTCCTCGTGTGCGAGCCGGCGGGCCGCGCCCCACTCCAGCACCAGTGCCACCACGAAGAATGGAACGGCATAGGACACCGGGTCGTGCAACATCGTCGGCAGCGCACCCGACAGCACATCTGGACTCACTTGGCTACCTCACTCTCAGCTCCCATGGTGCGCCAAATACCGGCAAGATGGCGCGCATGGCTGATCGCACCATGTCGCTGGTCGAACTCGCCCAACGCCACGGTGTGGCCACCGACTATGTCGACTGGACCGGTACGCAACGTCCCGTCGCCGGCACGACGCTGGTCGCCGTGCTCGCTGCGCTGGGAGTGCTGGCTGACACGGAGGGCGCGCGCATCGCGGCACTGGCCGACCACGACCGGACCTACTGGCAGCGCACCCTGTCCCCGACCATCGTCGCCCGCTCCGGCCAGCCGTCGAGCTTCTGGGTGCACGTCACCCACGGCGCCCCGGTGGGCGTGTGGGTCCGACTCGAGGACGGTTCGGTACGGGCCGGGCTGCGCCAACTGGAGAACAACCGGCCGCCCTTCGACCTGGACGGCCGGCTGATCGGCGAGGCGACTTTCGAACTGCCCGGCGACCTGCCGCTGGGCTATCACCGACTGCACGTCCAGGCCGGCACCGCGGCCGAAGCCGACGCCGTGCTGATCGTCACTCCGGATGCGTTGAGCCTGCCGGGCCGGCTCGGCAGCGGCCGCGCGTGGGGCCTGGCCACCCAGCTGTACAGCGTGCGATCGCAAAACTCCTGGGGCACTGGCGATCTCACTGACCTGACGGATCTGGCAGTGTGGTCGACCACCCAGCACCAGGCGGATTTCATCCTGGTCAACCCGTTGCACGCCGCCGCGCCGGTGGCACCGATGGAGCCGTCGCCGTATCTACCCACCTCGCGGCAGTTCACCAACCCGCTGTATCTGCGGGTACAGGCGATCCCCGAATACACCGCGGTCCGGACACTCGCGACGCTGCGCAAGGCCCGGGCCGACGCGCAGTCCCGCGCCGACAAGGACGAGTACCTCGACCGGGACGCGGCCTGGAAGTCCAAGCGCAATGCGCTCAAAGAGGTATACCGAGCCAAGCGCTCGGCGGGCCGGGAGCTGGCCTACGCCGGGTTCCGTCGGCGAACGGGTCGGGCCCTGGAGGACTTCGCCGCGTGGTGCGCCCTGGCGGAGAAGCACGGTGCGGACTGGCGGCGATGGCCGCTGGAATTACAGCACCCGGACCATCCGGCGGTCCGGGCATTCGCCGAAAAGCACAGCGACCGTGTTGATTTCCATTGCTGGCTGCAATGGCAGCTCGATGATCAGCTCACCGCCGCCCAGGCCGCCGCGGTCCAGACCGGAATGTCCCTGGGCGTCGTCCACGATCTGGCCGTCGGGGTACATCCCGGCGGCGCCGACGCCTGGGCGCAGCAGGATGTGCTGGCCACCGGGGTGTCGGCCGGAGCGCCGCCGGACGAGTTCAACCAGCTCGGGCAGGACTGGTCGCAGCCGCCCTGGCAGCCGGATCAACTGGTCGAGCGGGCGTACGAGCCGTTCCGCGCAGTGGTCAGAGCGGTACTTCGGCATGCCGGCGGCGTGCGCATCGATCACATCATCGGCCTGTTCCGGCTGTGGTGGATCCCCGACGGCGCGGCACCTACCGACGGCACCTACGTCCGGTACGACCACGAGGCGATGGTCGGCATCCTGGCGCTGGAGGCGCACCGGGCCGGTGCGGTGGTGGTGGGTGAGGATCTCGGCACCGTCGAGCCGTGGGTTCGGGACTATCTGCGCGAACGCGGCCTCTTGGGCACGTCCATCCTGTGGTTCGAATCCGATCGCGACGGCAGCCCGCTACCGGCAGAACGCTGGCGGGAATATTGCCTGTCAGCGGTGACCACGCACGATCTGCCGCCGACGGCCGGATACCTGGCCGGTGAGCATCTGCGGCTGCGACGCGACCTCGGGCTGCTGACGCGCCCGTTCGACGAGGAGGCCGCGACCGATCGCGCTGACCAACAGCGCTGGCTGGACGTGTTGCACGCCGCCGGACTGTTGCCGGCGAATGTCAACAATGCGCCGGGCGCGATCGATAGCCAGCAGATCGTGCTCGCCCTCTACCGCTATCTGGCCCGGACCCCGTCGCGGCTGCTGGCGCTGGCCCTGCCCGACGCGGTCGGCGACGTGCGCACGCAGAATCAGCCGGGCACCAGCGACGAGTATCCGAACTGGCGGGTACCGCTGGGTGGCCCCGACGGCCGGAAAGTGCTGTTGGAGGACGTGTTCTCGGCCCCCCGAGCTGCGGCGTTGGCGCAGGTGATGGCCGGTGCGGTGACACCCGGAATCGCCTGATTTGAGTTTCTCCACGTCGCCATCTGCGCTATCTTCGCTGTTACCGCGAGGAGGTCTGGTGAACAAGCTGGTTATGGTGACGGTCGGTGCCGTCGCGTCGGGTGCTGTTGCGGTGAGTTCCGCGCTGTTCGGATCATCGGTGGCCGTATCCGATCCAGGCAGCGACAACGCCATGAACGTGGTTGGCGTGTCGTACGCGCAAGCCGTCGCGATCCTCAAGAAGCAAGGCGTCCGCGCCACGTTCGGCGGTTCGGTGGGCAGCGACGTGCCGCAGGCCCAGTGCATTGTCGATTCCGAAAAGATGGGCGCGCATGGCCGCGTGATCCTGATGCTGAACTGCACTACAAAGGCCGTCGAGGACGCCCAGGCCAGCACCCCTGCCGCCGGTGGCGGACCGGGCGGCGCACCAGCGGCCCCGCACGTCGGATCAAACGGGGTGACCACCGTGCAGGCGACGCCGGTCGGCCCGCAACCAGGCATGACGATCCCCGGAATGTAGGCCTCGACACGCCCGACCCCGCTCCGCCGAAACCGCATTCCGGCAGGCCTTCACTCGTATTTCCCCCGCTGGAATGCCGTTTCGGCAACAGCAGCGAAGAACCTAGTACCGCTGTTCCCACATAACCGACTAGACTGCTGGCACTAGCAACGACGCTTGATGAGCCGGAGGTAGTCGTTCCATGCTGCGACCGCAACGATTCGACCACGAAGTAGACCCGGGTCCGGTACAGATCCAGGCCCGCAACGTGCGCTTCCTGACCGCAGAGAAGCCGATGTCGTGGATTCCGGGCCACCCGGTGGCCTCGCACGTGGTGAATTTGCTTAACATTCTGCTGCCGGCGGGCGAGCGGTGGTTCGTCGAGACCTTCAACGAGGCGCTGCCGTTGATCAAGGACCCCAAGCTGGCCGACGACGTCCGCGGCTTCATCGGCCAGGAGGCCATGCACGCCGAAGCCCACGACACCGTGATGCACGACTTCATGGTCGACGCCGGCGTCAACGTCAGTCCGCTGCTCGATCAGGTCGAGTTCGTCTTCGAGAAGATCCTCGCACCGTCGGCCTCGGCCGGTCCGCGGCGCACGATGAACAACCTCGTCGAGCGCCTGTGGCTGATCGCCGCCATCGAGCACTACACCGCGGTACTCGGCGACTTCGTGCTGAACTGCAACTGGGACGACTACGACGCCGACACCACCATGGTGGACCTGTTCCGCTGGCACGGTGCCGAAGAGGTGGAACACCGCTCGGTGGCCCACGAGGTCGCGGTGTACTTCCGGAACAGCTACTTCGACCGGATCCGGGCGATGTCCGTGGTGGCCACCCTGATGTACGTGTTCTTCCAGCGCGGCATGTGGTTCATGGTCAAGTCGGATCCGGCACTTCGGCTCACCTGGTGGCAGGCGCAGCGCCGACGGATGCGCGACTCCAAACTGGGTCTGCTGCCGAAGTATCGGAAGCTGCTACTCATCCAGACCCTGGCGTACTTCAAACCCAACTACAGCCCTGAGTCGATGGGCTCGACCGCGCAGGCCGTCGCCTATCTGGCAAGTTCGCCGGCAGCCCGCGCCGCGCATCTGTGAGGGCCCGTCGTTTCCGATCACGCCTGGCCCCGCCCAGCGTCTTCGGACTACTTCGCCATGACTTGCTGATCACTGTGGCCGACGCCGTGGTGAGCAGTAGCTTCTGGCTGTCCACCGCGGTCCGGCGGACACCGCCGCCGCCGAGCGTGGAACGCACCATCAAACTGCAGCTCATCGACCGGCAGGTGGCGGCCCACGACCAGGACGTGGTCGCCCTGACCCTCGGTCCGGCTGACGGCGGCGAACTGCCGTGCTGGCATCCGGGTTCGCACATCGATGTACATCTGCCCAGCGGCCTGATCCGCCAGTACTCGCTGTGCGGTAACCCGGACAAATCCGGTAGCTACCGAATCGCCGTGCGGCGCATCCCCGATGGCGGCGGCGGTTCCATCGAGGCCCATGCGTTGGTGGTCGGCGACGTGATCACCACCAGCGGCCCGCGCAATGCATTCCCGCTGGCAGTCCCCGGCTACGGCTCGCCGACCCGGAAGCTGCGGTTTATCGCCGGCGGCATCGGCATCACGCCGATCCTGCCGATGCTGCACCGCGCCGCGCATCTCGACATCGACTGGTCGATGGTCTACACCGGCCGCAGCCGCGACAGCCTGCCGTTCCTGGATGAGCTGGCCCGCTTCGGTGACCGGGTGCAGATCCGCACCGACGACGAGCACGGCCTGCCGAGCGCCGACGACCTGCTCGGCGACTGTCCGGCCGGTACCGCCGTCTACACCTGCGGTCCGGCACCGATGCTGACGGCGATCCGCTCGCGACGGTTCGGCACCGACGATGTCGAGGTGCACTTCGAGCGGT
>JARLGS010000133.1 GCA_031292695.1 Mycobacterium sp. | reverse complement strand
GTCGAGGTAGTTGATGTCGGCGTAGGCGCCGGGCTCGCCGGTGATCTCGTAGGTGACGACCTTCGGTTTGAAGGGTTTGGCGTCGTCGGCGAAGTTGCGCGGGGTGACGATGACGGGGTTCTGGCCGAAGTAGGTGCGGACCCGCTGGACGGTGAATCCGGCGACCAGCGCGACGGCGATGATCAGCAGCGGGATCCAGGCCCGCTTGAGTGCATTGCCGATCATGCGGCGGACACCCTGGCTGACAGCACCATCTACTCCCCGTTTCCCGTTCCTTTGGCCGCGACAGATTAGGCCATTTAAGTGTTAGATTAGACCAGTTAAGTTAATCATGGGAACCTATCCTCGCGACCTGCGTGTACCACCGTAACCGGTAGCGTGCAGCAGTTCGAACCAAATACGCAGGAGTCCAACAGGATTGATTGGACTGCGAGGACCCTTCAGGGAGCAGGGGCAGATGGCAATCGACAGGAATAGACTTCGTCGCATGAAGGCACGCACGCTGGTCAGTATGGCGGGTGCACTCGCAGCCGCAGTCGCGATGGCGATCCCCGCACACGCTGATCCGGACACCGATTTCGCCAACCAGCTGCACACTTACGGGATCTATGGTCCAAAGGACTACAACGCTTGGATCGGCAAGATCACCTGCCAGCGGCTGGACAACAACGTCGACCACACCGCCACCGACTCGGCCGCGTTCCTCAAGACGAACCTCCCGCGGAACAGCAGCTCGGAGCAGCAGGTCTACCAGTTCCTCAATGCCGCGTTCGACACGTACTGCCCGGACCGGCACGGACTGCTGGTCGCGCTCGCCCAGTAGGTCGGTGAGTTAGCGCACCGTGAGCGGCGCGACATCCCAGATGTCGTTGCAGTACTCGGTGATCGCACGGTCCGAGGAGAACTTGCCGCTGCGCGCGGTGTTCAGGATCGACATGCGGGTCCACGCCGCGGTGTTCTGCCACGCGGCGTCGACCCGGTCCTGGCAGGCGACGTACGACGCATAGTCGGCGAGCACCAGGAACGGGTCGTCGAAACGCAGCGAGTCGACCAGCGGGCGGAACACGTCGGTGTCGCCGCCGGAGAACGTGCCGTCGGCGATCAGATCCAAAGCGGCGCTCAGTTCCGTGCCCCCGTCGATGTCCCGCTCCAGATAGTCGCCCGGGCGGTAGCCGGCCGCCTTGACCGCCTGCACTTCCTGCTCGGTCAGGCCGAACAGGAAGAAGTTCTCGGCACCCACCTCGTCGCGCATCTCGACATTGGCGCCGTCGAGGGTGCCGATGGTCAGGGCCCCGTTGAGCATGAACTTCATGTTCCCGGTGCCGGAGGCTTCCTTGCCGGCCGTGGAGATCTGCTCGGACAGGTCGGCGGCCGGGTAGATCACGTGCGCGTTCTGCACGTTGAAGTTCGGTACGAACGCGACCTTGACGAACTTGCTCACCACCGGATCGGCATTGACCGTCTCGGCTACCGCGTTGATCAGTTTGATGATGCGCTTGGCCATGAAGTACCCGGGCGCGGCCTTGCCGCCGAACACGAAGGCCCGCGGCGCGATCTGCAGGTCCGGGTTCTGCTTGAGCCGGTGGTAGAGCGTGGCGATGTGCAGCACGTTGAGGTGCTGCCGCTTGTACTCGTGGATCCGCTTGACCTGGATGTCGAACAGCCAGTCCGGCGGCAGCTCGACTCCCGTGGTGTGCGCGATGTACTCGGCCAGCCGGGCCTTGTTGGCCCGCTTGACCGACCGCCACTGCGCGCCGAAGGCGGCATCGTCGGCGAACGCTTCCAGGCCGCGAAGCTTGTCCAGGTCCGTCAGCCAGCCGGGGCCGATGGTCTGATCGAGCAGGGCGCGCAACCCCGGATTGGACAGAGCCAGGAACCGCCGCGGCGTGACGCCGTTGGTCTTGTTGCTGAAGCGTTCCGGCCAGAGTTCGTAGAAGTCTTTCAGCACACTGGATTTCAGCAATTCGGTGTGCAGGGCGGCGACACCGTTGATGGCGTGGCTGCCGACCGTGGCCAGATGCGCCATGCGCACGCTCTCGCCGTTGTCCTCTCCGATCAGTGACATCCGGCGCAGCCGGTCGGTGTCACCGGGAAACTTCTCGGCGACCTCGTCGAGGAAGCGGCGATTGATCTCGTAGATGATCTCCAGGTGCCGGGGCAGCGACTCGCGGAACATCTGTAGCGGCCAGGTCTCCAGCGCCTCTGGCAGCAGGGTGTGATTGGTGTAGCCGAAGGTGGCTACCGCAATCCGCCAGGCGTCGTCCCAGGCCAGTCCGCGCGCGTCGACCAACAGCCGCATGAGTTCGGCGACCGCGATGGACGGATGAGTGTCGTTGAGCTGCAACGCAAACTGCTCGGGCAGCGCCTGCACGGGCAAGTCTGCCAAATCTTCGAGGATGTGCAGGATGTCCTGCAGCGAGCACGATACGAAGAAATACTGCTGCAACAGCCGCAGCCGCTTGCCGGCCTCCGGCTCGTCGTTGGGGTAGAGCACCTTGGTGACGGTCTCCGAGCTCACCTCGTCCTCGACGGCCCGGTAGTAGTCGCCACTGTTGAAGGCATCCAGCGCGAAGGATTCGATCGCCCGGGCGCTCCACAGCGTCAAGGTGTTGCAGGTGTTGACGCCGTAGCCCTGGATCGGGGTGTCGAACGAGATGCCCTTGAGCACCTGTCGGGGAATCCAACGCACCCGGTAGTCGCCGTGCTCGTCCAGGTAGGACTCGGTGTATCCGCCCCACTGCACCGGGTAATTCACGTCGGGCTTGGCGATCTCCCACGGGTTTCCGTTGACCAGCCAGTTGTCGGTCTTCTCGACCTGCCAGCCGTTCTGGATCTCCTGTTTGAAGATGCCGAACTCGTAGCGGATGCCGTAACCGATCGCCGGGCGTTCCAGCGTCGCCAGGGAATCCAGGTAGCACGCGGCCAGCCGGCCCAGGCCACCGTAGCCCAAGCCGGGCTCCTGCTCGCAGGCCAGCACCTCGTCGAGGTCGTGGCCGAGCCCGGCCAGCGCCTCCCGGGCCTGTCGTTCGATGCCGAGGTTGAGCAGGTTGTTGCCCAACTGCGGACCCATCAGGAACTCGGCCGACAGGTAGCACGTCACCTTGCGGGACAGGTCCAGGAACGCCTGCGTGCTGGCCATCCAGCGCTCCTGCATGCAGTCCCGCACCGCCAGCGACAGCGCCCGGTAGTAGTGCTCGGGCGTCAGTACCGACGCGGGCCGACCGATGGAGTAGAGCAGGTGGTCCTCGACCGCCCGGCGCAGCTCGTCGGTGTGCATGCCGGCTCGAACGTCCTCGCGGTCAACCGAGGCGGAATGGGCGGATTCGAACAACCACGGGTCGGTCATCCTCGGATTGAACCGCGCCCGCGCGTCCACCACGTGAACGCCGGCTGACGGTTCTCCGGAGTTTCGATCAGGCCGGCCCTTTGCCGTTGTCGACGCGGTACACCGAGCCGTGGATCGCGGAGGCATCGTCGCTTGCGAGGAACGCGATGACGTTGGCCACTTCTCGTGGCTCCATGAACCCGCGCGGAGCGGCGATGCGCAGGATCAGGTCCCAGTCGG
>JARLGS010000132.1 GCA_031292695.1 Mycobacterium sp. | reverse complement strand
TCCCGGCCGGCGGCGGCGTGCGCCTGACCGGCAAATGGTCCTGGGCGACGGGTGCGATGAATGCCGACTGGGTGATCGTCGGGGCGCTCATCGAGCGGCCGGACCGCATCGACCCGGTACTCGCGGTGCTGCCCGCCGACGAGGTCGGTGTCGCCGATACGTGGCAGACCGCGGGCATGCGCGGCACCGGTTCCCACGATGTCATCGTCACCGACGCCTTCGTTCCTGAGCACCGCATGGTCGCGGTGGCCGACATCTACGCCGGGACGGCACCCGGAGCGCGTGCGCACGGGGTGCCGACTTACCGGTGGCCGATGGTTCCCGCGCTGGCGCTGGTGGCGGCGATGCCGGTGCTCGGCGCCGCCGAGCGGGTGACCGACCTGTTCGCCGAACGGCTGGGCGGCCGCGTCCTGGCGTATAGCGGTGTGGTGCAAAAGGATCAGCCCGCCGCCCAGATCCGGCTGGGGGACGCGCGGGTGCGGCTGCGCGCGTTGCGGGCGCTGATCGCCGAGACCGCCGACGGCATCGAGCGCCTCGTCGCCGACGGCGAACGGGTGAGCCGGTCCGTGCGCGCCGACGCGCGGCTGGCCGCCGCCCACACCGTGCAGGAGAGCCGGGCGATCATCAATGACCTGCTGGGGGCCTCCGGTGCCAGCGCGCAGTTCCTGTCCAACCCGATGCAGCGTTTCCAGCGGGACGTGAACGTCGCCGCCGGGCATGTGGTGTTCGATTACGACACGGGCCGAGAGTTGGCCGGGGCGTTGGCGATTGGCGCAAAGATCTCCCCGATCGCGATGATCTAGAACGCTTTACGTCGGAACGCCATTGTCCGTGACAGTTTGGCGTTACTTCGAAGCTATCGGTCGGGCCGTGAGCAGCTGTCGCGGACGGGAGTCGTTGCAATCGCTCTGCGCGCATTGCCCTTGTGCGGCAAGCAGAATCGACCCAGCGGTCAGGAATGCGGGTTTGTTAAGGTCCCCGGAGTTGATGGGCAGATTGGCTGCGCGGCGCAGCACCATCAGGGCGAGCGCGGTGTTGGTCGCATAGGGGATGATCAGGAGATTCACACAGGCATCCCACCCGCTGACGGTCATCACATGCTGGCGCTTGTGTTCCCATCCCCGCCAGTTCAAGTCGGGTGGTCGTTGTAGCGATGGCCAGTTGACGTTGATGGACGTGATGTCACCGAGCAGCGGGGTCAGGACCGCAATGAGGGCGGGCAATTCATTCGACATTCGGTCGGCGCGCGGCCACCACCCACCGTCGATGTCATGGCCTAATTCGCGAGCTACGCAGAGCCTGACCGGGTCGTGGCGGCGTAGTCCTGCCACGCAATGTGTCGCTATCGGCACTGAGTGCACCCCGTCGTCATAACGCTGCGCAAATGGTGCGGGCAGGGTGGCAGTGGGATGGCCGGTGGTGACACCAAGTTTTGCGCTATCCACAGGCAGTTCCTTCACGGTCGACATCGACCACCCGGCAGGCGCCGGGCGACGGAGGAATCACATTGCCTGTGGGTGTCACCCGCGGGGACAGCGGTGGACCACCGCTGACAACGAAACGGCTCAGTGGTTGAGGCTACGCCACCAGCGGTGTTCCGGCTGACCCGACCCCCGCTCGGGGTGTCGTGACGGCAGTTAGCTCGTTTTCAGGAACTCCGAGCAGGCCGGCCAACATGAGCTCCAGGAATCGTTCCCGTTCCGTCGCGTTTTGTGCCTGTTCGGCGGTGGCGGCCAGGTGCAGGAGCCTGATGCCGGCCGCATAGGTCAAGTTCGGCGCGCAGCTTGGCGTCGGCCGGGCTGAGCCCGTAGTCGCTGTAGGCCTTGGTGACCACGCGCAGCAGGCGCCGGTCGGCCCCGCGAACATTGGCGGCGGCGGCCGGGTCCGTGCGCGCCCATTCGCGCATCGCACGTTCGAGCATCCGGTGTTGGGGGCTGACCAACCTTAACCGGCCACCGCGGCAGCGACTGAACTCCCTTGAACAAGGCAGTGGTCTCCGTGTGGACGCACGTGACGCCCTGCCTGGTGCCGTCGTCGTGCTGCCGGTATGGCTGCGACCCAGTTCTCATTCTGGGTGAATTCCCACCCAACAGACGTCGAACTGGAGGGTTCGCTTGAAGCATGGGTGTAATGTTCGGACTCGCTAGCCGATAAGTACCCGCTAACTCTCGACCTGCTTGCTTGCAGCCGACGGATTATTAGGGGTGCCATGAGCACATCCGAGGTGTCCGACGTGTCGGCGGTGACCGATACCGGGACCGATACCGACGAGGTCGTGGTGTCGTTCCACGACGAGGCCCTCCTGCTCGGCGGTGACCCTGCCGCTATCGAGTCCTACCTGATCCGGCTGCGGGCGACCGCCGGGCAAGCCATGCGGGTCGCCGGGATCGACCGCGCCTCGCTCGCGAACGCCGTGAGCAGGCTCGCCGGGCTGACGTCTCTACTGGCCGACACCGGCAAGTACGTTCAGCTGCATCGCGATAGCGTTAAGGTGTTGAAGAATTGTGATCTGATTCCCGGTAGCGACGGCTTCTTTCGGATGACGGCACTCGCTGATGATGGCCAGTTCCTGGCACAAATTCAGTGGCGACCGGCGGTGCTTGGCCCAGACGCGATGATGTCGGTGCAGATGATCGCGGTGCAGATGGCGTTGAAGTCCGCGGTTGCTCAGGTGGAAGACGCCGTCCGTCGCGTGGAGGACAAAGTCGAGCTAGTGCTGGAAGTTGCCCGGGCACAGCGCGCCGGCGACGTTCTAGGCAATAACCTGACGATTTCGCGGATGGTTGACTCACTGGAAAAGTACGGGTCGATACCCGATGCGTACTGGGATTCGGTGGCCGTCCTAGGGCCGGCGCTTAACGTCACAGTCGAGCAACTACGCAACCATGTCGTGCGCATCCTGGCGTCTTTCGATCACAACCTGCCCGTGCAGCAGCGCGCCGAGAAGCTGCGAAACGCGATCAACGACAACCGGCTTGGTGACGCTTTGAGCCTGCTGGTGATCGCAGAGGAGTCGCTGCACAAATGGCAGCGTCTGAACCTCGCGCGAATCGAGTCGACGCAACCAGAGCAGCTGCTGCGAGCGATCGATGAAGCTCGCGAGCTCGTCGACCATCATCTCCGGGAAGACGCCCACATCTACCGGAACGCGAAGGAAATACTCGACCGGTTCGCGAGGCCAGAGACCCTCGACGGCTTCCGATTCTGGGCGGTGCGAGAGCTGGCCAAACAGCGCCGCGCCCTTCGCGACGAGCTCGACAGTTTCGCAAAGGCCCGCCACCACCAGGTCGAGACCTGGGAGGACTTCCACATTCCGAGCCTGCTCGATGCTGCCTTCGCCAGCATCGAAGCCGCCGCAACCACGACGAACCGTGCACTGGCGGCCGTCGGCCGAGGGCTCATTTTTTTGGGCACACAGTTAGCAGAGCCGTTACGGGATAAACGCACCGAGGAACAACGAAATATAATCCACGGCATAGACTCTGAATGTCAGGCCGGCAGCGCCGGGCTCGAGGAACCCGATCCGTCGTGCTGAACAAACGGTCACGATAGTCAAAGCGCTCCTGTACGACTGATTCTGAGCAGAGGGCCACGTCGCCGGTCTGCGCCGACTGAAGTTCCACTGCCTAACCGGGTATCGAAACGCCGCAGGTTACGCCAAATGCATTTGATTCCAATGGTTCCGGAATTCATCCCTCGGTTGCGGTATTGCACTACGACCGGCGCGCCGGCCGGTACGTCACACCAGACGGTCATCTTTATCGGCAGTCTGGAGTAGATGAGTGGCGTTTCGCCACAACCAATCGTCGAGGACCTCCCGCTGAATCGGCAACGCGCGCATCTCGTCGCACAGTTGCGTATAGGGCCGGTTGATGAGGAATGCGCCAGTGCCGTAGAGGATCTTGTTGCGGATTGTCGTCTGCCCGAAGCGCATGAGCGGCTCCCATCCGGCGCCGGGCGCGGTGAAGTACTTCGGACGGTGCGCGGCCAATTCCAGATAGACGTTGGGGTGTTTCCATGCGATCAGGCATGCCTCAAGCACCCACGGGTAGCCGCCGTGGCTCATCAGGATGGTGAGCTCGGGGAAGCCGCAGGCGACCTCGTCGATGTGGCGGGGATGGCCGAGATCGCTGGGCCGCGTCCGGGTCCAATTGGCAGAGGTGTGAATCGAAAGGGGCACACCGAGTTCGACACACTTGGCGTAGAACGGCACGTAGGCGGGATCGGTCGCGGGCCGTCCGATCATGAACGGCCGCAGGCTCAGCCCCCGGAAACCGCGCTCGAGCACCCAGCGCTCGAATTCGTCCACCACGGAACTCCCGGCCATGATATCGGCGCCGGCGAAGGGCACAAACCGGTCGGGATGGCGTTCCGCCACGGCGGCCACTGCGGCATTGTGCACGAAAGTGATCCCGCACGTTGACTTTTCATCAAACCCGCTGATCACGCTGCGGGTGATGCCGGCCGCGTCAAGGGACTCCAGTATGTGGTCGTCGTTCTGGCGCAGCGACTGCGCGTAATCGCTGAACTGCTCGGCGCCGACCGTTCTCTTGGTGAACACTTCCAGGTACTGCAGCTGTTCGGCGGGAAATCCGGCCCGCAGGTCCTCGATGATCTCGGCGCACGGGACGAGCGGCGCCCACATGTCGATGACGGGCACCCGAGGTTCGGCAGGATTCTGAGTCATTGACCAAGAACCTTCAGCGCGTGGCCGATTCGCTCTCCAGTGCCTTCGCGCAGCCGGCGAGGACCGCGAGGAAGCTTGAGCGAAGCAGCCGAGAGGTGACCGCCTCGGTCAGCTTGCCCCCGGAGCGCGCCGGGTGGGTGTAGTGGCTCAGCCAGTCGACGTGCGTGCCATCGCCCGACGGGGAGAACGTCAGGGTGCCGCCCTCGTGATCGAACGGCGGGAAGGAGCCGACGATGAGGTATGAGTAGTTGCGCGGCCGGTCGTAGGCTGTGATCTCTTCGCGGAACCACGAGCCAATCGCGACCACCCTTCGCAGGGCACCCACCTTGGCCGCCGAATAGCCGGTCGCCCAACCGGCCTTGAGAACCAGTGGAGCGGCAGTCAAACTTTCCGGGTCGGCCAGCCAATCGAAGACCCGTTCCGTCGGCGCGGCGATGGTCCGCTCTACATGAATCTCGACCATGAGGTTTCCCCTGCCTGGCAGTTGGCGATGCTTCACGCACATGCTAGACGCGGGCAGCCCCTCGACAACGGGCCCCGGTCGGCCGCATTAGTCTGACGGAGGCCCGTCTCGCGCCGAGCGGTATTCAGCGGAAAAGGGGCTAGATGCAGGACATGGAACAGACCGATTCTCCGGTGGCCGCAGCAGACGATGCCGATCCGCGTCGGCGCCGTGGTGGCGCCAATCCCCTTTCGCATGCGGTGAGGCCGTTTACCAGGACGGGCGGCTTCTACGCCCGCTCCTGGGGTACTTACCTGGATCGCGAGCCCAGCGAGCTTCCGGTGGCACGGCGGACCATTGCCCTCGCGACGCACGCCTTCCGCGACGAAATCGTGCTCGCGGCGTTTCGCTTGCAGCGGCCGCTCCCCGACGCGCAGAAAGTCGAGCGGGTCAATGGCGAGGTGACCGCGACCCTGGAGTTGTACGGCGAGAAAGGCTGGCTCGAAAAGCCGGAGGGGTTTTTCGCGCCGCCTCCGCCGCTGACCGACGTCACCGTCCGGCGCGTCAACAGCATGGGCCACAGCTACGAGCGCCTGTCCTTCGACAGCGGCTACGAGCCCCACCCGGGCGAACCGGGCCGGGACCGGTGGCTGTGGCACCGCACCCCGATCCCCGACCTGTTGATCGCTGAAACGGCTGTCCATCATGGGCTTGGGGTGGTGCACGTCGATGGGGACTATGCCCGCATCGCCGAAGTCCGGCCCCTAACTGTCCGCCGCCTCGGCTAGATGATGTCCTGAGAAGCAACGGGCCGTTCAGGTGGTGACGCCGGGGGTCGCCGCCAGTAACCGGTCGAAGGCGACGGCGAAGCCGTCGACGATCGACTCATGGTCGGGCACCAAAGTTTTGTCACAGGCGATGCCCACGACCACCTCGCCGTTGTAGGTAGAGATGGTGAAGCTCATGGGCTGGTTGCCCGATACGGGTGCCCACCCGACGATGCCCTCCACCTTGCTGCCGGCCAGGTATGCCTGCATCGGTGGGCCGGGCACGTTCGTGAGCGTGCCGATCGTGCGGTTGGTGAACAGCTCCACCGACGCTTCGTAGAGCTGCCTGTTGAACCCGGCGATGGTCTCCTGCAGGCGAAACGCCACGGCCGCCTCGTGGCCGTGCTTGATCCGGCCCATCCGCCGCTTGGCCACGGCCAACACTCGGAGGGCATCGGGCTGATCGGTCGGCAGTTCGAGTTGCACGAGGGCGAACTCATTACCGAGATTGTCGGGCAGCGTCACGTCGACCGGCTTGAGGTTGACCGGGATCATGAAGGTCACCGAGGAGCAGCGGACGTGGTGGGCCTCGAGGTAGTCGTGCAACGCTCCGGCCACACTCGTCACCAGCACGTCGTTGACCGTGCAGTTGTTCGCCCTGGCCACGGCCTTCACTTTGGCCAGCGAGACAGGCTCCGACCATGCCACCCCCTTATCGAGGCCCGCTGTCCCCGTCCACAGTGTCGAGTCGTTGCGGGTGCCGATCAGCAGCTTGCGGACCGTGTCCACGTCACCCGGCGCGGCCGAGAACACATCGATCAGCGCGCCACTGCCCGGCACCGCCGCCCGCATGGTGGAGCGTACAGACTCGGCGACGTCGGACACCGTCGCCCACGCCGACGTGGTGATCGTGTGACCTACCCCCACCGGGTTTTCTAACGCCAGGCGACCAAAGTCGGCGGCACGACCCAGAATTCGAGGCAGTCCGCCGGCGGCCCCGACGACGCCACCCGCCACGTCCGTCGCCCGTCCGAGCGGGTCGCTCAGCGTCTCTTCCAGGAGCGACCTCGCGCGCTGCGCCGTGGCCGTCGCCCGAGCCGCCGCGCCGGCGGCTCCGGTCCGCAGCCGATCCTTCATCGGCTGCCCCGGCGGCCGGGGGCGCGCCGCGTGCTGCACGATGTCAGGGCCGCGGATCGGACCTCCGACGGGCGACGCATCGAACAGGCTCATCGCCAACTCGACCATGCGCATCCCGTCGGCGACGGCGTGGTGCGTCCGCATGATCATGGCGCTGCCGCCCCGGTAGCGGTTCACCCAAATACCTTGCCAGAGCGGCCGTTTGCGGTCCAACATTTCGGTGCGGTGGCCGGCCACCAGCGCCTGCAACTCACGACGGTCGTCGGGATCCTTCAGGTCCACGACCGTGACATGCTCCCCGAAGTCGAAGTCGTCGTCGACCTCCCACCACCACGAGCCGTCGCGGTCCCTGACCGCCAGGCTGCGGAACACGGGGTAGCGGATGATGAGCCGCTCCTCAAGAACCTGGCGCACCCGGCTCCAGTCGAGCGGGTCGGCCGTCCAGACCACCGTGTCGACCACCATGAGATTGTTGGAGCGGTCCATCTCCAACCACAGGGCGTCCTGGATGCCGAGCCGGCGTCGGTCAGCCACCTCGCACCTCCAAGAACTATCGACTGCAAGCCAGGCGGTGCCCGCGCGTCATCCTCTGCTGATCATGCGCCCAAGCAACGGACTCAGGCCAGCCCGGCTGAGCCTGGCGAAGGCGGCATCGGAACCCAGCGGGCGACACCACACTGCGTCGGGGCTGGTCGACCCGTCACGCAACCGCTGATGCGGCCGCCGTCGGCCGTCACGCACCTCGATCGCCTCGTGAGGTGACCGAACGCGGGCACAGGTGAATAATCGACCCACAATGTCAGGACCTTGTCCCCTTCCGAAGGCCAGATCAACGGCGCAGGTTTTAGGCCGCGACCTTGCCGACCCACCGCGGCGACGGACGGGTTTCGTGATCGAAGGAGCGGTACGGAAATGACCGAAGTCGATGCAACGATGGTTCGGCACCGAAGTGGGGTACTGGTGTCCACGCTGCCACAGGCTTTTCAGGAAACTGCGGCCTTAAATCCTGACTCGGTGGCCATCCGGACAGTTGGTGACGAAGTGGTCATCACGTGGCGCCAGTACGCCGATCGGGTACGGAAGATCGCGACCGGTCTGGCGGCGCTTGGTGTCGAGCGCGGTGACACGGTCGGTCTCATGCTGCGCAACCGGCCAGAGTTCCACTTGGCGGATACCGCCGTCATGCATCTGGGCGCGATCCCGTTCTCGATCTACAACACCTCGGCGCCGGATCAGATCCGGTATTTGTTCAGCAACGCTGAGAACCGGATCGTATTCACCGAAAAAGATTTTCTGCCCGCTGTGAGGGCGGCCGGGGGCGACCTCGCTCACGTGATCGTCGTCGACGCCAAAGTCGGCGCCGAAGGCTGCCTGACCCTCGAAGAGCTCGAAGCTTTGGGAACCACAGCCGATTTCGATTTCGAGTCGGCGTGGCGGGCGGTCCGGCCAGACGACGTCGTGACCCTCATCTACACCTCGGGAACCACCGGGCCGCCCAAGGGCGTCGAGCTTACCCACGCCAATGTGATGGCCGAGTTCTCGGCGGTTGTCGAGCTCATTGACCTTCGGCACACCGATCGGATCACCTCATACCTGCCGCATGCGCACATCGCCGACCGGGTCACCGGGCACTACGCCAACATGGTGCTGGGAGTGCAGGTGACCGATGTCGCCGACCCCAGGGCGATCGCGCAGGCGCTGCCGGATGCTCGCCCCACCGTGTGGCTAGGAGTACCCCGCGTGTGGCACAAGATCAAAGCCGGAATCGAAACCAAACTTGGCACCGAGGCGACCGGAATCCGGCGGCGGTTAGCGCTGTGGGCCATCGATACCGGTGTCCGTGCCGCCCGCAAAACATTGGCCGGGAAGGCCCTGTCCACGTCACTTGCCATCCGCCGCACGATCGCCGACCGCCTGGTGCTGGCCAAGGTGCGCGACGCCCTCGGGCTGGACCAGTTGCGATGGGGAGTAACCGCTGCTGCACCCATACCGGTCGAAACGCTCGAATTCTTCTGGGGTCTGGGCATTCCCGTCTACGAAGTGTGGGGGTTATCGGAGAACGCCGGTGGCGCGACATCCAACCGACCAGGCGCGAACAAGGTCGGTTCGGTGGGAAAGGCGTTGCGCGGCGTCGAGATCTCGGTGGCCGACGACGGCGAGCTGCTGATCCGCGGACCGGTCGTGATGCGAGGCTACCGGCATCAGCCGGAGAAGACCGCCGACGCGATCGACGCCGACGGTTGGTTGCATACCGGTGACATCGGCACCCTCGACGCAGAAGGTTCCGTCACGATCGTCGACCGCAAGAAGGAGTTGCTCGTCAACGAAGCGGGAAAGAATCTCTCTCCCAACAACATCGAGATGGCGATCCAGGCCACGTCTCCGTTGATCGACCAGGTGGTGGCCTTCGGTGACGCCAAGCCGTACGTGACGGCGCTCGTCGTCCTCGATCGTGAGGCCGCCGCCGCGCAGGCCGCCGCGCTCGGCATAGCCGACCCGTCGGCCGCCGCTTTCGCGCAGCGTCCCGAGGCCAGGGAATTGCTCACCGCCGCCGTCCTGGAGGGAAACTCCAAACTGTCCCGCGTCGAGCAGATCAAGCGGTTTCTCATCGTCGGTACCCCGTGGGAGCCGGGCGGAGACGAGCTCACCCCAACAATGAAACTCAAACGCCGCCCGATCGCCGAGAAGTATTCCGCGGAGATCGACAAGCTCTACGCCGAGACGCCCGGGCCGGACGTCGTCAACCTATCCGAGTGACCGGCATCGCAATGACTCAGCCGATGCCCGTGTGGCGGACCTGCCGATCGTGATCATCGTGGGTGCGGTCACCGACAAGGTGTTGGCTCGCAACGGTAAACCCGTCGTGCGTCCGGTGCTGCCGCTGGCGATCGAGCTGGACCACCGGTTCGTCGATGGCTATCAGGCGGCGGCGATGGCCCGGCTCTTTCGCGCGTACCTTGCCGATCCCGCCGCCTATGACCCGGTGCCCACGTCCACACCACCGGGCAAGAGGCGGCGTGCCTCCGTGCGGACCGATGCCGCACGTGTTCTGGCGGAACACCGATGACCGCTACGTACCTGCGATGGGCAGCGACCGGCGCCGCCAAGCCACTGGTCAACGCCTATCGGCGCACCGGTGCCGATGTGCCTTTCGGCGATCCAGTGCCTTCGCATGGGTGCGAAATGGAGGGCTGGTTCTGGCGCCTCACCGATTCCGCCTCAGGTCGCGTCGTCGTCGCCCTCTGCAGCGTGAACCGGAACCGGGACGGGGATTGGGCCACGGTCGCGGTCGCGCTGCACCCCGGCGGCGTTGTGCGCTCCGCGGCCCTGGACGGTGCCGAAGCCGACTCGTCCCCCTTCTCAGTACACGCCGGGACGGGTCCCGTGGGGCGTTTGGCGGCGGGCACCGATCGGCTCCAGATCGACCTTGACGACATCCACCTTGACCTGCATTTTGCCGATCCCTTCAAATGGCCCAAGGCCTTCGGCGGCGGCGGCATCTTTTCCTCGATCCCGTTCCTCAACCAGTACTGGCATCCGTACCGGCTTGGCGGGAAGTCAAGCGGCACCGTCGAATTCAGCGGAGGCACCTGGTCGTTCGACGGCGCCCTGCTGTACGCGGAACGGAACTGGGGCGCGGGCTTTCCCGAGCGCTGGTGGTGGGGCCAGGCACACGATTTCGGCGGCGCTGACGTCTCGGTCGCATTCTCGGGTGGCCTTCTTCAGCTCGGTCCGATCCGCCGAGATGTCACCGGAGTCGTGGTGCGAGTCGGTAAGCGGGTGATCCGAGTGACGCCTCCGGCGCTGGTGCGATCGCACGTCAGCGAGGGACGCTGGACCGTGCGCGCGCGCACGCCGCGCTACCAGATCGATCTGGACGGAGACGGCGCCGGCGTGGATCCGCATGTCTTGCCGGTGCCGCTGCCCGCGGCGCGGCGCAATGTCGACACCGACTTCGAGCACCTTGCCGGTCGACTGCAGTGCACCGTGCGCGAGTTCGGCAGGGTGGTGTTCGAGGGCACCTGCGAGCTGGCCGGTCTGGAAATTGGCAGCAGGCCAAGCTGACGCGGCCGTCAGCCCACCATCGGGAAGTGGCGCTGGGCGGCCCAGAACGTTGAGTCCCGTTTGCATCATCCGGCGCACATGCGCATCGAGGTTTTTGACGTCGGGAGCATCACCGCATTCGGCGGCGATGTCGATTGGCGGCAACACATCGGTGACGATCTTGGTGGGCAGCGGGATGTTGACCGGCAACACCACACTCGGCCCGAACGGGACACCGAATGTTATTGGCAGAACGTTCGTTCGGAAGAACTTGCGCTCAAACTTGGTGAGATGAAGCAAGCGCGACGAGCCGCGGGTCAAGAATAGTTGTTCTTCCTGCCCGCAAATTGTGTGGGCAAGGTGGCAGTGGGATGGCTAGTGGTGGCACCACGGTCAGGTTTTGAACAATATCCACAGGCGGTTCCTTCACGGTCGGCATCGACCGCCCGCAGGGGGCGGGGCGACTGCCGTTTATCCGCACACCTGGTGCGCCGGAGGACCGTCTCGCTTGTCTGGAAACATCAGTCATCACCCGCTTGACAGAGGAGCCAGGGACAGCGCCGATCCGCCAGCGGCAGCCAGGCCAGGCTGACCATGACCGGCGGGCCGAGTACGTGCCTTTTGAGCTGTGACACGTCCGGACCATTTCATTGCGCTCCGGGAAGGGGTAAGTCACACAGCGCTCCTACGATGCGCTGATGAAGGAGAACACACGGATCGGCGCGATGGCCATCGAGGCGATCGACCTGCTCATCGACGCCGTGGACCAGATTTCGCCGGAAAGCTTCGACCAGCCGTCCAACCTCGAGGGCTGGACCGTGCGTGACCTCGTGGCTCACGCAACCGGCAGCGCGGCCAAGATCGTGACGCTCATCGAGGACGGGGAGGTCTGGGGCAACCCCTCCCAGCCGGACGACTGGGTGTCCGAGGATCCGGCCGCACGGCTTCGCGAGCTGGCGGCGCGGCTGCGAGATGCCCTGCCGGGCGTCGACCTGGACGCGACGCGGATGTCGCCGGAGGGCGAGGTTGCGCTGCGCCGGGCGCTGACCTATCCCGTCTCGGACCTGGCTCTACACAGCTGGGACGTACACCGTTCACAAGGCCGACTGGCTGAACTGCCGGATGACCTGCTGACGCTATGCCGCCAGCTGGTGGAGTCCGTGCCGGCGGATGTGTTGCGGCGCCCGGGCGGCTTCGGGCCGGCGCGATCCGCGCCGGAAGACTCGACGCCGACCGCTCGGCTCATGGCTTATCTCGGGCGCTCAGTCGACCGCCAGGGCTGACGCCCTTGACTTTCGGGAACTGTGGTCGACCCCGTGGCGTCATCACCCGCGGCCACGGGTACGCGTGGCGCTGTCGTCGTGCCGGTACGGCTACGACCACTCCTCGTCCCGGGTGAATTCCTATCCAATAGACGGGAAACCGGGGAGTTGGGGTGGAAACATGGGTGTAACGTCCGCACTCGCTAGCCGACAATTACCCGCCAACTCTCGGCCTGCTTGCGTGCCGACGGATTATTGGGGGTGCTGTGAGCACATCCGAGGTGTCCGACATGTCGGCAGTGACCGATTCCGAGACCGATACAGACGGGGTCGTGGTGTCGTTCCACGACGAGGCCCTGCTGCTGGGCGGTGACCCCGCCGCTGTCGAGTCCTATCTGACACGACTGCGCGCGATAGCCGGGCAAGCCATGCGAGTCGCCGGGATCGACGGCGCCGCGCTCGCGAATGCGGCGGGCGGGTTCGCCGGGCTGACGTCTGTGCTGGCTGACTCCGGCAAGTACGTTCAGCTGCACCGCGACATCCTGAACGCATTGAAGGATGGCGAGCTGATTCCCGGCAGCGACGGCTTCTTTCGGCTGACGACACTCGTTGAGGATGGCCAGTTCCTGACACCACTGCAGTGGCGGCCGGCAGGGCTCGGCCCGGAAGCGATGATGTCGGCGCAGATGATTGCGGTGCAGATGGCGCTGAAGTCCGCGGTTGCTGAGGTCGAAGACGCCGTCCGTCGCGTGGAGGACAAAGTCGAGCTCGTGCTGGAAGTAGCCCGGGCACACCGCGCCGGTGACGTCCTAGGCAACAACCTGACGATCTCGCGGATGGTTGACTCGTTGGAAAAATACGGGTCGCTCCCCGATGCGTACTGGGATTCGGTGGCCGCTTTGGGGCCGGCGCTCAACGTCGCCGTCGAGCAACTACGCAACCACATCGTGCGGATTCTGGCGTCGTTCGATCACACCCTGCCCGTGCAGCAGCGCGCCGCGAAGCTACGAAATGCGATCAACGACAACCGGCTTGGCGACGCGTTGAGCCTGTTGGTGATCGCCGAAGAATCGCTGCACAAATGGCAACGGCTGAGCCTCGCGCGAATCGAGGCGACGCAACCCGAGCAGCTGTTGCGGGCGATCGATGAAGCTCGCGACCTCGTCGACCACCATCTCCGGGAAGACATCCACATCTACCGGGACGCCAAGGAACGATTGGACCGCTTCGCGAAGTCAGCGGCCATCGATGGCTTCCGATTCTCATCGGTGCGAGAGCTGGCCAAAAAGCGCTGCGCCCTGCGCGACGAGTTCGACAGTTTCGCGAAGGCGCGCCAGCACCAGGTCGAGACCTGGGAGGACTTCCACGTTCCGAGCCTGCTCGATGCCGCCTTCGCCACTATCGAAGCCGTCGGGACCACGACGAACCGGGTACTCACGGTGGTCGGCCGAGGGCTCGTCTCCTTGGGTGCACAGCTGGCAGAGCCGTTGCGGGGCAAGCAAACCGATGAAGGACCAAAGGCGGACAACGCTGGACTCGATTAACCCGACTCGTCGTGCTCGGCTGCGCGGTCATGCTAGTCACAGCACTCCAATACAACTGATTCTGAGAAGATGGCCTGCCGCTTTCGCGAGTGATAAGTACAGGTAGGTCCCGAAGGCTCGACACTTCGCATGCTGTCCGACAACAGCCGGGGCCTGGAGACCGGGCGCCGTGAGTCGTCGTTGACAGTGGTCGAGGCTGTCTCGATACTCCAACCGTACGGCCGTCAGCCATCACCGGCGCGGCTGAACTGGTTGGGACGCGAGGGAGCCGGCCGTGATCGATTTGGGACTATCGGGCAAGCGTGCGGTGGTGTCGGGTGCGGGCTACATCCCCGAGCGCGCGGGCCACGGCTGGTTCACGTCGTTGGCCCTTGCCGAGGCGGGTGCCTCGGTGGCCTGTATTGATATCGACGAGGAGCGCGCGAATCGCGTCGTCGGCGAGATCGTCGGCAGGGGAGGCACTGCCATCCCGATCGTCGCCGATATGACCGACCCCGTGCAGGTCGGTCGGGCGATCGACGACGCCGTCGCAGCGCTGGGCGGTGTCGACGTGTGCGTCGACATCATCGGTGGTGCGACCTGGTCGAAGGTCGAGGACTTCCCAACCCAGTTGTGGGACGCGGCAATCCACTACAACCTGACCCAGGTGTTCTATCTTTTTCAGGCCGCGGCAAGATACATGATCGGCCAGGGCAGCGGTGGATCGTTGGTCGCGCTCGCATCGGTCGACGGCATTGCATCGGCGACCTACCATGCCGCCTACGGAGCCGCCAAAGCCGGCGTCATCTCGCTCGTCAAGACCTTCGCAGACGAACTGGGCCGGTACGGGATTCGCGCCAACGCGGTCGCGCCGGGCAATGTGGGCTCCGGCAACGAGGACCAGCCGCCGAACGAATTCGCCGTCAACGGAATCAACCCGCTGGCGGCGCCCCGCGCGCACGACGTCGCCAACGCCGCGTTGTTCCTGTCCTCCGAGCTGGCTGCCCGCATCACCGGTCAGACACTTATCGTCGACGGCGGTGCCACCATTCGGCAGCTGTGGGGCTTGCCCGCATCGATGATCCCGCCCAACCCGGACGACGCGATGCCGGACTTCATGAGACCGGGGCCCTCTGAACCTGGCGGGCGCGGCTAGCGCGACCGGCGCTGGTGCACCATCGGCATCCCGGGCACCGAGCTTCTGCCTTTGAGAACGTACGGGGTCAGGATCGAGCCGATGTAGACGTCGCGCATGTCCTGCCCGCCCCAGGCGATGCTGGTGGGGCCGCTCAACAACGCACCGTCGGGGTCGTCGAGTACTACCGTCGCTCGGCCTTCCGGGCCGATCGCCACGATCCTGTTGGCCAAAACCAGTGTGACCCAGAGGTTTCCCACGGCATCGAACGCGCATCCGTCGGCCATCCCCCACCGGCGGCCAACCTGCGGTTCGGCAAGGAACCGGCCGTGGTCGGGGCCGAACTCGTCGGGGCAGCGGCCACCCAGCGGCGGGCCGAATCGTTCTTGAGCGCCCAGTGTTTCGCCTTCGATCGGAAACCGCACCACGTCAGCGGCCACCGTGCGGACCACATACAGATAGTCCTCGTCGCGATCCAGCGCCATGCAGTTCGGAAAGCTCACCGCGTCGGCGACCACTCGTGCCGACTGGCGATCCGGTGCGACCCGAAAGATGAACCCGTCGGCGGTCCCCCGCGCGATGGTGTCGACGAGATCGTCGGCCATCGTGCTCACCGAACACCACAACGCCCCAACGGAATCCACCAGAACGAAGTTCAACCATTTCAACGGGCGCCCATCGAGTTGTCCGCTTAGCACCGCCGTGATCGCGCCGGTCACCGGGTCGAGATCCTGCAGCACACCCGAGCCGAAGTTGGCGATCAGCAAGTGGCCGTTGCGGTCGAGCGCGATCCCGTTCGGCTCGCCGCCCGCCTGACCGATGCGCAGGACGGTGTGCTCATCGATGAGTTCTGCGACAGCTGAGGCCTTGTCGGAGGCGAACACCCGGCCATCGCCAGCCACCACAACATGTTCCGGGCGATCCACGCCACGCCCGACGGGGTGCAAACCGGTCACCCTGATGGTGGTCTCGCCCGTTCCGCTCATCGATGCCCCTCGTGGACTAGTAGCAGCCCACAGTCAGGCTAGCGGAGGTGGCGCATCATAGGAGTGTGCGGATCGGAGTCGGGGTTTCCACCGCGCCCGACGCACGCCAAGCCGCGGTGGAGGCGGCAGCGCACGCGCGCGACGAGCTCGCGGGTGAGGCGTCGTCGCTGGCTGTGCTACTCGGATCGCGATCACACACCAACAGGGCTGTGGACGTCCTCGACGCGGTGCAGCAGACGCTCGAGCCGCCCGCGCTGATCGGTTGCGTCGCCCAGGCGATCGTCGCCGGCCGCCACGAGATCGAAGACGAGCCCGCGGTGGCGGTGTGGCTGGCGTCCGGCCTGGCCGCCGAGACGCTCCAACTGGACTTCGTGCGCACCGGCTCGGGTGGCCTGCTCACCGGTTACCGGTTCGACCCGACCGCACACGATCTGCACCTGCTGCTGCCGGACCCGTACACCTTCCCGTCGAGCCTGCTCATCGAGCACCTCAACACCGACCTGCCGGGAACGACCTCGGTGGGCGGCGTGGTCAGCGGCGGGCGGGGACCGGGCGACACCCGGCTGTTCCGCGACCACGGCGTGCTCACCTCCGGCCTGGTGGGCGTGCGCCTGCCCGGCCTGCATGGTATCCCGATCGTGTCGCAAGGTTGCCGGCCGATCGGCGACCCCTACATCGTCACCGGCGCCGACGGCGCACTGATCACCGAGCTGGGCGGCCGACCGCCGCTGCAGCGCCTGCGTGAGATCGTCGAGGGGCTGCCCCGCGACGAGCAGGAACTGGTCAGCCACGGCCTGCAGATCGGGATCGTCGTCGACGAGCACCTGGCGGCTCCGGGTCAGGGCGACTTCCTGATCCGCGGCCTGCTCGGCGCCGACCAATCGACCGGGGCGATCGAGATCGGCGATGTTGTCGAGGTCGGCGCGACCGTACAGTTCCAGGTCCGTGACGCGGCGGGAGCCGACAAGGACCTGCGCCTGGCCGTGGAGCGGGCGGGAGCGGAGCTGCCCGGGCGTCCGGTTGGCGCGCTGTTGTTCACCTGCAACGGGCGTGGGCAGCGGATGTTCAGGGTCGCCGACCATGACGCGTCGACGATCGAGGACCTGCTTGGCGGGATTCCGCTCGCCGGTTTCTTCGCCGCCGGGGAGATCGGCCCGATCGCGGGCCGCAACGCGCTGGCGTTCCTTGCGCAGGATCAGCCTCGTGCCGGCCGGCCAGTTGGCCAGGTCCACCAGGTCGGTGACCTCGGCGACCCAGGCGCCGTCGCGGATGCCGCCATCGGCGGTGATCGCCGGATACCAGGCATTGGTGTTGGTGAGTACCTCGGCGGCCTGGCGCACCCTCGCATTGATGACCGCGCCCAGGGAAAACCCCACTCCCGATTTCCGGCAGGCCGCCGCGAACCCGTGGGTCGCGCCCGCGGAATCGGAGCGGATCAACACCTGTGGGGCGTCGGGGTTATCAGGGCCCGGGCGGTAGGACGGCGGCAACGATGCCAACGCCTGACCCAGCACGGTGATGTGGTCGGCGGCGGTGTTACTGCCGGTGTTGCCCGCTCGCAGCAGCCCGGCCAGCGCTTCCCCGGCGGCGATATCGGGGCGATCCAAAAACACCAGCAGCGGGTGATGCCCGAACGTCTTCTTCCAGGTCGCGGCGGCGTTTTCCTTGTTGTCGGAATGGTCGACGGTGATGGTGGCATCTACATCCAGATGCAGCCACCCCTCGCGATCGGGTGCCGCACCGGCTGCCCACGCCTGCGCCCGGGCATGGGCTCGAGCGGCCCGAATCCGCGGCAGATGGGCGGCGTCGATGCGCTCATCGACCAACCGCCACAGCGTGGCAGTCGAGCCGACAGCACCGAAGGCGTGCTCGCGATCCCCCCACAACCGACCGACCCCGTCAACACAGTCCGCGCCGTCGGCCACCGCGGCGACCAGATCAGCGAACACCGCCCCGGGCGCATGGATCCACGGCCCCCGTTATAGGTGTCGGCCAACGCGACGGTGACCTGCGCCGACAACCCGGTCAAATCGGCCAGCTCGCGCAACATGCCCACCCCGGCGTGCGACACGACACCCTGGCCGTCCGCCGACACTTTCACCTGAGAAACCGCTGCGCCACTCTTCACCTAGAAAGTGCCTCCGCTCGGAATAATGGATCCTAGAGAAATCTCATTATCCCTTGCAGGACAGGCACTTTCGCTAACTCAACACCGTGTCACGCGGAGTTTCGCGAAAAATCTAGGCTAGGTGATCCAAGTTCAAAGGTATACGTAGACCGCCGTTGCGGTTGATACCAGACAAGGATAGGCCCGATGGTTCCTGACGAACTGCCTGACGGCCAAGGTGGTCGAGGATCACCGGACAAGCAGCCGCATCACCGGCAACCTTTGGTTAGCTCGCCGCGCCGAGTTTCGCGCCGCCGGATACCCAGCTCAAAGCGATGCACCAGGCGGCGGCGACCAGCCAGTCCTACACGGTGTCGACGAAGGACTTCAACTCGTCGGTGACTCCGCAAATCCCAGCCGAATTAGCGCCGTGAGTCACGAGGGCCGTGCACGAGCGGCGGCTGTTGGACAGGTTGCCGGTGGTGGGCGTGACAGCGCCGAGTCTGGAGATCATC
>JARLGS010000131.1 GCA_031292695.1 Mycobacterium sp. | reverse complement strand
TTCGACGGGGTGCGAAAGGTGATTTCCGACAAGGGTTATCGGGTCAGCTTCCCGGTCGAGGTGCGCACGGCGGCAGCCGATGATCTGATGCTGTCCACCGCATCCGGCCGGCAATCCGGCTACCTGGCGGTGCACCGCTACCATCGCGACCCAGCGGACGACTATTTCCGCGACGTGGAAGCCGTGATGACCGGACTCGGCGGCCGGCCGCACTGGGGCAAGATGCACACCCGGGATGCCGGGTATCTGCGCACCGTGTATCCCAGGTTCGATGAGTTCGTCGCAGTTCGCGAGCGGTTGGATCCGGACCGGGTGTTCGCCAACGACTACCTGCGGCAGGTTCTGGGAGACTAGCCGGAACATGTACGCCGATCTGATCCCCGCTGCGCTGATCGTGGCGCTTTCTCCGCTGGCCATCCTGCCGCCCGTGCTGCTTCTGCTGTACTCGGACCGGCCACGCAGCACCGGCCCGACCTACCTGTGCGGATGGCTGGCCGGGATGACGCTGGTCATCACGACAGTCGTCTGGGTGTCGCCGGTCGGCCGGTCGAATTCTGCCGAGACCAGTTCACAGTTGCAGTTCGGCATCGGCGTGCTGCTGATCGCACTTGGCGTGGTGACCTGGCTGCGGCGCCGGCATTACGCCGAGGCGACCGGTTGGCTCTCCCGCCTGCAGTCCGCCTCACCAGCGGTCACCGCGATCCTCGGCTTCGTCTTCGCGGCCGCCAACCCGAAGTTCATCCTGGCGTGCATCGCCGGCGGCGTGGCCATCAACGCGCTCATCGACTCCCCGGCCGAAAGGGCCGGGGCGGTCGGCTATTTCGTCGCGCTGGCGGGATCGACCACGGCAGCACCGATTCTTGCGCACCTGCTGGCGTCCCGGTACGCCGAGAAGTGGTTGGAGCGGATGCGGCACTCGATCCAGGAACACACCGCACTGCTCACCGCGGTGACGTTGACCGCCGTCGGTGCACTGCTGATCGTGGTCGCGTCGCTGAGTTGATTGGGGTTCCGGGGAACGTTCGAGCCGGCATAGGCCGGCATGGGACAAGCGCAGTAATGGAAAAACCGGATGCGGGGGCACCCCGTCCGGTGTGACGATCAACGACATGCCGAGTTCACTGATCGAGGTTTGCCATCAGTACAGCGAGACCGACGAGATTGCCATCATCGACGCCGTCCACAATTCACTGGTTTCGGCGTTCCGCATTCCGGTAGTGGACAAGCACGTCCGGCTGTTGGTACACGAACCGCACCGATTCTCCCACTCGCCGCTCCTCGCCCATCCCGAGCGCTACACCCTGGTGACCATCGACTGCTTCGCCGGCCGGTCCGTGACCGCCAAGCGCGCGCAGTACCGCGAGATCGTCAACCGCCTTGCCGCCTTTGACATTCCGGCCGACCACATCTCCGTACTGGTGCGCGAGAGCGCTACCGAGAACTGGGGCATCCGCGGCGGACAGGCCGCCTGCGATGTCGACCTCGGTTTTGACGTGACCGTCTGATCGGGTTCGTCCGCGGTAAACCACATGGCAGACACCCGGCGGCGATAAGCTCGGAGAGCCGATCGGAAGCAAGCTCATCAAGGGAGCATCAGCCAATGGCCACCGTAGCCGCCCCAGCACCAACCTCGTTCGAACGCGATGTCGCCGCCGTGCAGGATTACTTCGACAGCGCGCGTTTCACCGGCATCACTCGGCTGTACACCGCACGTCAGGTCGTCGAACAACGCGGCACCATCCCCGCCGACTACCCGGTGGCCAGGCAGGCCGCGGAAGCGTTCTATCCGCGGTTGCGCCAATTGTTCGCGAACAAGAAAAGCATCACCACGTTCGGGCCATACTCGCCGGGCCAGGCGGTGGTCATGAAGCGGATCGGTATCGAAGGCATCTACCTCGGCGGTTGGGCCACCTCGGCCAAAGGGTCGATCAGCGAGGATCCGGGGCCGGACCTGGCCAGCTACCCGCTGAGCCAGGTGCCCGACGAAGCCGCCGGTCTGGTGCGCGCCCTGCTGACCGCCGACCGCAACCAGCAGTACCTGCGGCTGCAGATGACCCCCGAGCAACTTGCGGCAGCTCCGCCTCCCATCGATTACCGTCCGTTCATCATCGCCGACGCCGACACCGGTCACGGTGGAGATGCGCACGTGCGCAACCTGATTCGTCGTTTTGTCGAGTCCGGGGTCCCGGGCTATCACATCGAGGATCAGCGGCCCGGCACCAAGAAGTGCGGCCACCAGGGCGGCAAGGTGCTGGTGCCGTCGGACGAACAGCTCAAGCGCCTCAATACCGCGCGGTTCCAGCTCGACATGATGGGCGTGCCCGGCATCATCGTGGCCCGCACCGACGCCGAGGCCGCCAACCTCATCGACAGCGGTGCCGATGAACGCGACCAGCCGTTCCTGCTCGGCGTCACCAACCTAAAGATCCCCTCCTACAAGTCGTGCTTCCTGGCGATGATGCGCCGGTTCCACAACCAGGGCGTCACCGACCTGCGGGGGCATCTGCTCTACGCGCTGCCCGCGGGCCAGTACGCCACCGCGGACGCCTGGCTGGACAGCCACGGCATCGCCGGCCTCATCGACGACGCGGCCGCCGCCTGGCAACAGAATTCCGGGCAGTCCGTCGACTCGGTGTTCGACAAGGTCGAGTCGAAGTTCGTCGAGGCCTGGCAGGCCGATTCCGGACTGATCACCTACTGCGAGGCCGTGGCGGAAGTCCTGCAGTTCCGGGCCAAGGAGGGCGAGGCCGCCGCGATGAGCCCGGCCGAGTGGCGCAAGTTCGCGGCCCGCACGTCGCTGTATTCGGCACGGGCGAAGGCCCGCGAGCTGGGTGCCGACGTCGCCTGGGACTGCGACCTCGCCAAAACCCCGGAAGGCTACTACCAGGTGCGCGGCGGTATCCCCTACGCGATCGCCAAATCGCTTGCCGCCGCACCGTTTGCCGACATTCTCTGGATGGAGACCAAGACCGCGGACCTGGCCGAAGCCCGCGAATTCGCCGAGGCGATCCACGCCGAATTCCCGGACCAGATGTTGGCCTACAACCTGTCGCCGTCGTTCAACTGGGACACCACCGGTATGACCGACGACGAGATGCGGGCATTCCCAGAAGAACTCGGCAAGATGGGATTCGTCTTCAACTTCATCACCTACGGCGGACATCAGGTCGACGGCGTGGCCTGCGAGGAGTTCGCGACGTCTCTGCAACAGGAGGGCATGCTGGCACTGGCCCGGCTGCAACGCAAGATGCGCCTGGTCGAATCTCCCTACCGCACACCGCAAACGCTGGTCGGCGGGCCGCGCAGCGATGCCGCGCTGGCTGCGTCGTCGGGCCGGACCGCCACCACCAAGGCGATGGGCGCCGGCTCCACCCAACACCAGCATCTGGTGCAGACCGAGGTGCCCAAGAAGCTGCTCGAAGACTGGCTGGCGATGTGGAGCGACCACTACCAGTTGGGCGAGAAGCTGCACGTGCAACTGCGCCCACGCCGCGCCGGGTCCGATGTGCTCGACCTCGGCATCTACGGTGACGGTGACGAACCGCTGGCCAACGTGGTGGTCGATCCCATCAAGGACCGGCATGGCCGCAACATCCTGACGGTCCGCGACCAGAACACCTTCGCCGAGAAGATGCGTCAGAAGCGGCTGATGGACCTGATTCACGTGTGGCTGATCCACCGGTTCAAGGCCGAGATCGTCTACTACGTGACGCCGACCGAGGACAACATCTATCAGACCGAGAAAATGAAGTCGCACGGCATCTTCAGCAACGTCTACCAGGAGGTCGGCGAGATCATCGTCGCCGACGTGAACCAGCCCCGGATCGACGAGCTGCTGGCGCCGGACCGCGTGGCTCTGTCGCGCCTGATCAGCAAACAGGACTGAGGCACACGTCGAGGTCCCGGCGTGGGCGTCAAGCCCGCGCCGGGTCCTGTTCTGCTGCACCGAAGATGGCCACCGCGACCGCGCCGGCCACCGCGGTGGTGAAGGCCACGGCGACCAGCCAACCGAACCCGGGCTTGGCCACGTCCCCCAGCAGCAACACACCGACCACGCCGGGAATGACGGTCTCCCCCATCACGAGCGCAGCGGCCACGCCATTGACCGAACCGACCTGCAGCGCGACGGTGAACAGATAGAAGCCGCCCAGTCCCGCGACCAGTACAGCCCACAGGGCCGGGTCGGCGAGCAGCACGCGCCAGTGCAACGGGTCCAGGCCGTGCGCGATCCGCACCGCAACGGCCATCGCGCCGAACAGCACCCCGGCGATCAGGCCGGCCGGTATCGCGGCTTTCTTGCCGAGCAACCGGACCAGTCCCACACCGAAGGCCAAGATGAGCATCGACACCGCCAGCACGCTCCAATGCATGTGGCGGCCCGGCACCTCGGTGCCGAGTTCGCCGGCGGTGAACCCCAGAACACACAGTGCCGCAAGAACTATGGCGATGGCGGTCCAGTCGCGGGTGCGCAGACGCACGTGCAGGAAAAGAACGCTGAGTACGGCGGTCACCACCAGATTGGCGCTGATGATCGTCTGCGACAGGAACAGCGGAATGAGCCGGGCTGACACCAGGCTGCCGCCGAAGCCCAAGACATCGAGCACCATTCCGGCGATGAACACGGGTGTCAGCATCGCCGTGACCGTCGAGCGGAGCGTCGGGCCGCTGTCGACTGACTCCGCTGTCGACGACCGGGCACCATGGGATTGCAGCACCGACGCGGTCCCGTAGCTCGCGCATGCCGCCAGTGCCGCAACGACGCCGATCAGCACTGCGTAGCTCCAACTCGGTCGAACCGACGACCCCCACGATTGGCAGACATCGGCCAATTGTATGGAGCGGTAAGCGCTCCTGGTCTATCCACACCAGCCGGGCCGAGTCATCGCGGCCCGAAATCGAGACCCACCAGTGACACAAGACACAGCTGGTCCACAACCTCATGGGGTTCCATTGTCGAACCGGTGATCGGTCCGGCCTGTCGAGCGGCGCAGTCCGCCCGCACAGTTCACCGGACCGTGATGGGCAGATGTCAGATGCCCTTCCGTCTGAATCCGAGAACGGAGTCGATCGACAATGAAACCCACCAAGCTGATCGCCGGCCTGGCGATCGCCGGCAGCCTGGCGGCAAGTGCAGCCGCCCTGGGCACCGGCGTGGCCAGCGCCGATGCCGGAATCGGCAACGCCCCGATACCTTCCCAATGGGGCCCGCCGCCACCAAATCCGGGTTGGGGGCCGCCCCCGCCGGACAGACACTGGGGCCCGCCGGATGACCGCGGGGGGCCGCCACCACCAGACCAAGGCTGGGGGCCGCCGCCACAAGACCAAGGCTGGGGGCCGCCACCACCGCCTCCGCCACCGGACGGCACGTGGAACGGCGGCTGGGAGCCGGATGGCGGTGTCTGCGTGTTCGGCGCCTGCGTCTAGGCAGTTAGTTCAGTTGGGGCGGTGACCGATAAGGTCACCGCCCCAACTGCATTGGCTTCCCGACAACGTCGGGTAGCCGACAGCAGCCGCCTAATGCATGCACAGGCGAGACATAGCTTGGTAAGCCAGACTAACTACAGGCCGGGAAACAGCGAGAGCCGCGACGTTGTTGCAGTTTTCGCCTGAGTCTAGGAATGGAGTTGTCATGAAATCGATAAAATTGATTGTTGGAATGGCCGTGGCGAGCGGACTGGCCGCCGGTGCCGTGGGATTGGGTGCCGGCACCGCCAGTGCTGATCCGGGCATGGCCCCTGTTCCCGCACGCTGGGGCCACGATCACGACTGGGGCGGCGGCGACGGCAACGGTTGGGGCGGCGGCAACGGTTGGGGCGGCCCCCCACCACCTCCGGCGTGGGGCTGGAACCCGCCGGGCACCTGGAACGGCGGCTGGGAGCCGGACGGCGGAGTTTGCGTGTTCGGCGCCTGCATCTAAGCAGCTCGCCCCGCTCGCGCTACGGATTGGTGCTGCCCACGACGTGTCGCCGCACTAAATCCGTAGCGTGGGCGGGCAGCGGCTCAGTCAGCTTCCTGCTGCGGTCCCGGCAGTTCCAGTAGCAGCCGGGCACCGCCCAACGGGCTTTGCACCAAAGACGCTGTGCCACCATGCAGTTCAGCCTGCTGGGCGACCAGCGCCAGGCCCAGGCCGGACCCCGAGTGCGACGCGGTCGAGCCGCGCGAGAACCGCTGGAACACGACGTCACGTTCGTGTTCTGGTACGCCGGTGCCGTTGTCGTCGATGGCGATCTGCACGCCGTCGTGCGAACTGACCGCGGACAACTGCACGCGGGTGGCGCCACCGTGCTTGACCGCGTTGGCGATCGCGTTGTCGACCACCAGCCGGAGTCCGACAGGCAGCCCCAGCATCAGCACGGTCGCCGACGGTACAAGTGACACGTTGAGGTCCGGATATACCCGGACCGCGTCGTGGGCGGCCCGGTCGAGGAGTTCGGTGATGTCAACCGGAACCAGGTCATCAGCCGTCGTCAACTCCCCTTGTGCTAGCCGTTCCAGCGCCGTCAGCGTCGCCTCGATCCGGCTCTGGGTGCGCATGACATCACTGATCACCTCTTTGCGCTGCTCGTCGCCGAGGTCCAGGGTGGACAGCACTTCGAGGTTGGTCCGCATCGCCGTCAGCGGGGTGCGCAGCTCATGTGACGCCACGGAGGCGAAGTCGCGCGCCGACTCCAGCGCTGCCTTAGTGCGGGCCTGTTCCTCGCCGATGCGGGCCAACATCCCTTCGACCGCCTCGGCGATCTCCACCGCTTCCCACACGCCGCGCACCTGAACCTCTTCGGGCTTGGACTGCGCGTTGATCTGGCGGGCCTGCTGCGCGAGCAGCCGGAACGGGTTGATCATGACAAGCCACATCACCCCGCCGACCACGGCGGTGCCGATGATGACCCCGCCGCAGATGCCCAATATCCGCATATGCAGCGTTCTGATCGCGTGTTGAGCCTCCGACAGCGGTGCGGCCAGGGCGATCGACGCCGACCCGGTGCTGATCGTGCGGACCCGGTACTCGACGCCGTTGATCGTGGTGTTGGCGTAGCCGTTCTCGAACGGCGGCAGCACGATGTCCGGCGGCACCGAGACGGTGGCGTCGCCCATACGCACCGTGCGCACCAGCGATCCCTCGGGCAGCGGCGTGCCCGTGTTGCTCTGTCGCGCGATGTTCAACAAGGTGTTGACGTCACGCAGACTGCTCAGCGAATCCAGCCGGCGGTCGAGCTGGCTGTATTGGTCGTTGGTGACGCCGATCCATACCCAGGTACCGATGATCAACACCGTCGCGACCACCGACAACGCGGCGACCACGACGATGTTTCGCAGCGACAGGGCCGGCATCAGTGATCGCAGCACCCAGCCATCATGCCCGATGACAAACGACAGACGGGGCTCGTGCCGCCCCCCGGGCCCCGCCAGTCGGAGAGCTCTTTTAGG
>JARLGS010000130.1 GCA_031292695.1 Mycobacterium sp. | reverse complement strand
TTCCTGTTGCGATGGTCCTTGCGGAGCCTGGTCGTCCAGGTCACCGTGGCGGGCAGTTTCCGGAGTTCCTTCCCGGCTCGTGTTTCCGAGTTTCTTGGTCAGGTGACCGAGCGCGGGGGTTGCGGCAGGAGTGGCTGGTGCGGCGGGAGGGCCGGTGAGGGCGTGATTTGCCGGTGATGGCCTGCTGGGGCAGCATCGGCGGTGCTTTGTACACCGCCGAATAACCGGAGTGTCCGCCGATGCTGCCGCCTGCGAGCCTGCCCATGCCTGTGACGTGGCGGGATCTGCTGGAGGAGCTAGCGCCGGTGTTCGCGCGCCGGTCCACGCACCGGCTGTTCGTGGGGCTGGCGTGCGGGATGATCCTGGCGGACCGCAGCACGGTGGTGGCGATGGCCGCCGGGTCGGGGATGGCGGAGCAGTGGCGGCGGGCGTGCTGGTTCTTCTCCGGCGCCGTCTGGGACGTTGATGACCTGGGCCTGGCGGTGGCCCGGCTGGTCGTGAAGTACCTGGCCGGCGAGGGGGAACCGCTGGTGGTGGCGTGCGACGGGACGTTGTTCAAGCGGTGGGGCAGGAAGGTCTTCCAGGCCCGGTGGGCCTATGACGGGTCCGCGCAGGGCGGGAAGAAGATCGCGTTCGGGAACACGCGGGTGGTCGCGGCGATCGTGGTCCGGCTGCCGTTCTGCTCCTCCCCGGTGGCGCTGCCGGTGCTGTTCCGGCTGTGGCGCGGCAAGGGCACCGCCTCCCAGGTGGAGCTGGCCGCCGGGATGGTGAAGCTGCTGGCCGGAGCGTTCCCGGGCCGCGAGGTTCACGGGGTCGGTGATGCCGCATTCCACGGGGAGTCCCTGATCGTGGAAGGGACCACCTGGACGACGAGGCTGCCGTCTAACGCGGTGCTGTACGGGCCGAGGCCGCCCCGCACCGGCAGGCGGGGCCGGCCGAGGGTCAAAGGAGACCGGCTGGGCACCTGCGCGCAGATCGCGCAGGCCGCGAACTGGCAGGACGCGGTCATCCACGTCTACGGGCAGGACACCGCAGTGCAGGTCACCGCCGTCGGCGCGCTGTGGCACGGCAGCTTCAAGACCGCCCCCGGCCGCGTCGTGCTCGTCAGGGACCCCGGCTCCGGCAAGGCATACGACCTGGGGCTGTTCACCCTCGACACCGGAGCTGATCCCGCCGCCATCGCCGAGCGGTACTCCTGGCGGTGGCCCATCGAGCCGTCGAACGCGACCGGAAAGCAGATCCTGGGCGTCGGGGACGCCTGCAACCGGGTGGAGAAAGCCGTCGAGCGGACCGTCCCGCTCGGGTTCCTCATCCAGACCCTCCTGATCGTCTGGTACACCCGCTGCGCCTACGACCCCGCCGACATCGACCGCAGGCGCCGGCAATGCCCGTGGTACCGCACCAAGACCGAGCCGTCGCCCGCCGACATGCTCGCCAGGCTGCGCCGCGAGTTCCTCAGAGCCCGATTTTCCGCCATCCGCCCAGGCCAGCCCGACCTAGATCAAATCGAGCTGGATGCCTGGACCTGCGGCAGCACCGCCGCCTAACTCGGAAACACGAGCTCCCAGACCGGGGTGGAAAAGCTGTAACCCGTCATCGCGTCTAACTTGCCCTTCGGTTCCGGCGGTCATGACCGCATCGCTTCACCAGCTCACCTGCCTCACGTCAGCGCGCTTTCGCGCCCGGGCACCAGGCCCGGTGTCCGGCCAGTTATACGAGACGCCCGGCGGAGGAGCCGGTCACGCTGTCTCGCTTTCCTGCTGCCTTTCGGCTGCC
>JARLGS010000010.1 GCA_031292695.1 Mycobacterium sp. | reverse complement strand
GCGCTGACCCTGACCGCGGCTCGCGGGCTGCAGCGGTACGGCGTGCTGGCCAACGCGATCGCCCCACGGGCCCGCACTGCGATGACGGCCGATGTGTTCGGTGCCGCGCCCGGCGTGGACGAGGTCGACCCGCTGTCGCCGGAGCACGTGGTGAAACTGGTGCGGTTCCTGGCTTCGCCGGCGTCGGAAAACGTGAACGGCCAGCTGTTCATCGTTTATGGTCCGACCGTGACCCTTGTCGCGGCACCCACGGTTGAGAGCCACTTCACTGCGCCGTCCACTGAGTGGGACATGACACAACTGAGCTCGACGTTGCGCGGATATTTTGCTGACCGCGATCCGGAGCGGAATTTCTCGGCGACTGCGGTTATGGAGTCACGGGGCTGACCGTCTCGGATCTGGTGCCGACGCGGACCGGAAAGGTCCGTGTCAGCACTAGAACGTGTTTCAATTACGCACCCGTCAAAATATATCCTGAACTGCAATTATGTCTCGATTACGAGCGTTTTTGCTGTTCTTTTGCCACTGCGAACATGTTCTAGCTACTATGAGCCGGCTCACTAAGAGCAGCGCTTAACGAGGTGGTGGGCAGGCCACTGCGAACGAGGGACTATCGCTCTTCGCCGTGACTGTTCAGCCTGAACTGAGGATGGAGCCGAAGGTTGATCGAACAGCTTGCGGCTCCGGCCCGGGCCGTGGGCGGGTTCTTCGAAATGGCCCTCGACACGTTCGCGAAGATGTGGCGGCGGCCGTTCCAGCTCCGGGAGTTCCTCGAACAGACCTGGATGATCGCCCGCGTATCCCTCGTGCCGACCCTGCTCGTCGCCATTCCGTTCACCGTGCTGGTGGCCTTCACCCTGAACATCCTGCTGCGCGAAATCGGAGCCGCTGACCTGTCCGGTGCGGGCACGGCGTTCGGCACCGTCACCCAGCTGGGCCCCGTGGTCACGGTGCTGGTGGTCGCCGGCGCCGGCGCCACCGCCATCTGCGCCGACCTGGGTGCCCGCACCATCCGCGAGGAGATCGACGCGATGCGGGTGCTGGGCATCGACCCGATCCACCGACTGGTGGTGCCGCGGGTGCTCGCGTCGACCTTCGTCGCACTGCTGCTCAACAACCTGGTGTGTGCCATCGGCATCTCGGGCGGCTACGTCTTCTCCGTGTTTCTGCAGGGGGTCAACCCCGGGTCGTTCATCAACGGCCTGACGGTGTTGACCGGCCTGGGTGAGCTGATGCTCGCCGAGGTCAAGGCACTGTTGTTCGGCATCGTCGCCGGACTGGTGGGGTGCTATCGCGGCCTGACCGTCAAGGGTGGGCCCAAGGGTGTCGGCGTCGCGGTGAACGAGACCGTCGTCTACGCCTTCATCTGTCTGTTCGTCATCAACGTGATCATGACCGCCATCGGCGTCCGGGTATTGGTGAGGTGATGTGGTCATGAGCTACGACGCGACTCTTAGATTCAAACGAATGTTCCGTGCCCTTCCCGCGGTTTTCGACGGCATCGGTGAGCAAGCTCTGTTCTACGGCGAGTCCTTCCGGTACATCCCGAATGCGCTGACTCGCTACCGCCGCGAGACCATCCGCCTCATCGCCGAGATGACCATGGGCACCGGCGCGCTCGTGATGATCGGTGGCACCGTCGGCGTCGCGGCGTTCATGACGCTGGCCTCCGGTGGTGTCATCGCCGTGCAGGGCTACTCGTCGCTGGGCAACATCGGTATTGAGGCCCTGACCGGCTTCCTGTCGGCGTTCTTGAATGTGCGCATCGTCGCGCCGGTGATCGCCGGTATTGCGCTGGCCGCCACCATCGGCGCCGGCACCACAGCCCAGTTGGGTGCCATGCGAGTGGCCGAGGAGATCGATGCCGTCGAATCGATGGCCGTGCACTCGGTGTCCTACCTGGTGTCCACCCGGATCATCGCGGGTCTGATCGCCGTCATCCCGCTGTACGCACTGGCGGTGCTGGCGTCGTTCTTCGCCGCCCGGGCCACCACGGTGTACATCAACGGCCAGTCCGCCGGTCTGTACGACCACTACTTCAGCACCTTCATGGTGCCCACCGACCTGTTGTGGTCATTCCTGCAGGCCATCGTCATGTCGATCGCGGTGATGCTGGTGCACACCTACTACGGCTACAACGCCAGCGGCGGACCGGTCGGCGTGGGCATCGCGGTCGGACAGGCCGTGCGGACCTCGCTGATCGTCGTCGTGACCATCGTCCTGTTCATCTCCCTGGCCGTCTACGGCGCGTCCGGCAACTTCAACCTCTCCGGATAGGGGGTGTACGACGATGTCTTCCCGCGCCCCTAAACGCAGCCACGTACGGCTCGCGGCGTCGATCCTGATCGGGCTCCTGCTCGCCGCGGTGGTGTTCACCTACCTGTCGTACACCGCGGCATTCACCCCGACCGACTCCGTGTCGGTGCTCGCGCCCCGCGCCGGCCTGGTCATGGACCCGGACGCCAAGGTCAAGTACCGGGGCATCCAGATCGGCAAGGTCAAGGACATCGAGTACGCCGGTGACCAGGCCAAGCTGTCGCTGTCGGTGTTGAGCGACCAGATGCGCTTCATCCCGTCGAACGCCCGGGTCCGCATCGGCAGCACCACGGTGTTCGGCGCCAAGTCGGTGGAGTTCCTGCCGCCGGAGACCCCGTCCAAGGAGTCCTTGCGCCCCGGCACGACCGTGCAGGCGCACGACGTGCAGCTGGAAATGAACACGGTGTTCCAGACGCTGACGGACCTGTTGGACAAGATCGATCCGGTCAACCTGAATGCCACCGTGACCGCGCTCGGCGAGGGCCTGCGTGGCCACGGTGACGACGCCGGTGCCGCAGCCGTCGGGCTGAGCAAGTACCTCGCGTACTTCAACCCCAAGCTGCCGACGCTGCAGCAGGATTTCCGGGACACCGGCAAGGTCGGCAACATCTACGCCGATGCCGCCCCGGACCTGGTGAAGGTGTTGGACAACGCGCCGACCATCAGCAAGACGTTGGTCGATGAGAAGGACGACCTGAACGCCGCGTTGCTGGCGACCACCGGGTTCGCCAACAACGGCTACGCGACTCTGGCGCCGGCCGCCGACGACTACATCGCCGCCATCCAGCGGCTGCGGGCCCCGCTGAAGGTCGCCGGTGACTACTCGCCGGAGTTCCCCTGCCTGCTCCAAGGTGTGTCGAAGGCGGTGGACCGGTTCGGTCCGGTCATCGGTGGAGTTCGGCCAGGTCTGTTCGTGTCCTCGAACTTCTTCCCCGGTGCGCCCAACTACACCTACCCCGAGAGCCTGCCGATGGTGAATGCCTCGGGCGGCCCGAACTGCCGTGGGCTTCCGGATGTGCCGTCGAAGCAGTTCGGCGGTTCGTGGTATCACACGCCGTTCCTGGTGACCGACAACGCCTACATTCCGTACCAGCCGAACACCGAGTTGCAGTTCGATGCGCCCTCGACATTGCAGTTCCTGTTCAACGGTGCGTACGCCGAGAAGGACCGCTTCTGATGTCTGCGAATGAGTGGGGCCGCCCGTGAAACGCGATCGCACGATGCTGAACGTCGGTGTGTTCACCGTCGTGATGGTGCTGGTGGCTGCCGGCCTGGTGGTGGTGTTCGGCCAGTTCCGGTTCGCCTCCAGTACGACCTATCACGCGAACTTCGCCGACGCCTCCCGGCTCAAGGACGGTGAAGACGTCCGCATCGCCGGTGTTCAGGTTGGCACGGTCAAGAGCGTGAAGCTCAAGAGCGACAACACCGTTGACGTCAAGTTCGACCTGAACCAGCGCTACCAGCTGTACACCTCCAGTCGAGCGGTGATCCGCTATCAGAACCTGGTCGGTGACAGGTACCTGGAGATCACCTCCGGCCCGGGTGAGCTGCGCAAGCTGCCACCCGGCGGCACCATCGTCAAGGCAAACACCCAGCCGGCGCTCGACCTCGACGCACTGCTCGGTGGACTGCGCCCGGTGGTCAAGGGCCTGGACGGCAAGAAGGTCAACGAGATCACCAATGCCATGATCGAGGCATTGCAGGGGCAGGGCGGTGCCCTCTCGGAGCTGTTGTCCAGCACGGGTTCGTTCACCCAGACGCTGGCCGCCCGCGACGAGCTGATCGGCGACACGATCAACAACCTCAACACCGTGCTCGGGACCGTCGACGCCAAAGGTGCGCAGTTCAACACCAGCATCGACCAGCTGCAGCAGCTGATCACCGGCCTGGCCCAGGGGCGCGACCCCATCGCCGGGGCCATCGCCCCGCTGTCGTCCGCCGAGAACGATCTGACCGAGATGCTGCAGAAGGGTCGCCGGCCGCTGCAAGGTGTCCTGGAGAACACCCGCCCGTTCGTGCAGCGGATGTACGAGCGGCGCAGCGACGTCGACCCGGTGATCGAGAACCTGGCGGAGAGCTACCTGCGGCTGAATGCTCTCGGCGCGTACGGGGCCTTCTTCAACATCTTCTACTGCACGGTGAAGATCAAGCTCAGCGGCCCCGCCGGTAGCGACTTGCTGGTCCCGTTCGGTGGTCCTGCGGATCCCTCGAAGGGTAGGTGCTCCGACAATGGCTAAGCCGGAGAAGGATCCACTCCGCACCGGTGTGCTCGGGGTGTTCGTGGTGGTCTGCCTCGTGCTGATCTCGTTCGGGTACTCGTCGCTGCCGTTCTGGCCGCAGGGCAAGAACTACACCGCGTACTTCAACGACGCCGGCGGCATCAGCCCCGGCAGCGACGTCAGGGTCTCGGGCATCAGGGTCGGCAAGGTGGGCTCGGTGGAGCTGGCCGGCACCTCCGCCAAGGTGACCTTCACCGTGCAGCGTCAGATCCTGGTGGGCGACCAGTCCCTCGCAGCGATCTCGACCGACTCCGTGCTGGGGCAGAAGTCGCTGGCGATCACGCCGAAGGGCAGCCGCGAAGCAACGGTTATCCCGTTGGGCCGCACCACAACTCCGTACACTCTCAACACAGCGCTGCAGGACCTCGGAGAGAATTCCGGCGAGCTGGACAAGCCGCAGCTGGAGCAGGCGCTGCAGGTGCTGACCGACACGCTGCACGACGCGACCCCGCAGCTGCGTGGCGCGCTGGACGGCGTGGCGAGCCTGTCGCGCAGCCTGAACAAGCGCGACCAGGCGCTCGAACAACTGCTGGGCCACGCCAAAAAGGTGTCCGACACCCTGGCACAGCGTGCCGATCAGGTGAACAAGCTGGTCACCGACGGCAATCTGTTGTTCGCCGCGCTGGACGAGCGACGTCAGGCGCTGGGCACCCTGATCGCCGGGGTCCGTGCCGTATCCCAGCAGCTTTCCGGATTCGTCGCGGACAACAAGCGGGAGTTCGGGCCGGCGCTCAAGCAGCTGAACCTGCTGATGGGCAACCTGCTGGAGCGCAAGGACCACATCAGTGAGGCGCTCAAGCGGCTGCCCGGCTATGCCACCGCGCTTGGCGAGGTCGTCGGCAACGGTCCGGGCTTCAACATCAACCTCTACGGCCTGCCGCCCGCGACGATGACGGAAGTCTTGCTCGACACGTACTTCCAGCCGGGCAAGCTGCCGGCGAGCCTCGGAGACATGCTGCGCGGCTACATCGCAGAACGGATCGTCGTGAGGCCGAAGTCGCCATGATGAAGAACAGTCTGAAAACCCGCGGGGGGCTCATCGCCCTGATCGTTGCCCTGGTGGTGTTGGTCGCCGGTGGCGCGTACCTGCTGTGGCCGTCGCGTGGCGGCCACAAGGTGGTCGCCTACTTCGTCAACGCGGTGGGTCTCTACGCCGGTGACGACGTGCGGGTGCTCGGGGTGCCGGTCGGCACCATCAATACCGTTGAGCCGCAGGCTAATTCGGTCAAGGTCACCATGACCCTGCAGGATGGCGTGAAGATCCCGGCGGACGCCCGGGCGATCATCATCTCGCCGAACCTGGTGGCCGCCAGGTTCATTCAGTTCACCCCGGCCTACAGCGG
>JARLGS010000129.1 GCA_031292695.1 Mycobacterium sp. | reverse complement strand
GACCGTCCGGCGCCACCCGGGCCGGGTCGATGGTCGGCGGCTAAATCGCTTACGCCGGCGCAAAACGGGATAAAGAGCCCTACGAAAGCAAAAGCGCGGCTTTGGTCGCGGGGGAAGCGCGACCACGCCACGGCCTGCGACTAGCGGTATCGGATAGCTGCATAAACGTTCATCAACCACAATCCCAGCGGGAAGATCGGCATGAGGCAGAGGTATTCGACCCATTCCACCAGCTTGCGGAACAACGGGCTGTAGATGGTGTTGGGCACCAAGGCCGCGGCCGTGAGACCCGCCGCCGGCAGCAGGACCAGGATCGCAACGCTGATGGACACCGCCAGCGGTGACTGCAAGACGAGCGCGTACCGGACGGCGATCGCGACGACGATCAGCACGGAGGTCACGGCCAGGGTGATCGCCTGCCAGCGGTCGACATAAGAGCGGCCGCGGAGCATCAGGAAGCCTGCGCTGAAACCGGCCAGCATGAGCGGCAGCCAGCGCTGCCCGGTGTGCGGATCCGACACCGCGGTCAACGAGACCACCATCAACACGCCCAGCCCCACCAGAAGTCCGCTCAGGAACGACCGGGCGCGCTCGGCTTGCAGCAGCACGTCGCGAACCGACGCGGGGCCCTCCAGCACCGGTGGGCCACCCTCGGAGCGCACCACCGTCGTGGGCAGGTCGGGGCGGGCCTCGAAGACCCACCGACTGGTCGCCGAGGGGAAGACCGGCAGCCGGATACCGGCCAACCGCCGCGACAGCGCGGGGGCGCCGTGGTAAAGGAACACGCACAGCAGCACGACGCTGGTGAACAGGGTCACCGCGCTGGTATTCGCGACCATCCGGGCGAGGGCCGCGATCGCCGTCACCAAGCTGACAGTGACGATCGCAGTGTAGAGGCCCAGCCGGCGTCCGGTGAAACGCAGAGCGAGCGCCGCTGCGATGGTGAGCACGCCAAAGCCCAGCACCGCCTGCGGCGAACCCACTCCCCCTGGCGGCGCCGAGCCAGCGGCCACCGACAGGGGCGCCAGGGTGCTCAGCAGCATGATGTCGCCGACGCGCCGGTCCCGATCCGTCTGGGCGCGCATCAGCAGCAGCAAAGAAACGCCCAGCATAACCGCGGCAATCACCGCAGCGTAGACGGTCGGCAGCCACGAGTTGTGGTGCCAGCGCCACCAGCCCAGCAAAGCTGACGCGGACGTGACGCCTACGGCCACCATCGACGCGCCGACCTGCACCGCAACGACGGGGTCGATCGCGGCGAAGCGTTTGCTGAGGTTGGCGGCGACCGCGGTGGAGATGTGCTCGATGACCTGCGACCGGTGCTCGGTGTCCGGAATGAACCGAATCCAAAGCCGGTCGCCGTCGTAGACGTCCTGCTCGGTCAAAGACTGGGTCGCCCGCAGTGGCGTGCCGTCGACGACGCACAGGGCCCACCTGCCCCGTCCCGTGGCCTCCAGCGGGGTCTCGCCCAGTTCCCTCAGCCGGCTGTTGACCACCTTGAGCAGCGGGTCGTTCATCACCGACACAGGGGCGTTGGCGTCCAGCAGGACGCCGATCTGGACGCCCTCGCCGGCCATGATGCCGACCACTACCGCCCGAGGTTGTGAGATTCCCTCAACGTCAGTCTGTGGTGCCTCAACTACCGCAGTCATCGACCTGCACCCCCTGTCGTGGTGAATGTGTAAGCCCGTGCCTCCAGCTGCGCGGAAAGCGCGGTCGACCGACTCGCCGAGGCGCTAGGGTCCCCCGGGAGATGCAGCTCGACTAATTCGGATTTCATCTGCCTCGCCTTGCGATCGAGAGTCGTGTGACACTGGGATTTGCTGATGATTCTAGAGAAGTATGCCGCGTTCGCATCTCGGCCGCGTCTTATGAGCAAAAGCATTGGTAAAAATTGTGTTTCGCCGGACCGTTTCACACCCTGCGGTGCGTTTTCCATTCGCCGTAGGGCAGCGTGTCGAGCACGGTCTTGATGCCCACCTGCACCAGCTGGGGAGTCGCCGGGCAGACCGCCAGCCAGGCTTCGCCGGAACCCGCGGTTCGCGCCTGCTGGTAGAGCGCGATGCGGCCGCCCGAACCATCCTTGAGTGACAGCACCGAGGCGCTGGGCCCCTTGGCGTCGTCGCGGTATTGACGGGCGTACACCGCAACCTCGGCCGCCGGGTCGGACAACGCCTGGCCCAACGCGGCCACCGTGGCGGCGCTGATACCCATCCGCCGCAGGTCACCGCCGGAAAAGACGTTGAAACCGGACTCCTGCCACGACTTCGTTGCCTCCAGCATTTCCTCCAGCGGCACGTTGACCGCGTTGATCGCCGCCGGTTCCGCGTGGTGAATCGACTCCAGGCCGTCCATGACCAATGCCGCAATCGAGGCGCTGTCGGCGATGGCCACGTCGTCGACCGTGATGTCGTTGTCGACCCGCACCGCCGACACCCAATGCTGGCCGCGCCGGGCCAGGACCACCCGGAACTCGTTGTCGGGGATATCCCGCGACCCGGGCGGGTGGTTCTCGTCGTCGACGACGCCGTAAAGCAGCTTGCCCCGCGACAGCAGGGCAACGACCTCCAGGTCAGGCGCGGCGAGCACCCGCAGTCGAGCGGCAACCTGCTCCTGCACCTCGTCACCGACGACGATGCCCTGCTCGCGCATCACCGCCATTCCGGGGTGTTCGTTGAGCCAGTCGCTGGAGTCGGTGGATACATATGGCCGGCACCGCAGCTCTGGCGCGACGTGCCGGATGTCCAGGAGTGCCTGGAGCATCCAGAAGCCGTCGACGTTGACGGTGATGTCGGTGCGGGTGCTCTGTTGGTCCATCTATACCTCAAGGGTCCTCAAGAATCGAAGTGCACGGAAACCGCAGGACGCGGCAGCACACCGATCTGTGGTGTGCTGCCGCGCCTGAAGTCGGAGTTAGGCCCAGCTGGAGCCGACGGCGCTGTCGGTGCTGGCCATGTTGCTGCCGGCGCTCTGCACCTTCTGGCCGTGGGAGTTGGCCTGCTCGTAAATCACCTGGAAGTTACGACCCAACTG
>JARLGS010000128.1 GCA_031292695.1 Mycobacterium sp. | reverse complement strand
GCTGATCCCACTACGATATTCGGTGAGCCGTTCCGTCAGCCGCCGCTGGGCGGCAGCAACATCGACTGCCAGGTCTGCCCGCTGGCTGCGCCACGGGCCAGGTTTGCCTGGGTGTACACCCGGCCGTCGGGCCCCACATACGAACCGGTCGCGGGGTCGTATGCGGCAGCGGCAATGGGGAGCGGCTGCGGTGCACCCGACGCCGGTGGCGACACCGTCGGTAGCTGTGGAACGCCCTGTCCCGACAGGGTGGCGTTCGGATCGCCCTTCCAGTTGTAGCCGTCGTTGAGGGGGACGTAATCATCGTTGCCTTCGCACATCGCCACCGTGGGCGCGCGCTTGCCAGGAACTGTCTCGCAGGGGATGTTGCGGGCACCGCGGACGTCGATGGCCGAGTCTTGCGGAACTCGGCAGTACAGGTCACCGGCAGGGCGGGGCGGGTAATCCACCTCGCTGGGCACCCGTTGCTGCTGGGCGGGCAGGAACCCGGTGGTGCACGGCGGGGGCAGGTTGAGGTTCAGGTTGAAGTCGAGGTAGAAGCCGTTCACGTCCTGCTTGGTGTGCATGTTGGGGACGATTCCGCCGCCCATGATCGAGGTGGCCTGCGGGAGCAGCACGAGTAACTGTTCGATGTCGTTGCGGTAGGTGACCGCGACGTCGCCGATGCTGACGAGATTGGCGAGCAGGATGGGCAGGGTCGGGCGCACTCGTTCCAAGAGTCGGTGTACTTCGTCGGCGGCCGGCGGGCCCTTGTCCAACAGTCCGGTCACCGCGCTGTCCTGGCTCTTGAGTTGGCCGGTGATGTTGGCCAGGCTCGCGGCCCACTGGCGGATCGAATCCGCCGTGTCGGCTTGGGAATCCAGCACGGGTTGCGACTGATCGATCAACGCGGTGATCGGGCCGAGGTTCCTCTTGGCGTCGATGGCCAGCGTTGTCGATGCCTTCACCAGCCGCGAGAGATCGGGACCTAGGCCTCCGACGGCGGTGTAGCTTTCGTCGATCACCGTTTTGAGGTTGTCGTGCGGGATCGCTTGTAGTGCAGTGGTGGTCGCGTTGAGCAGTGAGTTGATGTCGGGGGGCTCGGTGGTGCGACTCAGCGGTATCACATCACCGTCGTGCAGGGGTGTTGAGGTGTCGTTGCGCGGAAGCAGCGCAATGTATTGCTCACCGACGGCGGACACGCTGTGCACCTGCGCGTCGAGGTCGGACGGTATTGCGATGTCGGACT
>JARLGS010000127.1 GCA_031292695.1 Mycobacterium sp. | reverse complement strand
GCAACCAGCGGCAGCGGCGAGCCGGAACTCGTCGTCGTCGTGGTCGTGGGTTCGACGGTGAGAGTCATCGTTAATCCTTCGATCGCAATACCTCCCGCCGAGAGGCTGGCGGCAGGGCGGTGGTTTCACCGCCGACTCAACGATGCGGGTCGACCGCTGCTGAAGTCTTGACCGATCGGGACAACCTTTTAGCTATCGGGGACATACCGGCGACGGACGAGGGAACGCGATTAGCGCCGTCGGTCGCGGTTGCACTATTAGCATCTCGGGACATGTCGTTGGTGCGCGGGACGGCGCTGTCGAACTACCCGGACCTGGTAACCGAACTGGGCGCTGATCCCGCACCGTTGCTGCGGAAGGCCGGGATCCGCGCACAGGACATCGGCCTCTATCACGTGTTCGTCCCGCTTTGGGGCGTGATTACGGCGGTGGAGTCGGCCGCCGAAGCGACTGGCACAGCGGATTTCGGCCGGCGGCTCGCTCAGCGACAGGGCATCGAAATTCTCGGTCCGGTGGGTGTGGCGGCCCGTACGGCGGCCACCGCGGCCGACGCGATGGGAATTTTCGCGAACTTCATGGCTGCCTACAGCCCGGCCCTCTCGGCTCAGGTCGCACCGCTGAGCGAGCAACCCGATCGGTCGTTTTTCGAATTCCGCATTCTGCTCGAGCGATTGCCCCCGCATGCCCAAAGCATGGAGCTTTCCCTGGGGGTCACGCTGAAGGTGTTTCGGCTGCTACTCGGCGCGCAGTATTGCCCGATCTCGACGCACTTTACCCATGAGCCGGTCACCCCGGCCGATGAGTATCGCGAGTACTTCGGCTGTCGAGCCCTTTTCGCCGAGCCGCGCGCCGGCTTCACCATCCGAACCGCCGACCTGAGCCGATCGCTCAGCCACGACGAGCTGGCACACCGCGCCATCGTCGAGTACCTCACCAGCTTGATCGGGCAACGTGGGCCGGAGATGAGCCAGTCAGTGCGCACCATCGCGCGACAGCTGCTGCCCACCGGGGCGGCTAGCCGCGAGGTGATCGCCGCGCAGTTCAGCATGCACCCCAAGACGCTGCAGCGGCGGCTGGCCGATGAGGGGACAACTTTTCTCGCGCTGATCGACGGCATTCGGCGTGAATCCGCCGAGCACTATCTGCGCGACACCGACATGGATCTATCACACCTAACCCGCGAACTGGGTTACACCGAACAAAGCGTGCTCACCAGATCCTGCAAGCGCTGGTTCGGTACCGGGCCCGCTGACTACCGTCGCGCCGCTCGGGTGGAGCTGATGGCGTCCAATCGCCGCGGCTGAGCGTAGGGCGCGAACATCAGATACCGACTGCGCACTCGAGCTCTTTGAGGGGGCTCTCCAGATGTCCCAGCAGCCGCTGCAGGTCAGGCACTGCGGCGGCATCCAACGAGCCCGAAGTCGAGACTGTCGGCACTGGTTGCCAAGGTGATGTTTAGTGCTTGGCCGTCCAGCGCGATAGACGTCGGATAGGTACCGTCGAGACGAGCTCCGTTTAGGTACAGCGGTTCTCGCATGCCGGGCACATGTCGACGGCAACTGATACTGACCAGTGCGCGAACCCAACCGCTCGTCGAGCAACGCGTCCATCGGTTCGGTCGTCGGCGCCGGTCCGCCCATCTCGCGGACCGTCCGCTGTGAACGGTCCGTTTTCGGTTCGGAGATCACGAGCTTGCCGCCGACCCGGCCGAGCGTGCCGCGGATGGCCAAGCAGGCCGGCGTCCAGGTCG
>JARLGS010000126.1 GCA_031292695.1 Mycobacterium sp. | reverse complement strand
GGTGGCAGCAGCCGTCAACTGCCGCGGATCCAGTCCGTGACCGTCGAATTCGACATATAAATGTCCCGCCACCCCGCCGAGCTGCTGGTCATCCTCGCGCCCCACCCACATGGCGTGCTGCATCGGGGCCAGTGGGAATGGTTGATCATGGTCCGAACCATGCTGTGCGACAGGAACTTCTGCGCGCTGTAGCCCTCCTGCGGAAGCCAGCAGCTCCGACCAGGCCGCAATTGTCGGGTCGGCGGCCAGCCCGGCGAAGTCGACATCGATGCCTTGCTTCCGCCAGCGCCCGGCCAACGCCATCATCCGGATCGAATCCAGTCCCTGGCCAATCAGGTCGGCGTCGGGATCGACGGTGTCAGCACGCATGCCGAGCAGTTCGGCGACTTCCTCACAGATGGCCTGCGAATTCACCGCAACGACGCCCACAACACCCTCCCAATTCGATTAAGACAGGCTGCCCTAATTTTGATTAGGCTACCCTATATTCTCTATCTCGCCGCACCTACCCGAGGGAGCCCGCCGTGACGCGCACCACTGCCTCAACCGCAGCTGAGCAGCATTTGCTGTACGGCTTCGAACCGTTCCCGGACGATCGGGCTGAGCGCTACCGGCGACTCGGCTACTGGACCGGAAAACCGCTTTACAGCCTGCTGTCTGACGCAGCACACCAGTGGCCCGACCGCGTCGCCGCAATCGACCCGACAGCATCGCACACGTTCGCTGAACTGGATCGGCTGGCTGCCGACGCGGCAGCCGGTTTTGCCGCGACGGGCATCGGTGCCGGGGACCGGGTGCTCCTGCAACTACCCAACACCGCCCGCTTCGCGGTCGCCCTGTTCGGTCTACTGCGCGCCGGTGCCGTACCGGTGATGTGTCTGCCTGCCCATCGCCGCGCCGAGCTCAGCCATTTCGCGGCGGTCAGTGCCGCGGTCGCGATCATCACGACCGATTGCTTCGGCGGGTTCGACTACCGCGATCAGGCACGCGAGCTCGTCGACTCACACCCGCGCCTGCAACACGTGATCGTCGACGGCGAGGCCTGCGAATTCACCAGCTGGGCTTCCCTTTTCGGTCATCCGCCGATTACCCCCCCGACAGTACGCACCACCGAGCCGGCCCTGCTGCTGGTGTCAGGCGGCACGACCGGGGCACCCAAGCTGATCCCCCGTACCCACGAGGACTACTGCTACAACGCGACGGCAAGCGCCCGACTGTGCGAAATGACGAGCGATGACGTGTGCCTGGCCGTTCTGCCGGCGGCACACAACTTCCCGCTGGCGTGCCCCGGCCTGCTCGGCGCAATATCCGTTGGAGCCACCACGGTTTTCACCACGGACCCCAGCCCCGAGTCGGCGTTTGCCACCATCGCTCGGCACGGCGTGACGGTCTGCGCGCTGGTGCCGGCACTCGCCACGCTGTGGACCCAAGCCTGCGGCTGGGAGCCGCAGCGCCCCAGCACGTTACGGCTACTTCAGGTCGGCGGCGCCAAGCTCTCGGCCCCCGACGCTGCGGCGGCGCGCGCCACCCTGACCCCCGGCCTGCAACAGGTCTTCGGCATGGCCGAGGGGCTGGTGAACTACACACGTCCCGGCGATGCCCTGGAGCTGCTCGACCACACCCAGGGCGCTCCGCTCTGTCCCGACGATGAACTGCGCGTGGTCGACGAGGACGGGACCGACGTGGCGCCGGGCGAAGAAGGCGAGCTACTGGTTCGGGGACCGTACACGCTCAACGGCTACTACCGCGCCACGTCCGACAACGAGCGGTCGTTCAGCCCGGACGGCTTCTACCGAACCGGCGACCGGGTGCGCCGCCGCGGCGACGGCTACCTGGAGGTCACGGGACGAATCAAGGACGTCATCCACCGCGGCGGCGAGACCATCTCGGCGCTCGATCTCGAAGAGCATCTGCTCACTCATCCGGCGATCCGCACTGTCGCCGCGGTTCCACTGCCCGACCCATATCTGGGCGAAAGGATTTGTGCGGTGGTGGTTTTCGGTGAACCATCGGCCACTCTCGCCGAGCTCAACAGCTACCTCGACGAGCGCGGAGTCGCCGCGCACAGCCGGCCGGACATCCTGGTCACGCGGTCGTCGCTGCCGGTTACCGCGGTCGGCAAGGTCGACAAGAAGGCCATCATCGCGACCCTGACCTGACCACCCACGAGCGGCGTAGCACCCCTCGCCAGGACTACAGAGACCCGAAAAGTCGAACACAGGAGCCACATTCAATGTCCGACACCCCAAAGACCCTGCGCGAGTATGTCAAGAACACCGCGATCAACACCCTGCCGCCGTTGGCGGCCTACTACGTGCTACGCGCGTTCGGCCTAGAGCCCTATTTGGCGCTGGTCGGCGCGATCGTCACCGCCGCCGCCCAGGGCGCGCTGACCATGGTGCGTAAGCGCAAGGTCGAACCCGCGAACCTGCTGGTACTCGTCGGTGCCGCCTGCTCGCTCACCATCGCGCTCACCACGAAAAACCCGCGCGTGGTCCAGGCCCTCGAGCTGATCCCGATGTCCCTGCTGGTTTGGTCGTTCGCCATCAGCGGACTGCTGCGCAAGCCCAATTCCAAGAAGGTCACCGGCGTCATCTCCCCCGCTTTGGCCGAGTCCGAGTTGCCGGAACGCGGCTGGACCGAGAATGACATCCGGGACTGGCACCGGCTGCACACGCAGCTGTGCATCGGGCTCGGGTTGCTCTGTGGCAGCTACCCGGTGTTCGCGCTGGTCATGATCTTCAACTACCCGGTCGACATCTCCCAATTCGTCATCGTCGCAACGGGTCCCACGCTGGTCGTGCTCTGCATCGCGGTCGCGGTGGCCCAGCTCCGCAAGTTCGTCGGGCAGCGCGATCTCGCGGCGACCTCAGTGTGAATCGACGAAAGTTGCTGTGGCCGCGCCCTTTTGCAGCATCGGGCCGAGGGCGGACATGAAATAGCCCTCGGTACCCGTCGGGTAGCCGTCGCCGTTGGTCGCGACGTGAACGTGGGTGTAGTGGTTGGCGTCGTCCCCGCCGTAATCCGGCATCCGCTGGGTCGATCCGTTCGGGAAGTACAGCACCTGCCGCCAGATCACGTGGTTGAGATCGAATCGGCGCGCATTGGCCAAGACGTACGCCAGGATCCGATCACCCAGCGCTTTGCCCGCCGCCGATCCGTAATCCGGCACCATGACGTCCAGCGCCAAACCGTCGGGATGCCAGTGCAGCGAGTCGGGGCGGACCCCGATCATGCTGTGAATCTGCGGGAACGTCGCGCTGATGGCCCGCTCAGCCAAGACGGTTTCGACCTGCAGTCCCCGCTCTGCCGCGACACCGACCGGCAACGCGATGTTGCGCACCATGGCGCGCGAACTCTCAGCGGCCGCAACGATCAGCGAACCGGTGTGCAGCGCAGTCGGCGGTGCGGGCACCACCTGGGCACAGCAGAGGTCGACGTCAGCGGCGGTCTCCGTCTGGGTCGCGGTACCCGCGCTGACAAAAGCCGCCGCCGGAATGACCACCGCGGCAAGCGCCGTCGACCAGCGCCGCCGGCGCCTGGCGGCAGCTAACCCCGCTTGTTCCACGGTCGCACCATACCCCGCAGGTCACGGGCGAATAATGGCTTTGCCAGGCCGCCATCTCGTCACCAGACACAAACCTGCACGCATACGCTGAGAAGTGGGCAGTTTTATGACTGCTCACCGTGGGTCTCGTCGCGGAGGACCGATCAGCTCCGGGGCACGAGATACGGTGCAAGCGTCGTCAGCTTCTCGCAGGTCTCCTCGAATTCCCGCTCCGGCGTCGACTCGGCGATGATGCCCGCGCCCGCGCGGAGCCAGGTGTGCCCATCGGCCTCATAGGCCGACCGCAGGGTCAGTGCCGCGTCCATGCCGCCGTCGGCGGTGAACATCACCACGGCGCCCGAATACAGCCCACGCGGCGACTCGTCCAACCGCAGGATCGCCTCAACACTCTCGGCCTTGGGAATTCCGGACGCGGTGACCGCGGGGAACAAGGCCTCCAGTGCATCCATGCGCGTCATGCTCTCGGACAACCGGCCGCCGACGGTGGAACCGAGGTGCTGCACGCTGCCGCGCTCGCGCACCGTCATGAAGTCAGTGACCACCGTGGTCCCCGGCTCCGCCACCTCGGCGACCTCCTGCAGCGAGCTGCGCACCGAAATAGCGTGCTCGACAATCTCTTTGGAGTTCGATTCCAGATCGTCGCGGGCGGCGCGATCGCATTCGCGGCCCCGGCCGAAGGCGCGCGTACCGGCCAGCGGCTCGGTGATCACCATGCCGTCGTCGCGCACCGCCGCCACGAGCTCAGGACTGAAGCCCAGCGCGCGAATCCCGCCCAGCCGCAACAGAAATGAGCGCGCAGGTGTGTTGTGGGCACGACCGACCCGGTAGGTCGCCGGGAAATCGAGGGCAAACGGCACCTCGAACCGCCGCGACAGGATGACCTTCTGGTAGCGACCCGCACCGATTTCGGCCACCGCCGCAGCCACCCGAGACGGGTAATCGCTGCCGTCAGCGCGGATATCGACCGCACGCGGTACAGGTACAGCCGGAATCCCGGACTGCAACAGGCGCTGCACCGCATCGACCACGCCGTCGTCGCCGGATACCCGCACCTCACCGTCGGCGACCACCACCTGGGCACGTGCACCGAAGACGCGGGCCAGCGGCGTGCCCGCGAGCAGCCGCTGCTGCAGCCCGAACCGGTACGCGCCGAATTCGAATGCGACCCAGCCGAACAACCGGTCGGTCTCCAACAGCAGACGGTCAACGGCGTCACCGAGCACCGGGCCGGGGCGGCCGCTCCACACCTGCCGGGTGATCACACCGTCGGTGTCGACGATCCGTAGCTCGTCGCTGTCGAATTCGATCGCGGCCCGTACCCCCACCGCCAGGATCCACTCACCCGAATGCTCGTAGCAGAGGTAGTCAGCCCCTGAACACTCGGGCAGCTCGGCTGCCAGTTGTGAGACCAGATCGGCGGGGGCAACGTTGGCCGGCAACGCGATACGGGTCTCGGACGCCATGTCGATAGCTTCAGCAGTCACAGAAGTTAATTTAGCCTAACCTCACTAGTAGTGGTGAGGCACCCTGTCATGATCCGGATTTCGGCCGATCAGGCCGGCATCGATGACACCGAAACAAAACCTAAGGTTTGCCTAACCATAGCCAGAACAGGATCCGGCCGGCCACCCCCGCTGCCAGATCACTCCAGAATCGTGCGTACCACTGCATCAGCCAACAAACGGCCGCGGTCGGTCAACACCAGGCGATCGCCGGACCGCTGCACCAACCCATCAGCCACCGCCGTCTGCGCCCGGTCCCGCTCAGCCTCGGTCAGTACGCCGACCGGCAAGCCGGTGCGCAGTCGGAGCCGCAGCATCACGTCCTCGGTGTGCCGAGCGGTCTCGTTCAGCTCTTCGAAGTCCGCAACCGGCAGCGTGCCGTCAGCCAGCGTTTGGGCATAAGCGTTGGGGTGCTTCACATTCCACCAGCGGCGCGCGCCCACGAACCGGTGTGCGCCGGGCCCGGCACCCCACCACTGGCCGCCGTCCCAGTAACCCAGGTTGTGCCGGCACTCACCGCCGGGCCGGCTCCAGTTCGACACCTCATACCAGTCGAAACCGGCCCGGCTCAGGTGCGCGTCCAGCAGCTCGTATCGGCCTGCCAGCTCATCGTCGTCCGGCGCCGCGACCTCGCCGCGGCGCACCCGCCGGGCCAGTGCGGTGCCGTCCTCCACCACCAGCGCATACGCCGACACATGATCGACGCCCGCCTCGATTGCCGCATCGACCGACCGGCGCAGATCGTCGTCGGACTCCCCCGGCGTGCCGTAGATCAGGTCGAGGTTGACGTGTCCGAACCCTGCGCCCAGTGCCTCCCGGGCAGCCGCCGGCGCCCGGCCGGCCGAGTGCGTCCGGTCGAGCACCGCGAGCACATGCGGTGCCGTCGACTGCATGCCCAGCGAGACTCGGGTGTAGCCGGCTTCCAGCAACTCGGCGAAAAAGGCGGGCGACGTCGACTCCGGATTGGCCTCAGTGGTGACCTCCGCAGTGGGGGTTAACCGGAAATTATCGCGCACCGCGTCCAGCACTGCAGTTAGCCCGGCGCCGCCCAACAGCGAGGGCGTGCCCCCGCCGACGAACACCGTTTCGACCGGCAGATCGACCTGGGCACCGGCCATCGCCAACTCGGATCGCAGCGCCTGCAGCCACCCGTCCGGATTCGATCCACCCAGTTCACCGGCGGTATAGGTGTTGAAATCGCAGTAGCCGCAGCGGGTCGCACAGAACGGCACATGGATATAGATGCCGAACGGTCCGGGGCGACTGGCTGCGGCATCGATCATGCTGACCAGTGTCCCACTCCGGCCGCAGCGAACTTTTGCTCACGCTGATCGCCAATCTGGCCCGGTTAGGGCGAAAGGCCCTGATCGTGGCAGAATGGCGAGGTGTCCGCCAGCCTCAACCGCGCACTCGGTTCCGCATTGGTAACGCGGCGGCATGTCGACTTCAAGCGCGTATGTAGCAGTTGCTGTCTGCCTTGATGCCGCAGTTCTGACCATCAGAATCTTCAGCCGGCGCCGGATCGGCGCTGCCGGACAGCCCCCGGCTACCGCGTGATCCCAACGCCTGCTCTTGTGCGAAGGAAATCCATCCCGTGACGACAGCCAAACCCGCCAAGACCCGCGATGAAGGCCAATGGGCGCTGGGCAGCCGCGACCCGCTGAACGCCAACGAGGTGTTCAAGCTGGAGGATGACGCGCTCAACGTGCGGCAGCGCATCATCGATGTCCACTCCAAGCAGGGCTTCAGCAGCATCGACAAAGACGACCTGCGCGGCCGCTATCGCTGGATGGGCCTGTACACCCAGCGCGAACAGGGCTACGACGGCACGTACACCGGCGATGACAACGCCGACCTGCTGGAGGCCCCGTACTTCATGATGCGGGTGCGCTGCGACGGCGGGGCACTGACCAGTGCCGCGCTGCGGACCATCGGCGAGATCTCGGTCGAGTTCGCTCGGGACAGCGCCGACATCACCGACCGCGAGAACATCCAGTACCACTGGATCCGGATCGAGGACGTGCCGGAGATCTGGCGGCGCCTCGAAGCGGTCGGTCTGCAGACCACCGAGGCGTGCGGCGACTGCCCGCGCGTGGTGCTCGGTGGCCCGCTGTCCGGTGAGTCCCTCACCGAGGTGCTCGACCCGAGTTGGGCCGTTGACGAGATCGTGCGCCGTTACATCGGCAACCCGGAGTTCTCCAACCTGCCCCGCAAGTACAAGACGGCCATCTCGGGTCTGCAGGACGTCGCCCACGAGATCAACGACATCGCGTTCATCGGCGTCGACCACCCCGAGCACGGACCCGGCCTGGACATCTGGGTGGGCGGTGGGCTGTCCACCAACCCGATGCTGGCCCAGCGCCTGGGCGCCTGGGTTCCGCTGAACGAGGTACCCGATGTCTGGGAGGGCATCACCAAGGTGTTCCGGGACTACGGCTACCGCCGACTGCGCTCCAAGGCCCGGCTGAAGTTCCTGATCAAGGACTGGGGCGTAGAGAAGTTCAGGGACGTTCTCGAAACCGAGTACCTCGGCCGCAAGCTGATCGACGGGCCGGCGCCCGAGCAGGTCCCGCACACGATCGACCACGTCGGGGTCCAGAAGCTCAAGAACGGCCTGAACGCCGTCGGAGTCGCGGCCATCGCGGGTCGCTCTTCGGGAACCATCCTGAGCAAGGTCGCCGACCTGGCTGAGGCCGCCGGCTCCAACCGGATCCGGCTGACCCCGTACCAGAAGCTGATCATCCTCGACGTGCCCGATGACAAGGTCGAAGAACTGGTGGCCGGTCTGGAGACGCTGGGTCTGCAGGCCCGGCCGTCGCACTGGCGTAAGAACCTGATGGCGTGCACCGGCATCGAGTACTGCAAGCTGTCGTTCGCCGAGACCCGAGTTCGGGCTCAGACGCTGGTTCCCGAACTCGAAGCCCGACTGGCTGACCTCAACGCCGAACTGGACGTTCCGGTCACCATCAACCTCAATGGCTGCCCGAACTCGTGCGCCCGCATCCAGATCGCCGACATCGGTTTCAAGGGTCAGATGATCAGTGAAGACGGAGCCGGCCCCGAGGAGGGATTCCAGGTGCATCTGGGCGGCAGCCTGGGCCTGGACAGCGGTTTCGGGCGCAAGCTGCGTCAACACAAGGTGCTGGCGACCGAGCTGGGCGACTACATCGACCGTGTCGTGCGTAACTTCACGAAACAACGTGAGGCCGGCGAGCGTTTCGCCCAGTGGGCCGTTAGGGCCGACGAGGCGGACTTGAGGTGACCGTAGACGTGAGTGGCGTGACTGAAGCTGAACTGAGGGCGATCGCCGAACGCGGTGCAGCCGAGCTCGATGGCGCGAGTGCCCAGGACGTGCTGCGCTGGGTCGACGAGAACTTCGCCGGGCAATACATCGTGGCATCCAACATGCAGGACGCGGTGCTGGTCGAGATGGCGGCCAGAGTGCGCCCCGGGGTCGACGTGCTGTTCCTGGACACCGGCTACCACTTCGCCGAGACCATCGGCACGCGTGACGCCGTCGAGGCGGTCTACGACGTCAACGTCGTGAACGCCACGCCCGAACACACCGTCGCCGAGCAGGACCAGCTGTTGGGCAAGGATCTGTTCGCCCGCGACGCCGCGCAGTGCTGCAACTTGCGCAAGGTCCAGCCACTGTCCAAGGCGCTCAAGGGATATTCGGCGTGGGTTACCGGCATCCGCCGGGTGGAGGCTCCGACCCGCGCCAACGCTCCGCTGATCAGCTTCGACGCGGCGTTCGGTCTGGTGAAAATCAACCCGATTGCCGCGTGGAGCGACGAGCAGATGCAGGCCTACATCGAGGCCAACGGCATCCTGGTCAACCCCCTCGTGGACGAAGGATATCCGTCGATCGGCTGCGCGCCGTGCACCGCGAAGCCGGCCGAGGGCGCCGACCCCCGCAGCGGTCGCTGGGCCGGCCTGGCCAAGACCGAATGCGGTCTGCACGCGTCCTAGGCTCTCGATGCAACTGATCCTCACCGCGCACGGCAGCGCCGACCCGCGGTCGGCGGCCAATGCTCACGAGGTGGCCCGGACAGTGGCCGCCCTGCGCCACGGCCTCGATGTCAAAGTAGCGTTCTGCGAACAGAATTCGCCGAACCTACGCGACGTGCTGGCAGCCGCCCCCGCGGAGAGCGTAGTGGTGCCGTTGCTGCTGGCCGACGCGTACCACGCCCGCATCGACATCCCAGCGATGATCGCCGAGTCCGGCTCGCCAGCCCAGCAGGCCGATGTGCTCGGTGAAGACGACCGACTGATCCATGTGTTGAGCCAGCGTCTCACCCACTCCGGGGTATCCCGGCTGGACGGCAATGTGGGCGTGCTGGTGACCGCCGTCGGCTCGTCGTCGGCGGCGGCCAACGCTCGCACCACCGCGGTGGCCACCGGACTGGTGGCCGGCACCCACTGGCAGGCCACAACGGCATTCGCCACGGGCCCACAGGCCAACCTGACAGACGCCGCCCGCCTGTTACGCGCCCAGGGTGCGAGCCGGCTCGTCATCGCGCCATGGTTCCTGGCTCACGGCCGGATCACCGACCGCGTCACGGAATTCGCCCACGCCCACCGGATACCGATGTCGCCGCCATTGGGCTCGCACCGACTGGTGGCCGAGACCGTGCTGGACCGCTTCGATGACATGACCGCCACCCGCCGGGCCGCATAACAGCATCTGGATCCCGGCAAAACCGACGCCATCGGCGTAAGGATTGCGTATACACCGGGTCACAGGCCCGTCCGCAGCGGTTCACTCGGGTGTATGCGAGATTCGAGGAGCGCAGATGTCTAACCTGCTGCAAATCCTGTCGATGATGGCGCTGCCTGCGTCCGTCCTACTGGTGTGCCGCCGCATCAACCGGCGCCACCCGCACTCCACCGCGCTGCGGCACTGATCGCGCGGCGGGCCCACGTCGCCTAACATCCGGACCGTCGATGAACGATCCGGATGAAGGAGGCACCGCGCGTGGGCACACACCCCGACGGCGGTCGGCAGGGACTACGCGTAGGGCTGGCGGTGAGTGCGCTCGGCGTCGTCTTCGGCGACATCGGTACCAGCCCGATCTACACCATGCAGACGGTGTTCGATCCGGGGGACCCGCATCCCGTCCCGATCAGCAGAGACCACATCTACGGTGTGGTCTCTTTGGTGTTCTGGTCGGTGATGCTGATCGTGACAATCACCTACGTCATGTTGGTGATGCGCGCCGACAACGACGGCGAGGGCGGCGTCATGGCGCTGATCACCCTGGTGAAACGCTCCGCTTCCAAGCTCGGCACCCGCACCGCCGCCTTCCTGGCCGGACTCGGAATCCTCGGCGCTGCACTGTTTTTCGGCGACTCGATGATCACCCCGGCAATCTCGGTGCTGTCGGCGGTGGAAGGCGTCAAAACGATCAACCCCAGACTGGCGGACTGGGTGGTGCCCCTCACCGCGGTGATCATCGCGGTGTTGTTCAGCGTGCAACGGCACGGCACCGCAGCCGTCGGCCGGTTCTTCGGGCCCGTGATGATCCTGTGGTTCGCCGCGATCGGGGCCTGTGGCGTCATGGGCATCACCAAAGAGCCGGAAATCCTCAAAGCGCTGAACCCCATGTATGCCTTGGCATTCTTGGCCGGGCACTTCGGCATCGCCTTCTTCGCGCTGGCCGCCATCGTGCTGTCGGTGACCGGCGCGGAGGCGCTGTACGCCGACATGGGGCACTTCGGCCGCAAGCCCATCACTCTCGCCTGGATGCTCCTGGTATTCCCGGCCTGCACATTGAGTTACTTCGGGCAGGGCGCGCTGCTGCTCAACAACCCGACCGTCACGGATGCCCCGTTCTTCCTGCTGACGCCGGACTGGGGTCGACTGCCGATGGTGCTGCTGGCGACAGCGGCCACCGTGATCGCATCACAAGCGGTGATCACCGGGGCGTTCTCCGTCGCCGCCCAGGCCGCCCAGCTCGGCTATTTGCCGCGACTGCGGGTGATGCACACGTCCGCGTCGACCATGGGCCAGATCTACGTGCCGTGGATCAACAGCATCCTGATGGTCGCCGTGCTGACCCTGGTGTTCGCCTTCCGCAGTTCCGCGGCGTTGGCCTACGCGTTCGGCATGGCGGTCACCGGAACCATCACCATCACCACGCTGCTGTTCCTGGCTATCGCGCGCGCCCGGTGGCACTGGCCGCTGTGGACTGTGGTCGGCATCGGGGTGCCGTTGCTCACCGTCGACCTGCTGTTCTTCGCCGCCAACCTCACCAAGCTGGTGCACGGCGCTTGGCTGCCGCTGCTGATCGGTCTGGTCGCCTTCACAGTGATGACCACCTGGCAGAAGGGCCGAGAGGTGGTCACCCGGGCCCGCGACGAAGCCGAGGGTCCGCTGCGC
>JARLGS010000125.1 GCA_031292695.1 Mycobacterium sp. | reverse complement strand
CCGGCAGGCCCGCCGCCGGCGGACCCGGCGGCGCCCGCGGCGCCTGCCTTGGCGTTCGCGCCCTGACCTGCCGACTGTGACCTGAACCGCAGGCATAGACTCGCGGCTGATGTCTGCTGAGCTGAATGCCGCCGTGCTCGCCGCGCTGGCCAAAGTCGTCGACCCGGAACTGCGCCGCCCGATCACCGAAGTCGGCATGGTCAAGGACGTCACCGTCGAGCCGGACGGCGGCGTCCACGTCGAGATCTACCTGACCACCTCGGCCTGTCCCAAGAAGGCCGAGATCACCGACCGGGTCACCGCAGCGGTCAGCGACGTGCCCGGCACCGGCGCCGTCAAGGTGACGCTCGACGTGATGAACGACGAGCAGCGCACCGAGCTGCGCAAACTATTGCGCGGTGACTCCCGCGAGCCGGTCATCCCCTTCGCCCAGCCCGGTTCGCTGACTCGGGTGTATGCGGTCGCGTCCGGCAAGGGCGGCGTCGGCAAGTCCAGCGTCACGGTGAACCTGGCGGCTGCGCTGGCCGCCAAGGGGCTGTCGGTGGGCCTGCTCGACGCCGACATCTACGGCCACTCGGTACCCCGGATGATGGGTGTGCAGGATCGCCCCACCCAGGTGGAATCGATGATCCTGCCGCCGGTTTCGCACGATGTGAAGGTCATCTCCATCGCGATGTTCACCCAGGGCAACACCCCGGTGGTGTGGCGTGGGCCGATGCTGCACCGGGCCCTTCAGCAGTTCCTGGCCGACGTGTACTGGGGCGATCTGGACGTACTGCTGCTCGACTTGCCGCCCGGTACCGGCGACATCGCCATCTCGGTGGCGCAGTTGATCCCCGGCGCCGAGATTCTGGTGGTGACGACGCCGCAGATGGCCGCCGCGGAGGTCGCCGAGCGCGCCGGAGCCATCGCGGTGCAGACCCGTCAGCGCATCGTCGGCGTGGTCGAGAACATGTCCGGCCTGCAGCTGCCCGACGGCACCACCATGCAGCTGTTCGGCGAGGGCGGCGGCCAGCGGGTCGCCGACAGCCTCACGCGCACAGTCGGTGCCGAGGTGCCGCTGCTCGGTCAGGTACCGCTGGACCCGCAATTGGTGGCGGCCGGCGATTCGGGTGTGCCGCTGGTGTTGTCCGCGCCCGAGACCGCGGCCGGCGCCGTGTTGCGCGGTATCGCCGACAAGCTGTCCAGCCGCAAGCGCGGGCTCGCCGGCATGTCACTCGGGCTGGACCCGGCTGGGCGCTGACCACCTCCCGTCCGACAGGAATCATCCAGTGACACATATCAATACCCGCACCGGCGCGCAGAATGTCGGCCTCCTCAGCGTGGCCGCGTACCGCCCCGGGCGCGTCGTCACCAACGACGAGATCTGCGAAACCATCGATTCCTCGGACGACTGGATCTACTCCAGGACCGGCATCAAAAACCGACGGTTCGCCGGCCCCGACGAATCCGCGGTCTCGATGGCGTGCGAAGCCGGTCGCCGCGCCTGTACGGAGGCTGAACTGTCAGGCGCCGATATCGACGCCGTGATCGTCGCCACCAGCACCAACTTTCGTAACACCCCACCGTGCGCGCCTCAGGTGGCCACGGAGATCGGCGCACAGGGTATTCCGGCCTTCGACATCGCCGCGGGCTGTGCCGGATTCGGCTACTCGCTGGGCGTGGCCGCAGACATGATCCGGTCGGGCAGCGCGGGCCGCATCCTGGTGGTCGGCTCCGAGAAGCTGTCCGACGCAATCGATATGACCGACCGCAGCAGTGCTTTCATCTTCGCCGACGGCGCCGCCGCGGTGGTGGTGGGACCGACCGATGAACAAGGTGTCGGACCCACCATTTCCGGCAGCGACGGGGAGCAGTCCGGCGCCATCGTGCAGGACCTCAGCTGGATCGACTACACCGAGAACCCAACCGGGCCGAGACCTTTCCTGCGCATGGAAGGACAGACGGTCTTCCGCTGGGCGGCCTTCCAGATGGTCGCCGTGGGCCGCCGCGCCATCGAAGCCGCGGGGCTGACGGTCGACGACATCGAGGTGTTCATCCCCCACCAAGCCAACGGCCGGATCAACGAGCTGCTCACCAAAGGCTTGGAGCTCAATCCGGAAACCGTTATCGCCCAGGACATTCAGGACGCCGGAAACACCTCGGCGGCCTCGATTCCACTGGCGATGTACACCCTGTTGAACACCGGCGCGGCCAAACCCGGCAGCTTGGCGTTGCTCCTCGGCTACGGGGCGGGGCTGGCTTACGCCGCCCAGGTGATCCGCCTACCGGGATAACATGCGGACGGCGCGGCAGCACCCCACGGCTCACCCGGCCGCGGCAGTCACGCCTTGGCGGTGGTTCTTCTTTTCCTCGTAGAACCGCGCCCGCTCGTCGAGTAGACCCAGGAACCCGATCAGCTCCTCGCGAGCCTGTTGCCCGGAGGGGCCGAAGTCGTTGCGTTCGAAGATATTCCAGAAGCGCAGCACCGGGATCAGCACGTCGTCGTGATGGATACGCATGTCGTAGATTCCGGCTTTGGCGATGGTGATCGCGTTCTGCACGAAGTCGGTCATACCCAGGCCGGGCATCGCGAAGTTGATGACTTCGTCGCGGATGGCGGACATCGCCGCGTCGGGGGCGATGTCCAGGGCCGCGGCCATCAGGTTGCGGTAGAACACCATATGCAGGTTCTCGTCTGCTGCGATGCGGGCCAGGAGCTGGTCGGCGAGCGGGCAGCCGGACGCCCGGCCGGTGTTGCGGTGCGAGACCCGGGTGGCCAGTTCCTGGAATGACACATAGGCCAGCACCGCCAGTGAGCTCCTGTCACCGGCGTCGTAGCCGGCGACAGTGTGCTCCATCCGAAGGCGTTCCAGGGCAACAGGATCGACGCCGCGGGTGACCACCAGGTAGTCACGGAGCGCGATGCTGTGACGGCCCTCCTCGGCGGTCCACTGTCCGATCCAGCTGCCCCAGGCCCCGTCGCGGGAGAACCGCGTGGCGATCTCTCGGTGATACGACGGCAGGTTGTCCTCGGTGAGCAAGTTGACCGTCAGGGCCACCTTGGCGACCGGGTCCAGCGGCGAGTCCTCCGGCTGCCAGTCTTGTCCACCGAGGAACGCGAAATCTCGCCCGCGGCTCCACGGGACGTAGTCGTGAGGGAACCACTCCCGCGCCACCTTCAGGTGGCGGTCAAGGTTCTGCGCGACGACGGGCTCCAGTTCGTACAGGACGGCTGTCTGGGTATCCATGGGTCAGTCCCTTCAACGATTGTCGGCGCTAGGTCCACACCTTCGATAACCTACGGTACCGTAACTTACGGTACCGTAGGTTGCCTGGGGATGGCTAGGTGGTGACGCCGACAAACCGGTCCGCCCAGGCATCAATGCCAATGCCAATCCCCACCGCCAATACCGAAAGCCCGGCCTGCGGCATGACCACAGACCGGGCTTTCGGACCACCGACCCCGGGGAAACCCAATCAGCCCCGCAGCGCCGACACGAAGATTGCGGGAAGCTTTGCCCAACCCGGCTTGCCGGCGAATTCAGTGAGCAGCCGGCCGGTCGACGCGGCAGTGCGGTTGTTCACGAACCACGGCGGCTTCGGTGAGATCGACAGCTCGCCGCCGACCAGCGAACGCGGCGACGGGCGGAACGGCCCGCGAACCACCGTGCGCTCGGGCTTCTCGATCAGGAAACCGTTGTGCACCACGCCGATTCCGCTCTGCACGTCGCCCAGCGAATGGCCGGGGAAGGCGCCCCAGGTGGCGTACGAGCTCAGGTAGCCGACACCGGTCCACGCGTTGACAGCCACCGTGCCGTAATGCAGCGCCTCGATCATCGCGTCGAAGGCCTTGTCCAGAGTCTTGATGGTGCGGGGATCGGCGACGATGTTGACGCCGAGGGTCCCGACGAACTCGTCGTTCGCCAACCGGGTCGCCGCGCGAACGAATTCAACGCCGTCGCTGTCCAGGTCGATCACGCCGAGCACCGGCGAGAAGTACTCGGTGTTGAGCAGGGCGGTGCGATCCTCGGGATCGACAACCAGGACACGATCACCGATCCGCTGCGCACCGGGATATGTCGCCTCAGCGCTGGCAATCCGGGAATCCGAGCCCGGGTAGTAGGCCGCACGCTTCGGAGCCGCAGCGATCGCCTTGGCCAAGGCCGCCACAAATTCGTCCCGCTGAGCCCACTTCGACGACATCACCACGACCTGGGACGCCACGCAGTTGTAGCCGTTGTTGTGCAGGCGCTGGGTGGCGATGTGGTTGGCCTGGAACTCGATGTCGGCCCGGCTCCACTTGCCCGGCACGACGATGGTCGGCGACACCCCGCCCAGCTCGCTGGTGATGTCTTTACGAAGAATCGGGTCGCCCGCGGCCTTACGCTTGGCGCCCTCTTCGCCGACACCGAACACGATGGCGTCGTGTGTGAGCGCGCTGCCGGTCATGTGCACGTGATCGACCGATTTGTGCCGCACCAGGTAGGTGCCCACGTCCGCACCGCCGGTGAGGATCCGGACCGCGCCGAGCTCGATGAACGGTGCCAGCACCTTGGTCAGGACCGGCAGCAGCAGGTCGGTGACCGGATTGAGCTTGAGCGCCACCACCCTGTTGTTGGCGATCAGTTCGTAGAGGGTGTCCAATGGCGCGATCGACATGATGTTGCCGGCACCGAGAACAGCGCCGATCCCGTTGGTTTTACCGGGATCCCGCTGCGCCAGACCAGCGGTACGCACCGCCTCGTCCTGATCGACGCCCGGCTGCAGCCACACCTGGGCACTGAACCCGGACAGCAGGAGGTGGTCGAAGATGCCCAGCGGCAACACATTCACCGTGGTGCGGCCGCCAGCGGAACCGAACTTGGCGCCGTCCAGCGGGCTCTTGCCGACCTCCAGCTTGGCCAGGCTCGCCGACAGCGCAGCGGCCCCGGCGGCCACTGGGTAGGGACCCGAGATCCATTCCTCGCCAACCAGTGGGGACGACGGATCCAGCTGCTTGATCCAGACCGCCGCCTCGACCCACTCGGCACCATGCTGCACAGCCAACTGCTGCACGTCGTCGAGCAGTTCGCGCCGTCGCGCCAACGAGGTTGCCGCCCAGGCCTTCTCGCCTTCGGCCAGCTCAGCCAGCGCCTGGTCGACCACTGCGGCATACGTGGTGTCGGACATGTAGCGAATTCTCCCGTTGGTGAGGTCGGACCGAGAACAGGGTCAGCCGGCGTGGGCTTCGAATTCCAGCGGGGCGTCCTGGTGGTTGTGCTCGTAGGGCTTGGGACCCTGACCGAGGGCCCGCTTGGTGAGCAGCTGCTGGTACTGCTCGAACGGCGTGGTCCGCCCCCACTTTTCCCGGGCCTCGGCCGGGGTGTAGGTCACGGGGTTCCGCGCCGAGATCTTCATCAGCGTCGGCCCGACGATCGGCGTGGTGTGCGGGGTGGTGAAGTCCAGGATCGCCAGCTCCAGGCGCGGGAACTTGGCCTCGGTCCGCAGGAACGGCCGGGCGACCAGCTTCGCGATGAAGTCATCGGAGTAATTCTGCGGGATACCGCCGAGCGTGCGCATCCACTTCGGCATAGTCGCGATGATGGCGCGGCGCATGGGCCAGTTGAACACGCGGCGCATCCAGCTCGGCACTCGTTCCGGCAGGATGTGGTAACCCAGGTCGACCAGGTAGCAGCGACGTCGGGTAGCTCCACACCCGCCAGGTCATCGAGTCCGGTCCGAAGAACCCGTAATCCACCGCCGGCTTCAGCTCGGTGTCGGCAACCGGCAGCCCAACCACCTGTCGAAATGCGGTCACCGCATCCATCGGCGTTCCCCTTTGAACACTCGGGCACCACACGGATGGCGCTGTAGTTAAATGGTACGTCACGTACCACTAGATAGCCAGGCTCCTGCTCATTGAGTGCATGTGGTGACGGCAGACCAGGTGAATGAGGTAAACAAGGAGCCATGGTGAATGCCACCACCGGTCGCTGGGCCGGCCAACGTGAGCGCAGACGAGCAGAGTTCATCGACGCTGCCCTCGTGGTGATCGAACAGCACGGGCCCCAGACCTCGACCGAACAGATCGCCGCACACGTGGGGGTCAGTCGCACCAAGCTGTACCGGCATTTCGTCGACGCCGCTGATCTGCAACGCGAAGTCGCCCGGCGAACCAGCCAGATGATCACGGCCGAACTCGCGCCGGTATGGCAGCCCGAAGGCAGCATGGCGCAAATCGTCAACGCCGGGGTGAGCGCACACGTCCGCTTTCTGGCCCAGCATCCCAACCTGTACCGCTATCTGCAGCGGTGCTCGATCGAGGAGGGTGCCACCGCCTTCGCCGACATCAAGATCACCATCGCCAACCTGCTGAGCTCAGTGCTTCAGATGTACATTGCGGCATTCGGCGTGGCCGCTGACGCCGAGCGGCTGTCGTACGGCATCGTCGGGTTGGTCGAGACCGCCGCCGGGCATTGGCTCGAACAGCCGTTGCGCGACACCCAGGATGCGCTGGTCACCGACCTGACCCGGTGGGTGTGGCTCATGCTCGACGATTCACTGCGCGCCGGCGGTATCTACCTGGCCGCGGACGAAATCCTGCCGCCGACCGCCGAGATCGCCGCGAACTCGGATCGATTCCGGGATCCGGCGCGGCTGCAGTCGATCCGCGGTTAGGTCGCGTCCGGGTCGAACGGCGTGACACCGGGCTTCGGCGCGGGCGCCACCGCGGGCGGGGCGCCGTTGACAGCCGACGGGTCCACTGCGCTCGACGACCGCGGCGGCTGCGAATCGGTCGGCGTCGGTTCGAAGGCACCGGTCAGGAACGAATCGTCACCGTCCAGCAGGTGCTTGGTCAGTGCGGCCCGCGGCGTCATGCCGCGCAGCTTCTGCAGCTCACTCAGCGGCTGCCGCAGATCCTCGAACTCGGGCCCGAGGTCCTCGCGCAGCTGGCCGGTCGCGCTGCTGAGGTAGTCACGCGCCTGCTTCAGGCTGCCGGCCGTCCACCTGATGGCGCCGGGCAACCGCTCGGGGCCGAGGATCACCAGGCCGGCGATCACCAGCACGAGCATTTCGCCCCAACCGACGTTGCCGAACATCAGCTGCTCGGGGTATCCGCGTTGGGGACCACCGTGAGCGTCATGTGCCGGCCGTCCCGGATCACCTCGATGGGTGCCGGCTGACCGATCTGCAACTGCCGCACCGCGACCACGAACTCGTCGGCATCGGCCACCTTGCGGTTGCCGACCTTGACCACCACGTCGTTCTCCAGAATGCCGCCCTTATCGGCGGGGCTGCCGGCAACCACGTTCACCACCTGGGCACCGGAGGCAACCTTGTCGCTGGCCGACTTGGCGTTCAGGCCGAGCGTCGGGTGGTTGATCTTGCCGTCCTTGATCAGCGTCTCGACGGTGGCCTTGACCTCGTTGACCGGAATGGCGAAGCCGAGACCACTGGCACTGTCGGACAGCGACTTTCCGGCCGTGTTGATCCCGATGACCTCGGCGTCCATGTTGATCAGCGGGCCACCGGAGTTGCCGTGGTTGATCGAGGCGTCGGTCTGCACGCCGTCGATGACCGTGTCGGTATCCGAACCCTCACCGGACAGCGGCACGGGCCGATGCAGGGCGCTGATGATGCCGTGGGTGACGGTGCTGCGCAGGCCCAGCGGGGCGCCGGCCGCGATCACCTCGTCGCCGACCCTCAGTTTCTCCGAATCACCCATCCGCGCCACCGTCAGGTTGTCGACGTTGTCGACCTTGAGCACCGCCAGGTCAGTCTTCGGGTCACGCCCCACCAGGTTGGCCGGCACCTGCTTGCCGTCGTTGAACACCACCGAGATGTGGTACTTGCTGGGGTTCTTGGCCGCATCTGAGATGACGTGGTTGTTCGTGACGACGTAGCCGCGCCCGTCCACGACCACCCCGGAGCCCTGAGACCCCTCGGTATCGGCCATCGCTTCGATAGTGACCACCGAATCAGCCACTGCGGCCGCAACTTTCGCGAACCGGCCGGCGGGAAGGTCACCCGGGTCTCCGGCATGCAATGTGACCTTCGAGGTGGTGAAGGCCTCAACCACCTCGGCGGTCTTGCGTCCCACTACACCGCCGAGCAGGCCGACCACCAGAGCCAGCAGCGCCAGCACCGCAAGCGCCGTCGCGGAGACCCGGCGCCCGAACAACACGTCCCGCACCCCGAGCTTGCCGACGGGAGCAGCGACCGGTACGTGGACCGGCGGCGGCAGCGCCGGGGTGCCGAGCGAAGGTGCGGCCGACGGGTCACGCCATGGGTCGGCTACGACATCGGCGCCGTCGCCGTTGCGCTCGGCGTCGAGGGCACCGGCGTCGGCCGGATGACGCTGCAATGAGTCGGCCGCGGCGTTGGGCCGCCCGAACGCCTCGGCCAGCACCGGATCAGGGGCCTGGTTCGTCGGGGTGTATTCGCCCTGGTTACGAATCTGGTCCTCGCCGAGGAAGGAGCCGGTGAAGCCCGCAGGCCTACCGAACGCGCGCTGGGACGCCGGATCCACCGGCACCCGCGACACCGGGCGCGGTGCCAGCCGGGGACGTTCGCCGGACAAGTCCTGATTGGTCACCCGTGTTCCACTCCCGATCTACAGCGCCCGCCGGAACCGGCGCGGCGTTCGCTCAATTCAAGCTCAACCCTACCGGCGACGGCGGCGATCCCGCGGCGACCGGTCGGCAAAGTCCTGATCTTCAATTCCAGAAGCTTGCACTTCCGCCAGCTGCATAGACGCGTCATTCGGTATCTGCGAAAGCGCACCTAGCAAAGAATTTGGCGCAACTATGGGGCAGGAATCCCGCAGTGCGCTGCGCGCCTGACCCTGGGCATCGACTTCGCCGGAGCAATCCGGACACTGCGACAGGTGGTGCGCGGCCCGCAGGTGCGCACCCATCTGCAGCTCGCCGTCAACGAACGCGGCGATGGCCTCAACGGACAGGTGCTCGGTCGACCCGAAACGCCGCGGTCCCACGGGTTCGTCGCTCTGCGACGCGAACTGGGCGGGTAGCCAAGAGAACGCGCGACGGAACAACTGTCCCCGATCGACCATCACCCAGCTCCTCTCCGACCCACCACGCCGTCAACATTGAATGTAGCGCGACAACCTGGGACGGATGCGTCACAACGCTCAGGCGGACTTGGCGGAAATCGCCGCGGCCGCTTCGCTGTAGTCGCCGGGATGGCTGGCGAGGTACTCCCGCAACGCCTGCCGGCCGCGGTGAATGCGGCTGCGGACGGTGCCCAGCTTGACGTCCAGCGTCGCGCCGATCTCCTCGTACGACAACCCTTCGATGTCGCACAGCACGACCGCGGCGCGGAACTCCGGCGGCAGCGAGTCCAGCGCAGCCTGCAGGTCAGGACCCAGCCGCGAATCGTGGTAGACCTGCTCGGGATTCGGGTCGTCGGCCGGGACGCGGTCGTAGTCCTCCGGCAGCGCTTCCATCCGAATCCGGGCCCGCCGACGGACCATGTCCAGGAACAGGTTGGTGGTGATCCGGTGCAGCCAGCCCTCGAAAGTGCCCGGCTGGTAGTTCTGCACCGAGCGGAACACCCGAATGAACGTCTCCTGAGTGAGGTCCTCGGCGTCCTGCGGGTTGCCCGACAGCCGGTACGCGAGGCGGTACACCCGGTCGGCGTGCTGACGCACCAGTTCGTCCCACGACGGCATGGTGGCCACGTCGCCGGTGGCATCGAACACCGCGGTGCCGGTCAGTTCGTCGGCGCTATCGACCCAGGCCACCTCGGCCTCGACGGCGGGGACGTGGGACATGTGAGCCGGGGCGTTCAACGCGGGAGTCAGGGTGACAGTCGTGGCAATCTCCAGGTCCGTAGGTTCACCGTCGGGGTCCCCCGATTCGGCATCACGAGAAACCAGCGCGTGCAGATCGATATTCCCGACGCTGCGGATGTCCGGGAACTGCCGTCTGCCGGAGCCGAGTTGCGGATCCTTCGAGCCTGCGTGCATGGCGATTACGCTCCACTACCCTCGTGAGGTTGACATATGAGCAATCTGAACTTTTCCTGAGAAACCCAACGCCGCGTCCCTGAACTGCCAAAACCACGAGAAGTTGGCCAAAAATTAACCTTGCGCTGCGGGCGTGGCGGGTACACCCCCACGGCTTGCCAAGGGGCCCTACCACGGCCTGAGCGTGCTTCACGTCTGTTGGGCGGCTGGTTCGTTACGCTGCGGACATGTCCAGCACCGATGACCCAACGGTTCCGACCGGCCCCGATCAGGTCGAGCCGGGCCAGCCAGCCCCGGCACCGGCCGCTGCGCCGCCCGTCGCCACCAAGCCCAGTGCGGCCGAGGCCATCGTCAACCACGCCGAACGGTCCATCACCGAGGAGCCGATCACCGCGGCGGCCCGGGAACGGGCCGAGGAGAGCGGCGCCAGCCCGATCACTCCGGCGGTAGGAGCGCTCCTGAGCGTGCTTGCCAAGATCGCATCGGCCAAGGCCGTGGTCGAAGTCGGTACCGGCGCCGGCGTCAGCGGGCTGTGGTTACTGTCCGGTATGCGCGAGGACGGCGTGCTGACCACCATCGACATCGAGCCCGAGCACCAGCGACTCGCCAAGCAGGCTTTCGTCGGCGCCGGAGTCGGTCCGTCGCGCACGCGGCTGATCGTGGGACGCGCCCAGGACGTGCTGACCCGCCTGGCCGACGAGTCCTATGACCTGGTGTTCATCGACGGGGAGCCGGCTGACCAGCCGCAATTCGTGCTCGAGGGCGTCCGCCTGCTGCGGCCCGGCGGCGTGATCGTGGTGCACCGCGCAGCCCTCGGCGGCCGGGCCGGTGACGCCGGGGCCAACGACCGCGAGGTGACAGCAGTGCGTGAGGCGACCCGGGCGATCGCCGAAGACGAGCGGCTGACCCCGGTCCTGGTGCCATTGGGCGACGGACTGCTGGCCGCCGTGCGCGACTAAGACATTTGTCGACAACCGGCCCGGCGAGCTGCTCGCCGGGCCGGTTTTTGTGTCGGTCGGATCTTTACGGGTCCTTGACGGAACAGATCCTTGACGGTGTGCTGAACGAGTGTTTAGCGTACTAAACATGCGTTCAGTCGATGATCTCACCGCAGCCGCCCGAATCCGCGACGCGGCGATCGAACAGTTCGGCGAGCACGGCTTCACGGTCGGCCTGCGCAGCATCGCCGCGGCCGCCGGCGTCAGTGCCGCCCTGGTGATTCACCATTTCGGGTCCAAGGAAGGACTGCGCGCCGCGTGCGACGCCTACGTCATCGAGACCGTCCGGGCCGCCAAGAGCGAGTCCATGCAGAACGCCACCCCGACCGCGTGGCTCGCGCAGGTGGCCGAGATCGAATCCTTCGCGCCGATGACGGCGTACCTGATGCGCGCCCTGCAGACCGGCGGTGAGCTGGCCAAGTCCTTGTGGCAGAACATGATCGACAACACAGAGGGGTACCTGGAAGAAGGCGTGCGGGCCGGCACGCTCAAACCCAGCCGCGATCCTCGGGCCCGCGCCCGGTTCCTGGCCCTGACCGGCGGTGGCGCGCTCCTGACTTACATCCAGCTGCACGACAATCCGCGCGACCTGCGCCGGGTGCTGCACGACTACGCGCAGGACATGCTGTTGCCCTCTCTCGAGCTCTACACCGAAGGCCTGATGGCCGATTCGACGATGTACGAAGCCTTTCTGGCGCAACACAATTCAGGCACACCTATCGTCACCACCGCCACTACCGCCGAGGAGTCAGTGTGAACACCGCCATCGAAATCGATACCCTGACAAAGAACTTCGGCGCGGTACGAGCGCTCGACGGACTGAACTTGCAGGTCGATCAAGGTGAAGTGCACGGCTTCCTCGGCCCGAATGGCGCCGGCAAGTCGACCACCATCCGGATCCTGCTCGGGCTGGTGCGCGCCGACTCCGGCACGGTCCGCCTGCTCGGCGGCGATCCGTGGACCGACGCGGTGGCCCTGCACCGCGACATCGCTTATGTACCAGGTGATGTCACGCTCTGGCCCACCCTGACCGGTGGCGAGACCATCGACCTGCTGGCCCGGATGCGCGGCGGCATCGACGAGAAACGCCGGGACGAACTGACCGAACGGTTCGACCTGGACCCCACCAGGAAGACCCGGACCTATTCCAAAGGCAACCGGCAGAAGGTGTCGCTGATCTCGGCATTCGCGTCGCATGCCACTCTGCTGCTGCTCGACGAGCCGAGCAGCGGCCTGGATCCGTTGATGGAGAACATTTTCCAGCAATGCGTCGCCGAAGCTGCCGCGCGCGGCACCACAGTCCTGTTGTCCAGCCACATCCTGGCCGAGACCGAACGGCTGTGCCAGCGAGTGACGATCATCCGTGCCGGACGGACCGTCGAGAGCGGCACCCTGGAATCGATGCGGCACCTGTCGAGCACCACCATCAAGGCCGACATGATCAACAACCCCGGCCGGATCGACCATCTCCCAGGGGTTTCCGACATCACCTTCGACGGCCGGATGCTCACCGCCCGCGTGGAATCGGTCAGCCTGGGTGCCGTCATCAAGGCGCTCGGCGATGCGGGGGTGCGCTCGCTGGTCAGCCAGCCGCCCACCCTCGAGGACCTGTTCCTGCGCCACTACAACAACCACCCGCACCGCGAACCCGAGCAGGTGCGGGTATGACCGCCGTCCTGGACCGCGCGACGCAGCCGGCACAACCCACCCCATCGTCCTCCAGTTTCACCGGAACGATTGGGCTGCTTCGCCTTTACCTCCGTACCGACCGAATCGTCCTGCCGTTGTGGGTGCTGCTGCTGTCCCTGCCGCTGTCCACCGTGTACATCGGCAGCATTGCGGCGGTCTACCCCAACGCGGCAGCGCGCGCCGGATTCGCGGCCACCATCATGGCCAGCCCGGCGCAGCGCGCGCTGTACGGCAACATCTACAACGACAGCCTGGGTGCCACCGGCATCTGGAAGGCCGGCATGTTCCACGTGCTGATCGCCGTGGCCGTCATCCTCACAATGATCCGGCACACCCGCGCCGACGAGGAGACCGGGCGCACCGAATTGATCGACTCGACAGCCGTCGGCCGCAACGCCGGGCTGACCGCGGCTCTGCTGCTGACCGCAGGCGGCTCGGTGCTGACCGGGCTGATCGGATTTCTCGGACTGCTGAAAACCGATGTGCCGGTGATGGGTTCGCTGGCCTTCTGCTGCGCACTGGCGGGGTCGGGCCTGGTGTTCACCGCCGTCGCAGCGGCGGCCGCACAACTGTCCGCCAGCGCCCGGGTGGCCCGCGGGGTCGCCTTCGGGGTGCTGGGCGCGACATTCACCCTGCGGGCTATCGGCGACGCCGGTGGCAGCGAGCGCTCGTGGGCGTCACCGCTGGGCTGGTCGCTGCTGGTCCGCCCGTACGCCGGCGACCGATTCTGGGTCCTGCTCTTGCACCTCACCCTGACCGCCGCGCTGACCGTGCTGGCCTACCAGTTGCAGTCCGGCCGCGACGTCGGCGCCGGGTTGTTCGCCGAACGGCGCGGCCGGCCGCGTGCCGCAGATACCCTCAGCGGCCCAATGGGATTGGCCTGGCGGCTGAGCCGCGGCACGGTGCTGACGTGGACGGTCGGGCTGGGCCTGTACGGGCTGCTGATCGGCAGCGTGGTGCACGGGATCGGCGACGAGCTCGGGGACAGCACGTCGATCCACGACGTCGTCGCCCGACTGGGCGGCTCCGGAGCGCTGGAGCAGGCGTTCGTCACGATCGCCTTCACGATGCTGGGCATGGTGGCGTCCGCATTTGCGGTGTCGCTGGCGCTGCGTCCACACCAGGAGGAGGCCGGTCAACGCGCCGAGACCCTGTTGGCCGGTTCGGTCAGCCGGACTCGGTGGCTGGCAAGCCATCTGGTGATCGCACTGAGCAGCACCTCGGTGGCGATGCTGACGTCCGGCCTGCTGGCCGGGGTGAGCTACGGCGCCGCCGCCGGCGACATCGGCGGCAAGCTGCCCGCCGTGCTGGGCTCGGCCGCGGCGCAGTTGCCTGCGGTGTGGCTGCTGGTCGGGCTGACCACCCTGTTGTTCGGGGTGCTACCCCGGTTCACGCCAGTGGCCTGGGGCGTGCTGGTGGCCTTCATCGCGGTGTACCTGCTGGGCTCACTGGCCAATTCACCACAGTGGCTGTTGGACCTGGGCCCCTTCACGCATGTGCCGCGAGTCGGCACCGGCTGCTTCACCGCGATTCCGCTGATCTGGCTGCTGATCGCGGACGCCGCTCTGATCACCTTGGGCGCCTTGGCTTTCCGGCGCCGAGATCTACGTTAGGAACCCAGAGATGAAATTGGCGCTACAAGCCCTTGGCTCTGCGGCACTCGGCGTCGTCTTCTTCGCGGTGCTGCTGTGCGGGCCGGCCGGCACCATCCACTATTGGCAGGCCTGGGTTTTCATCGCGGTCTTCATGATCGCGACCATGGGCCCCAGCATGTATCTGGCGATCAAGCGCCCCGACGCGCTGGCCCGCCGCATGCACGCCGGGCCGGGCGCGGAAACCCGCCCGGTCCAGAAGGTCGTCATGTGGGCCATCCTGGCGTCGGTGGTGGCCACCGGGGTGGTCAGCGCCCTCGACTGGCGGTTCGGCTGGTCGCACGTGCCGACCGCCGTCGTGGTGCTGGGTGATGTCGTGGTGGGTGTCTCGCTCGTGATGGCCCAAGTGGTGGTGATCCAGAACAACTTCGCCGGCGCAAGCATCACCGTCGAGGCGGGGCAACCGGTGATCTCCACCGGGCTGTACGGCGTGGTACGGCACCCGATGTACATCTGCACGCTGATCATGATGGTGGCTACGCCGCCCGCGCTCGGCTCCTACTGGGGCCTGGTCCCGGTGCTCGTCAGCGTGCCGGTCCTGGTGGCGCGCATCTTCGACGAGGAGAAGCTGTTGCGCACCGAACTGACGGGCTACGCCGAGTACACCCAGAAGGTGCGCTACCGATTGTTGCCCTACGTCTGGTGAGGGCGGCAGCAGTCCCGGTGGCGCGCAGTTCAACCACAGTAATGCGCGGCCAGAACCCGACTTAGCGCGCCGGAGGGCAGCAAGGTCTGCTTGGAGGACAGCGCCCAGCAGGCTTTGACCGTAGTTCGCCGGCACTTCCGGCGGTGAGAACAGATTGGCTCTCATCTGGAGACCAGCAGGAGCGCCGTCGTGATGAGCATGACGACGGCGGTGCCGCCGTGGACTCCCCAGGCGATCGACTTGGAGCCGCCGTTGCGTAGCACGATGGTCGCGTCCACGAGCGGAATAATGGTGGCGGCCAACATCACCCACCCGACCAGGTGGGTCGCTTCGGCGATCATCAGGATGATGACGAACAGCCCCGTGGCGATATCGCGCACGCCCTTGACGCTCAAGTAGGCGCCCACGGCGGACTGGTCCGGATCTGCCGGCACGCCGTAGCCGGCGGCGGCGACGCGCGGCGCGACGAGGAAGCGTGCGCCGATGAAGATGATGGCCGCGGCGAGGAGTCCGGCGAGGACGTAGCCGATGGTGGTGGTGATGGTCATGTCGAGCACTCCTGAGGTGTCGTTACTGAATAGGTGAAAACGGCGTCGGATCAAGCAGTGTCGCCTGAACGTCGACGATGTCGTCGACGTCGAAGCCGGCCATGTCGGCGGCGAATTCCGAGCTGGCCATGATGTGCCGCGTGAGGTGGTCAGGGTCGGCGCCCGGTGGGTAGCCGATCAGCGCGACGAGGCGATTGGCGTCGCCGCCGCGCTCGGTCCACACGCCGTGAGTAATGACCCCGAACGTCTCGAAGGTCGGCATGTGACGTGCCCAATGCACCGTCGCGTACTGATGCAAAGCTTCCGGCGATCGCAGTGTGTAGGTCCTGAGCTGAAACATTGGAATCGCTCTCCTGACATACGAATTCGACTGGTGTAGAGCTGCGTGCGGGACGTGTCAGACCATCAATACCGCGCAGAGCGCGATCACCGCCAGGCCCTGCAGTATCGCGCGAGCATCGATGATGCTAGCAACGCTAACCTCACTTTCGGCTCGTGTCAATAGCATTGCTAGCATTTCTAGCCGTGATACCCTCCCCCCATGTCCATTGAGGATCGACGGGAACGGGAGCGGGCCGCCCGCCGACAATTGATCGTCGCGACGGCCCGCAAGCTGGCCGAGGCCGAAGGCTGGGATGCCGTCACCACCCGCCGGCTATCCGCCGAGATCGAATACAGCCAACCGGTCTTGTATAAGCACTTCACCGGCATGGAAGAAATCGCCGACGCCATCGCCCTCGACGGGTTCGCAGAACTCGCCGAGTCGATCCGGGCCGCCCACTCCGATGCCGACGCGGCCAGTGACACCCTGACCCGGATCGCCCACGCCTACCTGGACTTCGCCCGCGACAATCCGGCGGTCTACGACGCGATGTTCACGCGCACAACCACGCTGCAATTCGCCGCCCAAGACACCCCGCCTCAGCTGACGGCGGCCTTCACGGCGTTGCAGCACGCGGTCGGCATGGTCGGCGCCGAACAGGACGCCGACACTCTCACCGAAGTTTTCTGGGCCGCCCTACACGGATTGGTCATCCTCGGCCGCACCGGACGACTGCGACCCGCGTACGACTCGGACCGTCTCCGGCTGCTCGTCAACAAGTTCACCGGCAGGTGAGGACCGGTGCGCTAGGCGGTGAGTAGAAGCCTTGCACCGGCCATGTTTTCGCGCAGACGCGCCATCGATGTGCCCGGTATCAGCTGTTCGGTGAGCGCTGCATCAGCTCCGAACCAGTGTGCGCAGATCGCGCGGCACCTCAAAAATCGCTTCGATGTTGAATCTGCAGGCTGGTGGCATGGTCAAAGCGGCCTCACTGGCCAGCCCAGGGTACGGCAGGTGGCGAACGCGACGGCCTAGATCCAGGTGCCCTTGCCGACCGCGACCACTCCCCCGGCGCTCACCGAGAACCGGTCGCGGTCACGTTCGAGGTCCACCCCGACCATCTCACCGGGGCCGACGACCACGTTCTTGTCCAGGATCGAGTGCCGGACCACCGCACCCCGGCCGACTCGGACGCCCGGCATCAGCACACTGCCCTCGACGATGGCGCCGTCATCGATCACCACGTTTGACGACAGCACCGAATTACGAACCGACGCAGCCGAAATGATGCTGCCGGCGCCGACCACCGATTCCTGCGCAGAGCCACCGTTGACGAACTTGGCCGGCGCCAGGTGTTCCGATTCGCCGAGGATCGGCCACCGCCGGTTGTACAGGTTGAACACCGGGTGCACCGACACCAGATCCATGTGCGCGTCGTAGAACGCGTCCAGGGTCCCGACATCGCGCCAGTAGCCGTGGTCGCGTTCGGTGGCCCCGGGAACCTCGTTGTCGTTGAAGTCGTACACGGCGGCCATGCCGTCGGCGACCATCTGCGGAATGATGTCGCCGCCCATGTCGTGATCGGAATCGTGGTTGTCGGCGTCCAGGCGGATGGCATCGATCAGCGCCTTGGTGGTGAACACGTAGTTGCCCATCGAGACGAACGTCTGCTCCGGGTCGTCAGCGCAAGCAGGCGGCTCTGCGGGTTTTTCCACAAAGCTGCGGATCCGGCCGGACTCGTCGGCGTCGATGCAGCCGAACGCCGACGCCTCGGCCCGCGGCACCCGGATACCGGCGACCGTCGCGCCCGCTCCGCTTTCGATGTGGAACTGCACCATCTGCTCCGGGTCCATGCGGTACACGTGGTCGGCGCCGAAAACTACGATGTAATCGGGATCTTCGTCGTAGATGAGATTCATCGACTGATAGATGGCGTCCGCCGAGCCGGTGTACCACCGCGGCCCCAACCGCTGCTGGGCCGGGACCGGGGTGATGTACTCGCCGGCCAGGCCCGACAATCGCCAGTTCTGCGAGATGTGCCGGTCCAGGGAATGCGACTTGTACTGCGTGAGAACACAAATCCGCAAGTACCGGGCGTTAACCAGATTTGACAGGACGAAGTCGATCAAGCGGTAGGCACCACCGAACGGGACGGCGGGCTTCGCCCGGTCCGCGGTCAGCGGGTACAGCCGTTTACCCTCGCCGCCGGCCAAGACGATACCCAGCACGTGGGGCAGTTCCCTCATGCAAGCAAACCTAATGGCCGTCAACCGAAGCGGCCAGCCATACGCAACAACCGATCACCGGTTACGGTCATCGGCATGCGGGTGGCGATGATGACTCGGGAGTATCCGCCGGAGATCTACGGCGGCGCGGGCGTACACGTGACCGAACTCGTCGCGCAGCTCAGGAAGCTGTGCGACGTCGATGTGCACTGTATGGGCGTGCCCCGCGACACCGCCTTCGTGGCGCAACCCGACCCGGCGCTGGCAGGGGCCAATGCGGCCCTGACCACGCTGTCGGCAGACCTGGCGATGGTGAACAACGCGTTCGCCGGTCCGCATGTCACCCCTACCGTGGTGCATTCGCACACCTGGTACACCGGCATGGCCGGACATCTCACCGCGCTGCTGCACGGCATCCCCCACGTACTCACCGCCCACTCGCTGGAGCCGAGGCGGCCGTGGAAGGCCGAGCAACTCGGCGGGGGCTACCGGATCTCGTCGTGGGTCGAGCGCACGGCTGTGCAGGCGGCCGACGCCATCATCGCGGTCAGCGCCGGCATGCGGGCGGACGTGTTGGACTCCTATCCGGCGCTGGACCCCGCACGGGTGCATGTGGTGCACAACGGAATCGACACGGAACACTGGTATCCGGCCGAGCCGGGGCCGGCACTGGCAGAGCTCGGCGTCGATCCGGACCGGCCGATCGTGGCGTTCGTGGGGCGAATCACCCGGCAGAAGGGCGTCGCGCACCTGGTTGCCGCCGCGCACCGGTTCGACCCGGACGTGCAGCTGGTGTTGTGCGCAGGCGCGCCGGACACCCCGGAGATCGCCGCCGAGGTAGCGGCGGCAGTCAAAGGGCTCAGTGAGTCCCGAGCCGGGGTGCACTGGGTCCACGAAATGCTGCCGACCGAAAAGATTCGCGAAATACTCTCCGCAGCAACAATTTTCGTATGCCCATCGGTTTACGAACCGCTGGGCATCGTCAACCTCGAGGCCATGGCCTGCGGCACCGCCGTGGTGGCGTCCGATGTCGGCGGCATCCCCGAGGTGATCGACGACGGGAAGACCGGACTACTCGTGCACTACGACGCCGCCGACGCGGTGGGATTCGAAGCAGGGTTGGCGGCCGCGGTCAATGCGCTGGTCCGCGACCCGGACCAGGCCCGAGCACTCGGCCGGGCCGGACGTCGGCGCTGCATCGAGGAATTCGCCTGGATGCAGGTCGCCGAACAGACTCTCGATATCTATCGGAGCGTCTGCGCCTGACTAGCTGGTGACGTTCTTCAGTTCGTCGCCCAGCGCCGCGGCCTCGTCCGGGGTCAACTCCACCACCAGACGACCGCCACCTTCAAGTGGTACCCGCATCACGATGCCGCGCCCCTCTTTGGTTGCTTCCAGTGGACCGTCGCCGGTCCGGGGCTTCATGGCCGCCATCGGGTGCTCCCTCCGCACGCGCCCGGGCCGTCGTATACGGTCCCGGATCAAGGCCGGGACAGTACCCGTCAACGAGTGGGTTCCCGGCACTGAACTGCAACTGAACTATGTCTATTGTTCCCTATCCATACCTAAGGGTGTGCAAAGACCCGCCCGTCACCTTCCGGCAGCACTGTGACGGGGCGCTCTAGTGCCATTCTGGGGAGGCACCCAACAGGCCGCGACGTGGTCGTCCACCATCCCGGTGGCCTGCATCAAGGCATACGCCGTGGTTGGGCCGACGAATCGAAATCCCCGGCGTTTCAGCTCCTTGGCCATCGCCACCGACTCCGGCGTGGTTGCCGGGACCTGAGCCAGGTCGGCCGGACGGGGCCGGGGCGGCGGCGCGAACGACCACAGCAGCTCATCGAGGTCCAGCCCGGCCTCGATCACGCGGGCGTTGGCGATGGTCGCCTCGATCTTGGCGCGGTTGCGCACAATGCCCGGATCAGCCAACAGCCGATCGATGTCCTTCTCCCCGAACCGAGCCACCTCGGTCACGTCGAACCCGCGGAAGGCGGCCCGGAAGTTCTCCCTCTTGCGCAGGATGATCAGCCAGGACAGCCCACTCTGGAAGGCCTCCAGCGACACGCGCTCGAACAGTGCCTGGGTGCCGCGCAGCGTACGGCCCCACTCGGTGTCGTGGTAATCCCGGTAGCTCACCGCGTCGGCCGACTCGCCGATGCTCACCCAGCCGCAGCGGGTCCGGCCGTCCGGGGCGGTCACTGTTCGGCGCTCTCGGACTGGGCGCGCAGCATCGTCAGTTCCCCACGCAGCGAGTCGAGCTCTTGCGCCAATCGGTCCAGCACCCAGTCGACCTCACTGGTCTTGTAACCGCGCAGGGTCTGGGTGAACCGGACCGCGTCGACATCGGCGCCGGTGACTCCGGACGCAGGCAGCGCCGTGGCGGTAGTGCCCCGCGGCAGCGGCGGCAGCTGCTCACCGCGGCCGAACATTGCGCTGCCCAAAGCGAACAGCACTATCGCCACCAGGATCAGCACCACGAGGTAGATCAAAATCAGCGTCACACCGACGATCCTGCCGGATCACCCTGACAAGTCGGCCGCCCGATCGCCGAGATCGACGTTCGGGCCGCCGCCACTCGCACAAATCCGCCCGTTCGTCCGGTTGGGCGGGTTCCAGGTCAGCGCAGGGTGTTCATCGCCGGGCGGTCGATCAGTGACACCGTCGAGGTCCGCGGCACGTAGTCGTCGCCGTCAGCGAAGAACTGCGTCAGCCCGACGCCGGAATCGTCGACGCCGCAGCGCGACAGCAGTGTCGCTATCACCTGGCGGCTCATCGCCGCAAGCTCGGTCAGCGGCCGGTTCCGGTGCGTCCGGACGCCCAGGTTGACCTGAGCGATCGCGTCGAGCCCCAGCTTGTCGTACGTATCGATCAGCAGCCCGATCTCAACGCCGTAGCCCGGCGCGAATCCGACCGACGTCAACAGTTCCCGGGTGCCCGCGTATTCGCCGCCCAGCGGCTGCAGCAGGCACGTCAGCTCGGGCCGCAGGGCCGCCAGCAGCGGACGCGCCACCAGTTCGGTGACCCGGCCGCCGCCGTTCGCGTCCTCGGCGCCGCTGATCTTCAGCGGCCGACGATAGAAACCCTTGACCAGATGCACGCCGTCGGCGACCAGCATCGGGCCCAGCAGCTTCGGCACGAACATCGGATCGGGGTCGAGCAGGTCGGAGTCCACGAACACGATGATGTCGCCGGTGGTGGCTGCCAGGGAGCGCCACAGCGCCTCGCCCTTACCGGGCTGGACCGGCACCTCGGGCAGCGCGGCTTCCCGGCTGACCACCCGGGCCCCGGCTTCCATGGCCCGGATCTCGGTCTCGTCGGTGGAGCCGGAGTCCAGCACCACCAGCTCGTCGACCAGCCCACCCAGCAGCGGGCCGATGCTGTCGATCACGCCGGCTACGGTCTCTTCCTCGTTCAGCGCGGGCAGCACCACCGAGACGGTGCGGCCGGCCTTGGCCGCTTCGAGTTCGGCGATGGTCCAAGACGGCCGCTTCCAGCTGCGTTCGGCCAGCCACACGTGGCGGGCGATCGCTTCGGCCGTCAATTCCGGCGTGAGTGTCATGCCAGTCCCCTCACTGTTCGGGTTGGCGGACGCCCACCTTGGATCGACGCGACCATTTCCAGGACGCGCCGGGTGGGGCCCACCTCGTGCACCCGGAACATGGCAGCGCCGTCAGCGGCGGCAAGTGCCGTCGCAGCCAGCGTGCCCTCCAGGCGTTCGGTCAGTCCGACACCTAGAGTCTCCCCGACGAAATCCTTGTTACTCAGAGCCATAAGCACTGGCCATCCGGTATTTACAAGATCTTTTACGTGGCGCAACAAACTAAGGCCGTGATAAGTGTTCTTACCGAAATCGTGGGTCGGATCGATGAGGATCGCGTCCTTGGCGACGCCGACATCGACGGCATGCTGCGCCGCCGCGGTGACCTCCGCGATGACGTCGTCGACCACACCGCGTTCGGTGATGCCGTAGTTGACCCGGAACGGCCGGGTGCGCGGCACCGCTCCGCCGGTGTGCGAGCAGACCAGCCCGGCGCCGAACTCGGCGGCCACTTCGGGCAGTCCCGGGTCAGCGCCGGCCCAGGTGTCGTTGATCAGGTCGGCCCCAGCCGCGCAGGCCTGCTTGGCCACGCTGGCACGCCAGGTATCGACGCTGATCAGCTGGTCCGGATACGCGTCGCGCAGCCATTCGATGAACGGCACCACCCGGGCGATCTCTTCGTGCGCATCAACCGTGTTGCCTGGGCCGGCTTTGACGCCACCGATATCGATGACGTCAGCACCGTCGGCGATCTTCTGGTGCGCGGCCTCCTTGGCGGCGTCGTCGCTGAACGTAGCCCCCCGGTCGTAGAACGAATCCGGGGTGCGGTTGACGATCGCCATGATCAGCGCGCGATCGCCGGCCACCTGGCGACCCAGGAATCGGCCCCTTGCGGAGGACTGCACGGCTCCCAGGTTATCTGGCGGGGGTCCCCACTACTTGGGCCGCTTGCCGGCCTTCACCTCGGCGGGGTACTCGGGGTAGAACGGCACGTAGCCGTCCTCATGCCCGGCCAGCACGTAAATCGGGTCGGTCGCCTCGCCGCCGTAACCCTGTTTGCGCAGGTCAACCTTTTGGCTCTTGAACGTTGAAGTGTGCGCCAGCGCCGGCACCACCCGGATGAACAACGGCACCGCGTACGCCGGCAGGTGCGCGAACCCGGCCTTTGCGAGCGCGGCACCGTCGAACTCGGCGCCCTCGCGCAGCTGCACCGAGGCCATGCCGGCCCGGCCACCGCAGCCCGGCACCTCGACCCCGTACACCGTGCACTCCTCCACCTGGGGGTCGGCGCCGAGCGCGGCTTCGACCTCGGTGGTGGCGACGTTCTCGCCCTTCCAGCGGAAGGTGTCGCCGAGCCGGTCGGCGAACGCCGCGTGGGCGAAGCCCTGGGACCGCATCAGGTCGCCGGTGTTGAACCAGACGTCGCCGTCCTTGAACGCGTTGCGGACCAGCTTCTTCTCGCTGGCGGACTTGTCCGTATAGCCGTCGAACGGCTGCAAGCCGTTGACCTTGCTGAGCAGCAGGCCCGGCTCGCCGCGCTTGACCTTGCGCAGCCGGCCGTCGGCGCCGCGGGCCGGCTCACCGGTTTCCAGGTCGTACTCGACATAAACCACCGGCGACGGGCAGATGCCGGTGGTCTTGTCGATGTTGAACACGTTGACAAAGCCGGTGTTGCCCTCGCTGGCGGCGTAGAACTCACACACCCGCTTGATACCGAAGCGTGAGGTGAACTCGTCCCAGATGGCCGGACGCAGCCCGTTGCCGGCGATGACCCGGACGTTGTGTGCGCGGTCCGTCGGCTTGGCCGGCTGGTTCAGCAGGTAGCCGCAGATTTCGCCGATGTAGATGAACGCGGTGGCGTCGTACCGGATCACCTCATCCCAGAACCGGGACGCGGAGAACGACTTACCCAGGGCCAGCGTCGCACCGGCGTTCAGCGCCGAGGACACCGCAACGGTCAGGGCGTTGTTGTGGTACAGCGGCAGGCAGCAGTACAGGGTGTCACTGTTGTTCAACCGCAGACCCAGGCCGCCGAACCCGCCGAGCGCACGCAGCCAGCGGTAGTGCGTCATGACGCTGGCCTTGGGCATACCGGTGGTGCCCGAGGTGAAGATGTAGAACGCCTTATCCTTGGCCAGGATTTGGTCGGTGACGACCGGGTTGGCAGTCGATGCGCCGACCGCAAGCTGGCGCAGCTCCTCGACCGAGATCAGGCCCTTGGTCAGCTCGGGTGCGGCACCGCACTCGGTGACCGCCTCGACGAAGTCCGGCTCGGTTACCAGCACCTTGGCACCCAGCAGGCCCAGGCTGTGCGCCAGGACGTGGCCCCGCTGGTTGTAGTTGACCATCCCGGCCACCGCGCCGCACTTGACCGTGGCCAGCATCAGCAGCACCGCGTCGGGCGAGTTGCGCAGCATGATGCCGACCACCGAGCCCGGCCCGACTCCCTTGGCGGCCAGGACCGACGCGTACCGGTTCACGGTCGCGTTGGCGTAGCCGTAGGTGATCCGCTGGTCGTCGAACTTCATGAACACGCGGTCGGCATTCGCTGCCGCACGTTCCTGGAACACCTTGCCGATCGACGTCTTGGCCGTCGGGCTGGCGCCGAAACCGGTGATCAGGCCCCGAAAGATCGCCGGAGCGTCGGCCAGGAAGCCAGGCAGTTGCTTGGCGATGTCCAGCAGGCCAACGCCGGTGCGTGATGTGTCGTCACTCATGCCCATCCACCCTAGTGAGCCAACTCACCCGGTTCGCAGGCAGCCATCGCTGCGTCGACGTCTCTGACGATCACCAGCCGGTCAAGCGCGGCGTGGGACACGTAGCCGGCACCGATGAGGGTGTGCAGCCAGCGGAGCAATCCGTCGTAGTGCCCGTCCGGATCAAGCATCACCAACGGCTTGTCGTGCATGTTCAGATAGCCGGCCGTCCAGGCCTCGAAGAACTCCTCAAGGGTGCCGATGCCGCCGGGCAGCACGATGAACGCGTCGGATCGGTCCTCCATGACCTGCTTCCGTTCCCGCATGGTGTCGGTGACGATCAGCTCGTCGGCTGACGTGTCTGCGAGTTCGCGGTGCACCAGTTGTTTCGGGATGACGCCGACAGTACGGCCGCCCTGCGCCCGGGCGCCGTCCGCGACCGCGCCCATGGCCGACACATTGCCGCCGCCGGACACCAGCGTCCAACCGCGTGCCGCGATGGCCCCGCCGACCTCACCGGCGAGGGCGAGCAGTTCGGGGTGCCGCGGCCCGGAGGCGCAGTAGACACAGACGGCGTAGGAATTCTCGGCTGGCACAGCGCCACGCTAATCGAGCCATGTGACACCCGGGTCAGGCCATAGGATCGGACCGTGGTGCTCAGCCAGCTGAGAGCAGGCGTCGAGGCGCAGGCCGGCGCACTGCTGTCCGGCGTGCGTGGATCAGGCAAGACCACGCTGGCCCGGGCTGCGTACGACGAACTGGCGCCCGGGTTCGAGCGGGCGGCCACCATCACCGGCACCCCGTCCTGCGCCACCGTCCCGTTCGCAGCATTCGACCGGTTGTTCCAGGTACCCGACACCGGCCGGACCGTCCAGGTGCTGCGGGCCGCGCGTGAGGCACTCGGCACCGGCTTGCTGCTGCTGGTCGACGACGGGCATCTGCTCGACCGGCTCTCTGCGTCGCTGGTATACCAGCTCGCGGTGTCCGGCGCGGCCCGGGTTATCGTCACGGCCGAATCGAATTACTCACTGCCCGAGGGTATTTCGTCACTGTTGCGGGACCGGCTGGTGGCCCACGTGGTCGCCGAGCCGCCGGGTTCCGACGAAGCGCCCGGTCCGGTACCCGAGGCTGCACTTCCGCCTCTGCGCTACCTCGCTGTCGCCGATTCGCTGCCGGTCGCGCTGCTGCGCGCACTCGCCGGGGCCGACGCCGTCGACGCGGCCGTTGCGGCCGGAGTCATCCAGGTGGACGGCGAGGATGCTCGGCCGACGCAGGTGGTGCCGCTCGATGACACCGCCGCGCGGGTGCTGCGCGGCGAGGTGGCCGAGGCGCTGGCCGGGCAAGCGGGCGTGGTCACCCGATTGCGGCGAGCGGTGCTGCTGCTGGACGCCGACCGCACCCAGCCGGTGGCCGAGTTGGTCGCCGCCGCCGATGACGCGCTACGTCTGGGTGATCTGGAGTTGGCGGAGCGACTGGGCCGCGCCGCGCTGCCAGCTGGCGGCCTGGCCGCCCGGGTGCCGTTGAGCTACGCCCTGGCCTGGCAGGGGCGCGGCCACGATGCCGACGCGGTGCTGGCAGAGGTGGATGCGTCGACGCTGACCGAACCGGAACTGATGGCCTGGGCGCTGCCCCGGGCGGCCAACCAGTTCTGGATGTTGTCGGAACCGGAACGCGCGACGGCGTTCCTGCGCACCACCCGCGGCCGGGTGCAGACGTCCACCGCTCGGGTCACCCTCGACGCGCTGGCCGCGACGTTCGCGATGAACGCCGGTAGTCCGAGCCGCGCCATGCAGATCGCCGAGACGGTGCTGGCCACCCCGGATCCGGGCGACATCGCGGTTGGGTGGGCCGCTTCGGCAGCCGCGCTCAGCTGTGCGCGGATGGGTCGCTTCACCGAAGTGGACGACCTTGCCGACCGCGCGATGACTGCGGGCCACCCCGGCCTGCTCAGATTCACCAGCGGCTTCGGGCAGACCACGGCGTTCTTGATGGCCGGCGAGCCGGATCGGGCCCAGCGACTGGCCCAGCAGCTGATCGATTTCACCCAGTCCCAGCAGCCCGGGCGGGCCATCGGCGAAGTGCTGCTGGCCGACGTGCTGATCATGCGCGGCGAACTCGACTCGGCGATCGAGTTGCTGCGTGACGCGGCGAAAGTGTTGGCGCCCACGGGATATTCGTGGGGACCGCTGGCGTGGATGCTGCTGGCTCAGGCGCTCGGTCAGCTTGGTGCGACCGCCGAGGCCGGCCGGGCCCTGGGCCGCGCGGAAGGCCGGCACGGCCTGAAGTCGATGCTCTTCGCTCCCGAGTTGGCGCTGGCCCGGGCCTGGACCAACGCGGCCCGCCGAGATCGGCACGGCGCGGTCGCCGCCGCCCGCGAGGCGTTCCGGGCTGCCGAACGCGGCGGTCAGTCGGCCGTGGCGCTGCGGGCGCTGCACGAAGCAGCGCGCCTGGGTGATGTTCGGGCTGCCGACTGTTTCAGCCGGGTGGGCGTCGATTGCGTCTTCGGCCGGCTGGCATTCGGGCACGCCCGCGCGGTGGCGGGCGCCGACGATGCGGGGTTACAGGACGCGGCGGCCGCGTTCACCGGCATCGGGATGCCCGTCGGATCGGGCGTCGCTGCCGGCCACACCGCACCCTGACAATTTGCTGTACGACGGGCCCGCCCGCCCGCCATAGGATTGACCGCAACAGGTCACCGAGGGGTCAGAACATGGGCGATCCGCTGTATGTCAACACCGAAGGCGTGCTGGGCATGGCCCGGGTGCACGACGCGGTGACTGCTGGGCTGGGACGGCTGCACGGAGGGGCCGGTCCATCGGTCGGCCCGGGCCCGGGCACCACTCATGGGCTGATCGCCTTCGGCATGAACTCCGCTCTCGGCGGGGTGATGGACCGCCGGGGCGACATTCTGCGGTCGGCGGGCGCGGCCGGGCAACAGATGTCCGAGCAGCTGAGGCGGGCCGCCGAGGCGTACCGGGCCGGCGACGAACAGGGCGCTCAGGGCCTGGCCGGTGCGGCCGAGCGCATCCCTGGAGGCGGGGTCACGGGCGGAATCGGTGCAGCCGCGCCGGGCGGAATCGGTGCAGCCGCGCCGGGCGGGATCGGTGCTGCCGTGCCGGGCAGCCCCGCCGCCGGTATTGGCGGCGGCTCCGGCGACGTGGGTCAGACGCTCGGCCAGGTGGGTCAGCAGGCCCGGCAGATCGCGCAGTCCATCGCGCAGCCGATTCAGGGTGTGGCCCAGGCGTTGGGACAGCTTCCGCAGCACGTGGTGCAGGGTCTCAGTGGGGTGTTGGGCGGGCTGGCCGGCGGGTTGGGTGGTGGCGGTCTGGACGGCGGCGGTCTCGGGGCTGGACACGCGGCGGCGTCGGGGTCCGGCGGACTGAGCGATCCGTCCGGTGGCGGCGCGGACAGCGTTGGTGGACAGGATAATTCGGACGCCGACGGACGGGATCGGGACCACGATCCGCGCAAGGACTCCGATCGCCGGGACCCGGAGCGGCACGACAAAGGTCGGGACGAGGAGCGGATCCTGAGTGTGGGTGAGCCGGGTCAGACAGGTAGCGGTGCCGGAGCCGAACCGGCGACCGGTCTCGCAGACGGTACCGCGCCCCCGCCGCGCCGGCCGGCGCAGACCCGGCCGCAGGATATCTAGATCGCCGACCCCGCCGGCGCCGAAAGTGCGGGAGTCTCTGGCAGTGTCATCCGACGCTCGATGCCGATGGCGTCGAGGAAACGATCGTCGTGGCTAACCACGATGAACGCACCCCGATAGGCGTTCAGCGCCGATTCCAGTTGCGCGACGCTGACCAGATCCAGGTTGTTGGTCGGTTCGTCGAGCAGCAGCAGGTGCGGCGCGGGCTCGGCGTACAGCACGCAGGCCAGCGTCGCGCGCAGCCGTTCTCCGCCGGACAGGGCAGCGGCCGGTAGTTCGATCCGGTTGCCCTGGAACAGGAATTGCGCCAGCAGGTGCATCCGGCGGGTGATGCCCAGCGTCGGCGTCCAGGCCGTCAGGTTCTCCAGGACGCTGCGTTGCTCATCGAGCAAGTCCAGCCGCTGTGACAGGTACGCGATTCGCCCGTCGCTCTTGGTGACGTGACCGGCATCCGGGGACAGGTCGCCGTTGATCATCCGGAGCAGCGTAGATTTGCCCGCACCATTGCGTCCGGTCAGCGCGATCCGTTCGGGCCCACGGATGTCGACGTCGATTCCGTTGCCCGCGAACAGCATCTGACCGTCCCGCCGGATGTTCAGTCCGGTCGCGCTGAGCACGGTGCGCCCTGCGGGCACCGCGGTGTCCGGCAGATCCAGAACCACGGTGTCGTCATCACGCACCGCTTGTTCTGCTGCATCGAGCCGGGCTCGGGCATCACCGACGCGCCGCGCATGCACCTCATCGGCACGCGCGGCAGATTCCTGCGCATCGCGTTTGAGCTTGCCCGCAACGATTTTCGGCAGCCCGGCGTCTTTGACATTGCGAGCCGCGGTACCGGCACGGCGCGCCGCTCGATCCAGGGTGACGTCGAGCCCCAGCCGCGCCAACTGTGCGGTGCAGCGTTCCTCGATGTCCCAGTCGTCTCCGATCGCGGT
>JARLGS010000124.1 GCA_031292695.1 Mycobacterium sp. | reverse complement strand
CTCACTGTGGCTGGTGCCGCTGGCCGCGCTCGCGCTGCCGCATCGCCGAATCCTGTTGGCGTGGATGACCATCGACGCGCTGATCTGGATTCCCCGGATGCTGTACCTCTACGGCGATCCGAAGCTGGGGTTGCCGGAGCAGTTCTTCACCACGACGGTGCTGCTGCGGGATGCGGCGGTGATCGGCCTGTGCGCGCTGGTGGTCCGAGCCGTCTACCGGCCGGAGCTCGACATCGTGCGGACCGGGGGCCACGGCGCCCCGGTCGACGATCCGTCCGGTGGCGTGTTCGACGAAGCCGACGACAATCCGCCACGCTGGCTGCCCCAGCGGCTGCGTCCGCGTCCGGTGACAGTTCCTGAGCCTGATGCCGACCCGGTGTTGGCGTCCGTCTAGCGGGGTGTCAGCTCAGCGGCCGAGGTGGCGAAACCCTTCGACCGTGTCGGCGAGGGTGATGCGGGGATCGCGGTAGGTGACGCCGAGGTCGCGCTCGCTCGGCGAGTCGTCGGAGGCCGGCATCTGCGTGTAGTACTGCATCCCGGCCTCGGTGAACGGGGTCTGGAACGGCAGGAACGGACCCAGCCGGTCGAGCACCTGCCCGGCGACGCGCAGCACCGTGTCGGGGACCGGTACGGCGAACATGGTCTTGTCGCCGACCTCGGTCAGCAGCCTGGCCAATTGGTCCACCGGGATGCGATGGCCGCCGGCCATGTAGCGGCGGGGTCCGCGCCCCGGTTCCAGCAGCGCGGCGTGCAGGGCGCCCAGGTCGCGGCCGTCGACGATGGTCCAGGCCGCGCTGCGGCCGGGGATCGCGCCGAGCTGCAGGGCTTGGGACACGCCCTCGCCGGCTTCGCCGAACTGGTCGCCGACGGGCGGACCCATGACCATGCCCGGATAGGTGATGTTCACCGGTGCGCCCGCGTCCTGCATCCCACGGGCGTAGATCTCGACCTGGGCTTTGGACCGGCCGTAGCCGTCGGTACCGCCGAACACCGGCAGGTCCGCCTGCAGCGTTTCCACGTCGGGATTGAACAGTGCGGTAATGCTCGAGACGTGGATGATCGGATCGAGTCCGAGTTCCGCGGCGCCGCCGAGCACGTTGCGCGCACCGTCCATGTTGGTGCTCAGCATCTTGGCGGTCTGGCTGGGGTCGGTCGCTACCAGCGCCGCACTGTGCAGGACGGCGTCGCAGCCCTTCAGCGCCTGCAGCACCGAGGCGCGATCGGTGATGTCGCCGACCGCGTGATCCGAGACGTCGACGCCGAGCTGGCCGACGCTGGTGTGCAGCCGGTCCGGGTTGCGCACCAGAAACCTGACCTGATGGCCGGCATCGGCAATCGCCTTTGCGCTCCACCCGCCCACAAATCCGGTGCCGCCGGTGACAAGGACGCGCATGAGCGCCAACCTCCTGGTTCGCCAAATGTGCCGACGTAGCCGACGCTAGCGGCTCAGGTGGCCCGGGAGTTGAGGTTTGCCCCAGTGCGCCGAAAGTACGGTTCTTCGCGCGAATTAGTCCAAATCGGACGAAAAGCCGTGGCCTCGCTGGCGATTCTGCCCACGGCATAAGCGGCTGTGTTCCGCTGGGTGCCAGTGGCAGGCTGACTGACGTGACGGACCTGACGTTCTCCGATTCCATCGTCGTCGACACCGATCCCGGGATGCTCTACGCACTCGTCTCCGACGTGACCAACATGGGTCAGTGGAGTCCGCAGTGCAAAGAGTGTTGGTGGGAGGGCGAGGACGGCCTCCCGGTGGCCGGCGCCTGGTTCAAGGGTCGCAACGAAGCCTCCGGCCGCGTGTGGGAAACCCGCAGCCAGGTGGTGGTCGCCGAGCCCGGCCGGGAGTTCGTCTGGGAGGTCAACGGCGGCTGGGTGCGCTGGAGCTTCACGCTCGACCCGGTGGCGGGCGGCACCCGGCTGACGCAGTCATGGGAGTTCCTGCCGGCCGGCATCGCTGGTTTCCACGAACGCTGGGGCGACGAGGCCGAGCAGCAGATCGCCTGGCG
>JARLGS010000123.1 GCA_031292695.1 Mycobacterium sp. | reverse complement strand
GGTCAGTCGACCACATCGGTGACGGTGACGGGGAACAACGATCTGGTGTCGGGCTCGGCGGCCTCGATCATCTTGACCGGCAGCGGCGACATCGTGTCGGGCTCGGCCGGGTCGATCCTGATCAATGGGGCCACCTCGGCCACCATCGACGCCAGCGGGGCCGAGAGCATCACCATCACCGGCGGCGCGGGCGGCGCCTCCACCACCGTCAACGGCGGCGGCTTCGCCCAGGCGATCCAGATCGACGCCATGTCGGGCAACGTTTCCCTGGCGCTCAACTCGGTGGACCCGAGCACGGTGATCACCGACATCGACTCGCTGGGCATCAGTCTGATCAGCGCCTCCAACGTCGGGATCGTGGCGTCGGGGGTGAAGAATGCTCAGGTCACCGGTACCGGCGATCAGGTGACCTTGAGCGGCTCCACTGAAATCCTGACGTTGAGCAGCGGATCGATCACGACGATCGGCGTCAGCGGCCAGGTGTTCTCGAACACCCTGTCGGCGACCGCGGACACGATCACGATCAGCGGAGCGGCCAGCGCGTTCACCAACATCATCGGGTCAAACGACACCATATCGGTGGCGACGACCGGTCAGAGCCTGTCCATTTCCGGCGGTGGAACCGACACGGTCAGCGGCCTGGCCGCGACGAGTGTGGGCGTGGGAGGGTCGCTCGCGACGGTTGACCTTGTGGGCCAATCGACCACGTCGGTAACGGTGACCGGCAGCAACGACACCGTATCCGGTACGGTGGGAGGGCTCATCTTGGCCGGCAGCGGCAACACGATGATGGGCTCGGCGACGTCGATCGTCGTCAACGGGGCGACCTCGGCCACCATCGACGCCAGCGGGGCCGAGAGCATCACCATCACCGGCGGCGCGGGCGGCGCCTCCACCACCGTCAACGGGGGCGGCTTCGCCCAGACCATCCAGATCGACGCCATGTCGGGCAACGTGTCGCTGGCGCTCAACTCGGCGGACCCGAGCACGGTGATCACCGACATCGACTCGCTGGGAGCGGCGACGATCAGCGCGTCCAACATCTCGGCGGTGCTCTCGAGCGCGACGAACACCACCATCGTAGGGACGGGTGACCAAGTCAGCCTCACCGGCGCCGGCGACACCCTGTCGATGAGCAGCGGATCTATCGCGGTCAACGGGACGGCCACGACCGTGAACACCCTGTCCGCCACGAGCGACGCCATAACGGTCAGCGGCGTGGCTGGCGCGGCTACCCGCATCATCGGATCGAACGACACAGTGTCCGTGGCGGCGACCGGCCACAGCCTCACCATCTCTGGCGGCGCGACCGTCAGCGGCCTGGCTGCATCGAGCATCATCGTGGGCGGGACCAGCGGTGTCGTGAACCTGGTCGGCCAGTCGGGCTCGGTCACGGTAGGCGGTGTCGCAGAAACGGTGTCGGGGGCCTTGGGCACGGTCGAGACCAGCGGAGCCACATCCGCCGTAGTCGATGCCGTCACGTCCGGGACGATCATCATGGTCGGCAGCGGCGTGGCGGGCGACTCCACCACCGTCAACGCCGGCGGCTTCGCCGAGACGATCAACATCAACGCCATGTCGGGAACCGCTTCGCTGACGCTGAACTCCGCAGGCGTCGGGACGGTGATCACCGACACCGACTCGCTGGGATCGTCCGTGATCAGCGCCTCCAACGCCACGATCGTGGTCTCCGGAGCGACCAACACAGCCATCGTCGGGACTGGGGATCAGGTCACCCTGTCCGGGACCAGCGACATCCTGTCGATGAGCAGCGGGTCGATCACGGTCAGCGGGACTGCCAACACCCTGCTGGCGACGGGTGACGCCATCACCCTCAGCGGCGCGGCGGGCGCGTCCACGAACATCGACGCGGCGAACCTGAACGATACCGTGTCGGTGGCGACGACCAGCCAGAACCTGAACATTTCAGGCGGGGGAAGCATCACGGTCAGCGGCCTGTCTCCCACGAACATCACCTTGAGCGGCACAAGCGGCACCTTGGACTTGGTTGGCCAGTCGGGCGCGGTCACCGTGGCCGGCCTCGACAACACCGTCTCCGGCGATGCTGGGTCGATCGTGGTGACGGGGGTCAGCGCCGTGCTCGACATCACCTCGGCGACGACGTCCGTTACGATCCAGGGCGGCGGTTCCGAATTGCTGCAGTCGGGCGCGGAGTCCTTCGGTGTCACGGTCGCCGGTGTGGAAATCGTCCAGTCCGGCGCGACGGCGAGCGGCACGACGGTTTTGAACAGCGGCGCGATACGGGTTTC
>JARLGS010000122.1 GCA_031292695.1 Mycobacterium sp. | reverse complement strand
GGCGATGATCGCGTCGGCGAACTGCTGAGCGCTGTGGCGCAGCCAATCCCGCATCATCTCCGCGGGGGTCGGAACGTGTGCGTGTGTCATGTCATCGACGCTACGAATCAGACCGGCGGCAGGCATCGCGCCGAGGGCTGATCTTTGTGTCCGACCACGGTAGGGCGTCAGGGGCGACTGTGGGTGGATCCGCGGCTTCCGCGTTTGATCCGGTATCCACGGCGCACTTGTTCGAGTGAGGTGCGCCGCCACGTCAGGATCAATGGTTCTAGGTGCTGAAGTCGAGTTGACGCTGCATCCTCGGCGTATTTGTGCGAGTAGACCTCAGCGAGGATGCACTCTCAGCCGCCACCGGGCCGCGAGGCGCGGCCCGCGTCGTCAAGGAAAGCTCCAAACCGCAAGTGCCGCAGGAGAGCCGACACGCCGAACGCGACGCGCCGGCCATTCTGCAGCTAGATCGGGTGCCCGGCGAAATCGTCCAGCGCCGACTCGATTTCGAGCGCCAGGCGCTGCGGGGCGCCGGTGTCGCCGCTGATCAGGTCGCGTAGCGCGCGGTGGAAGAGACCGTCCGCGGTGGCGTAGACGGTAGCTGGCGCCACGAGGACGGAGGTCTCGGTCAGCTTGGAGTACGCGGTGACCGCCTTCCAGGTGAGCGCGGCGAGGCTGTCATCGATCTCGTTGATGCTCTCAGAGAACCGGTCATCGAAGAGCGCTTGAGTGCGTAAGTCATACCAGAGCCGGTGCATGATGGCCGAGTCGCGCAGCGACGTACACAACGCGCTGCTGATGCGCGACTTGAGGTCGGGTCCAGATTCGCCATCGACCACGATGCCGCGGTAGCGGTCGACGAACTGGTCCTTGTACTGCCGCACGCAGCACATCACGAGGTCATCTTTGTCGTCGAAGTAGTAATGCAGGACGCCGAGGGAAATCGCGCAGTGCTGAGCAAGCTCACGCATGCTGGCCCGGGCGAAGCCCAACTCAGCAAGTCCGCTGGTGGCTTGTGCGGCCAGCTGCTGGCGGCGCGCAGCGAACTTGTGGCCGCGCGCACCCGTCAGCCGACCTGCAACGCGGCTTGATGGGGTATCCACGGGACTCCAGTGGCAGATGATCTGTGGGAAAACTCGCGGGAAACTATATATGTATCCCGCTGAGCAGCTGGTTCCGGTCGAAACGGCAAAGTTTGGACGATCGTCTTGAAAACGCCCCGGAGAGTGGCGTAGATCACTATCATCCTCCGCGGGCCATCGAAATTCAACGGGGACGGGCGCGGATGAGCGAACAAGAAACCGCGGCGGGAACGGCTGCGGACGAACGACTCGGCTGGCTGCGAAAGTCGGTGGCGGAAGGTCAGTCTGGGGCGGTCGACTCGGCGTGGAGCTGGATCGTCGAGCTGTCCAAGCTGGCGGACAACGACTCGGATACCGCCGAGGCGCAGCTCAACGTGCTGTTTCGGCTCGGGACGCCGCCGGTCGACCTGGATGGGCCGACAGCGGGCATTCTGGTCATGACGACGACCAATCCCGCGCTCGATACCGTGACACGCGCAGTTACCGCCCTGTGGATGCCGTGGCAGGGCAAACGGTTCGATTCGGACAGTGGCACCGGAGACAATCGGCTCACGCGGAGTACCGGCTTGGTCGGCAAACTGCTGTGGCCGCTGTACTCGATGCGGGATGCCGAATCTGGCAAACTCGCCTTCGATTTCGCGACGTATGTCGAAGCCGGTAAGGACGACCCCGACCGCCAGGTCATGGTGATCGACTACGCCAACGTCGAATCCAATCCCCGGCTGGTGATCCGCAGCATTCGCGACGAGCTGGTGGAGCTGGTCCCCGGCGTCTATCTCGGCAAGATCCTGTTCAACACCGGCTCCGATCGGTACAGCAAGATCGGCTACTTCGCGCTGCGCACGCCCCGCTGACCAACCGCGCCTCGTCTCCCATTCCCGCCCACTACCGACACCACTTCGAAAGAGAAACGGCGACCTGATGATTCCGTCCCAGTGGCATGAATACCCCTCTCTGCTCCTGCAGCTGAACGCGCTGTCCAAGACCCGTGATGAACTCCGTGAGCACAACCTGTACGAGGCGTATGGCATGCGGCCGTCCGATGACCTGGGCCAGCCCACCGACGAGGTGCGCCGCGCACGGCAGCCTGACGGCACTTGGAACGATCTCGAAGATCCGCACATGGGCGCCAAGGGCACCGGTTTCGGACGCAATGTCCCTCTGTCGATGACCGTCACCGATGTCAAGCGACTCCTCAAGCCGGACCCACGGGTGATCAGCCGGAAGCTGATGGCCCGCGACGACTTCAAGCCGGCCGGCATCATCAATGCGCTGGCCGCCGCGTGGCTGCAGTTCGAGAACCACAACTGGTTCTTCCACGGCGACGGTGTGCCGGACAAGACCATCGACATCCCGCTGAGTGCCGACGACCAGTT
>JARLGS010000121.1 GCA_031292695.1 Mycobacterium sp. | reverse complement strand
GGGCTATACGTTCGTCGACACGACGGGCCTCGAGCTCCAGTTCAACGCGTCGGGCCGGCTGATCGAGACCAACGACCGCAACGGTAACGCGCTCGACATCACCTACAACGCCAACGGCCAGATCGCGCACGTAATCGAGGCCGACGCCCCCGAGCGCGCGCTGACCTTCACTTACACCGGCATCCATATCACGTCGATCAGCGACGGCACGGGCCGCACCTGGACCTATTCGTACACGGGCAACGAGCTGGCCGCAGTCGCCTCTCCCACCGACGCCCAGACGCCGGCGGCCGTCGAGCAGTACGCGTACTACACCGACACAGCGCGGGTTGGGCTGCTGCGCCAGGTCACCCTGCCCAACGGCGGCGTCACCACCTTCAGCTACTACGGAGACGGCCGCGCCTACCAGGTGACCGACCCGGACGGCTTCACCGACACCTACACTTACGACCTTTACGACAACCTCACGGCCTACACCGACGCCCGCGGCAACACGACGACCTACGGCTACAACAGCCAGGGCGAGCAGACATCCATTCGCTTCCCCGACAACGCCACCGAGTCGTTCGTCTGGCAGAACGACCTCATGACGGCGTCGACCGACGTCTTCGGCCAGACCGAGACCTACACGTACGACGCGCGCGGAAACCTCACGAAGGACGTCGACCGCGCGGGGAACGTCACGACATACGCCTATGACCCGGTCTACAGCCAGGTCACCAGCATCAACCAGCCCGGCGGACGCGTCACCACGTTCACGTACGACAGCCACGGCAATCCGATCAAGATTACCGACGCGCTCGGGAACGTGACGACCATGACGTACGACTCCCACGGGCTGGTCCTCACGGTCACCACGCCCAGGGGGAACCAGCCCGGCGCTACCGGCGACTTCACGACCACTTACGCGTACAACGACGCCGGCCAGGTCCTGACCGTGACGACCGGCCTCCCCTCGACGGTCAGCTACAGCTACGACAACCGCGGCCACCTGCGGAGCACCACCGACGAGGATGGCAATACTACAACATATGAATATGACCTGATCGATCGGCTCATTCAGACGACCAACGCGCTCGGGGACGTCACGACCTATACCTATGATGCGATTGGCGACTTGGTCGCGACGACCGACGCACTCGGGCGCACCACGCGCTCCGTCTATGATCCCGACCGGCGGCTCGTCGAAGTGATCAACGCCGACGGCTCCATCCTGACGGCCGGTTACGACCCTGTCGGCAACCTCGTGACCTCGACCGACGAGCTCGGGCGCACCACCCACACCTACTACGACGACCGCAACCGGGCCTATGCCACGGTCACGCCCGACCTTGCGGTTTCGTTGGCACGCTACGACGGGGAGGGACGCCTGGTTGCGTCGACCGACCCGCTGGGCAACGTCACGACCAACGCCTACGACAAGCTCGACCGTCTCGTCAGCACCACCGATGCGCTCGGC
>JARLGS010000120.1 GCA_031292695.1 Mycobacterium sp. | reverse complement strand
GGCGGGAACCGCCCCTCACACACCAGGGCGGGCCCCACTTAGCCATTATGTTTGGGTTGGGTTGAGGGGGCCCCCCGCGCGTGGTGACGCCCGGCGCGCTGCCGTGGGGGTCGCGCATCCAGGTGGTCGCATCCCCGTTCGCCGAGGAGACGATCATCCCGGTGGTCGCCCAGATGCGGCAGATCGCGATCAACTTCGGTCACGGCCCGTACGACCAGGCGTACGAGAAGGTGCTGGCGCGGCTGGCTGCCGGCGATATCGACGCCGAGGCGCTGATCACCGGGCGCACCGGCCTCGACGGCATCGCCGACGCGTTCACCGCCCTGCGAAACCCCGACGAGCACGTCAAGATCCTGGTGCTGCCGTCCTGGCGGTGAGCAGCGTTACCGAGGTGTAGCCGTGTCGATCACGGGACAGGCGGGCCCGGGTGCGGCACAGTTAGCTGTATGGCCGGACAGATGATCCCCAAACCCAGCGACCTGAAGGCCGCGGCCCAGTCCGCGGTCGATGCTGCCCAGTCCGCCGTCGATACTGCGCAGGCGGTGGCCAGCGGTGCCTTGCGTATTCCTCCTGCCTCTGTACAACTTGCTGCCCAGGTACCAGATCTCATCGAGAATCTGGCGGTGGCAACCGAGCGGCTGAACACGACGATCGACCGCACCGAGCGGTACATGGCGATGGCCGACCCGATGTTCCGCACCCTGGATGCCCTGCTCCCGCAACTGGAAGCGCTGGTGAACACCGGCAACGAGGTGTTCCGCCTGTTGTCGAACATTCCTGGCGTGTCGAAGCTGAACCCGTTCAGCGGCGGGAGCCGGCCCCAGGGCAAGTGATTTATGCACGTTTTGTAACGCTCAGCGGCACAGAACGTGCACAAATCACTGTGTGCCGGTGCGACGTCGGGAGCGCCGATCCTCGATGGCCTCGAATCGCATTGACAGCCCGTCGATGAACGACGTCAGCGCCAGTTCGAAGCCGGCGCTGTCGATCTCGTCGGCCTTACCGCGCAACAGGTGCGCCTGGCCCATGTGCGGATACCGATCCCGGTACACCTGGACATCATCGGTGAACCCCCGGGAGAACGAGCCGACCGTGGATCCCAGGACCAATGACCGGGTAGCCGCACCGATCAGCGTCGCTTCGCGCGGCGGCCAGCCGGCGCCCACCAGGCCACCGTGCACAGCGTCGGCCACCCGCAGACTCTCGTCCCGGCGGCCGGGCCCAGTGGCCAAGTAGGGCACCAGATTCGGATGGGCCGCCAGTGCCGCCCGGTGGGACCGGGCCCATGCGGCCAGGGCGACCTGCCAGTCGTCGCCCCGGTCGAACCCGTCAATGTCGATTTCTGCCGCGACGCGACTGGCGACGGCATCGAGCACGTCATCTTTGGTGGGGTAGTGCTTGTAGAGCGACGACGCCTGCACGCCGAGTTCGGCGGCAAGTTTGCGCATGGACAGCTCAGCCAGCCCGTCGCGGTCGATCAGTTCCAGCGCGGTGTCGCGGATGCGTTCTCGGCTCAGCAGCGGTACCCGGGGCCTGCCCATCTACGCCTCCCTTGAATTAGCGAACACCGTTAGCTTATTGTGTCAGAAACAAGCTAACACTGTTCACCACTTTTGAGGAGATGCCTGTGAAGCGCGAGGTTTACCGCTAGGAGCACGAGGACTACCGGGCCATGATCCGGTCCTTCGTCGAGTCCGAGGTCAGCCCGGTCTACGACGAGTGGTTCGAGAAGGGCATCGTGCCCCGCGAGTTCTACTACAAACTGGGCAAACTCGGCATCTTCGGCGCTGAGATCCCGACCGAATACGGCGGCGAAGGACTGAGCTCCTACAAGTTCCAGGCCATCCTCACCGAAGAACTGTCCCGCGCCGCGGTGTCCTTCGGCGGCTCCAGCGTGCACGTCGGGCTGTGCCTGCCGTACATCCGCGACATCGGCAACGACGAGCAGAAGAAGCGCTGGTTCCCCGGCATGCTCAGCGGCGATATCATGTTCGCCATCGCCATGACCGAGCCGGGCACCGGCTCCGACCTCGCCGGAATGCGCACCACCGCAAAGCTTTCCGAGGACGGCACGCACTACATCCTGAACGGCTCGAAGACCTTCATCACCGGTGGAGTGCACGCCGACCGGGTGATCGTGTGTGCCCGCACCGAGGCGCCCAAGGAAGACGACCGCCGCTTCGGCATCTCGCTCCTGGTCGTCGACACCAAGCTTGAGGGCTACTCCGTCGGCCGCAAGCTCGACAAACTGGGCCTGCGCTGCTCCGACACCGCAGAACTGAACTTCACCGACGTCAAGGTCCCCGTCGAGGACATCCTCGGTGAGGCCAACCGGGGCTTCAATTACCTGGGCCAGAACCTGCCCCGCGAGCGCCTGGGCATCGCGGTCAGCGCCTACGCGCAGGCCAAGGCCGCCGTCCGCTTCGCCGTGCAATACACCAAGGACCGCACCGTGTTCGGCAAGCCGGTGGCATCGTTCCAGAACACCAAGTTCGAGCTGGCGGCCTGCCAGGCCGACGTCGATGCCATGGAAGCGGTCGTCGACCGGGCCATGGAGGCGCACGACCTCGACGAGCTCTCCGCGGCCGACGCGGCGAAGGCCAAGCTGTTCTGCACCGACGCGGCCGCCCGCGTGATCGACCGCTGCCTGCAGCTGCACGGTGGCTACGGCTACATCAACGAGTACCCGATCGCCCGGCTCTACGCCGACAATCGGGTCGGCCGCATCTACGGCGGTACCAGTGAGGTCATGAAGATGATCATCGCCAAGGACATGGGTCTCTAGCCGTCCCGGTTCTGCTGTTGCCGTGTGCGAAGGCGCCCGTCGGAGTAACTTCACTCCCGGGCGCCTTCCGCATTTTTCGGGGTGCCCGGACGCCGGATCGAGGGAACGCAGGTGGCAGGCCCGGTTCACCACGTGTACGTGTGCGACGACCCACTCAGCCGGGCGCACGCGCGCCGAATGAGCCGACGCTTCGCCGCGGTCGGGGTGCTGATCGACCCGGGACGGCTACAGCAGATCGCCGCCGGCGCGGACACTATCGGCAACGAGTACATCGACGTCACATTCGCCATGGTCGCCATGACCTATGCGGTGGACAACCGCAGCGCGAAGCGGGCCCGCGCACGACGCCAGACGACTCGGGGCCTACTGGTAGCCGGGATGGTCGTTCTCAGCCTATGCATGCTCATCGCCATGGCCGTGGCGATATTGTCGATGGTGCAGCCTACGTTCACCGGAGGATGAGTCAGGACATCGCGCGACCGGTCCAGAGGAGCACAGCATCGAGAACGTATTTACGCGGTGGGCCATCGGGATCATCGCCACGGCCATGATCGTGATATCCGCCGCACTGCCGTGGTACACGGCTCACACCAGCCATGGCAATGGCTCGATGAGCGGCTGGGGCCCATGGACCGTGGCCGGGAATCTCGGCGCCGAACTGCGGCCGCTGCCTTTCGCCGTGCTGATCCTGCTGGGGGCCGGCACCATGATCGTCAGTGCGGTCCGTGCCATGTTCGGCACCGCGCTGGCCGCCGCCATCGCCTGCTTTTTCGTTGGGTTGCTGCCCCTGATGACGGGCGGCACGGTCGACCGGCGGCTGCCCGGAAGTGATTCTGTCTCAGTTGTTCTCGGTCCGGCGCCACCGATGATCATCGGGATCGGGCTGGCGGCGTGCCTGGTGTGCTGGATCGGCTATGCGCGGTGCGTGCTACGCGCCGCGCCGAAAGCGGAGGTCGAAGCCGGGGTCTGAGCAACTGCCCGCTCCGGTTGCTGAAATTACCGTAATGCCACTGCGGCGCTGGACTTTCCCCAGCGGTCGGGACGCCGAGCAGGACGTGCCGTCACGGCCACCGGGAAATCTTTGCGAATTGTTTACGCCCACAAGTCTCGCGCCGGGTGACCCGACAGTGTTGGATCGCAGCCATGATGCGCAGGCGAGAGTCCTGATGCCAGGTTATGCGTATCTGGCATCGGATTGGCGAAGGGAGGCTCTGCGCACCAACTTGTGGGTGGCGCCCGTCGCGATGACCGTGGCGGTCGTAGCGTTGTTCATCACCACCTATACGGTCGACCGCGCCGCGTACGTCGGTACCGTGACGTTGCCCTCCTGGGTGCTCAGCGGCACCGCTGATGCTGCCCGCCTGGTACTGACCACGGTAGCCGCAGCCGTGATCACCGTGGTGGGCATCGTCTTCTCGATCACCATCGTGGTGCTCACCCTGGCGTCCACCCAGTTCGGTCCGCGGATGTTGCGCAACTTCGTGCGAGACGTCGGCACCCAGTTGACGCTGGGCGCCTTCGTTGCAACCTTCTGTTACGCCGTGATCACCCTGGTGTCGATCGGCGGCGGATCGCACGGCGACTTCGTCCCACACCTGTCCATCACTGCAGCGTTGGTGCTGACCCTGCTCGACGTTGGGGTGCTCATCTATTTCCTGAACCACATTGCCTCGATGATCCAGTTGCCGATCGTGATCGCCAAGATCGCAGGAACTCTGGCTGACGAGATCTCGGCACAGGAGAATGGCCGTTTGTTCGGTGTTGGCGCGGCGCGTGGCCCATCCTGTGACGAGCTCCTTGAGCGGCTGCAGGCATCGGGCGCCGAGGTCCGCACCGAGCACAGTGGATATCTCCAGGTGATCCGGCACGCGAGCCTGCTGAAGGTGGCGACTACCGCTGACGCGGTGATCCAGTTGCCGTATCGCCCAGGTCATTTCCTGGTGGCCGGTCAAGTGATGGCCCGGGTCTGGCCGGCCGAGGCGGCCCACTTCGTCGAGCAGAATCTGTTGCGCGGTCACGTAACCGGCCCTTATCGCACGTTAACCCAGGACATCTCCTTCGGATTCGACCAGCTGGTCGAGATCGCGCTACGCGCGTTGTCTCCGGCGGTCAACGACACCTTCACCGCGTTGACGTGTATCGACTGGATCGGCGACTGCCTGTGTCGGATTTCGACGTCGTGGCGCCCGCAACAGACCCGCCGCGATGCGACCGGGCACATCAGGGTGATCGAGTATCACGCCGATTTCGAACGGCTGGTGGAGCGTGCCTACGAGAAAATCCGGCAGGCCGCCGACGGCATGCCTGCCGTGATGATCCGGCAACTGGACTCACTGGTGAAGGTCATCGAACAGACTCCGGACCGCCGCCGCCGGACGATTCTGGTCTGCCAGGCCGAGCGGATTCAACGGGCCAGCCAGCGCTCGGTGGCTGATCCCGATGATCGGGCCGACGTGACGCGCGGATACGAGGCCGTCATCGCACAGGTCAGCCCACCGTCGTAGTAGCCCACCTCACATCGGGTGTACAGATCGCGTCAAGACCGGGTCACATTCCCCTTATCCCGGTCTAACGTCGGCACCCGCGGGCAGCACCTCGCCCGTTGACGGGAAGGGCGGGACGATGCACTGGGGATTGGCGGCATGGCTGCAACTGATCGCGATCTGCGCGATCCTGGCGGTAGTGCACGTACCGTTCGGCAATTACATGGCGTCGGTGTACTCCAGTGAGAAACATTGGCGTGCCGAGAAGCTCGTCTACCGAATAGCCGGTGTTGACCCCACTCGTGAACAGCGCTGGCTCTTCTACCTGGCTTCGGTGTTGGCGTTCTCGGTGGTCAGCATGCTGGCGCTGTTCGCTCTGCTGGTCCTACAGACGCACCTGCCCGCGCCGTGGGGCGCACCGGGAATGACGCCGCTGCTCGCCCTGAACACGGCGGTCAGCTTCGTCACCAACACCAGCTGGCAGAACTACGCAGGAGAATCGGCGCTCGGCCACCTCGGTCTGATGGCCGGTCTCGGGGTGCAGGCATTCGCGAGTGCCGCGGTCGGCATGGCGGTGGCCATTGCGCTGATCCGCGGCATCGTCAGACGGCAGACCGCCGAACTCGGAAACTTCTGGGTGGACCTGGTGCGCGGCGTCATCCGGATCCTGCTCCCGATGGCGGCGATCATTGCGATCCTGCTCGTCATGCTAGGTGTCCTGGAGACATTCGGGGCAGCACAGTCGATCAGCACCCTGGCCGGCGGATCGCAGTCGCTGCCCACCGCGCCGGTGGCGTCGTGGGAATCCATCAAGCTGATGTCGGGTGACGGTGGCGGCGCGTTCAATGCCAACAGCGCCCATCCGTTCGAGAACCCGACCCCGCTGACCAATGTCATCGAGATCGTGGCGATGGCCGTCATCCCGGTGTCGCTCGTGCGGACCTACGGCGTGATGGTCGGCGATCGACGCCAGAGCTGGGCCCTGCTCGTCGTCGTCGTCGCACTTTTCGGACTCGGCACTGCAGTCGTCGGTGTGGCCGAGACTGTGCCTCATGGCACTGTCACCAGTGCGGTCGGTGCGGCATTGGAAGGCAAGGAACTTCGCTTCGGTGTGCCCGGCAGCACCCAGTTCGCGCAGGTGGCCACGGCAACCGCAGACGGCGCGGCGAACTCCGCATACGACAGTTTCACCGCTGTGGGTGGCGGCGTGCTGATGGCGAACATGATGCTGGGGGAGATCAGCCCCGGCGGCGCCGGCAGCGGCCTTTATGGTCTGGTGGTGATCGCCCTGCTCGCGGTCTTCCTCGGCGGACTGATGATCGGTCGCACGCCGGAGTACCTGGGCAAGCGGGTCAGCGCCCGGGAAATGAAATTGATCAGTCTGACGGTGCTTACTGCGCCAGTGGTGGTGCTGAGTGGCGTCGCCATTGCCATGGCCCTGCCTGCCGGTACCAAGGCGATGGGAAATTCGGGCCCACATGGACTCGCTGAGGTGCTCTACGCCTTCACCAGCTGCGTGGCCGGCAATGGCAGCGCATTCGCCGGATTCAGTGGTAACACAACGGGATTCAACATCGGTCTTGCCGTCGCAATGGTCTTGGGTCGCTACCTGCCGATGGCATTGGTGCTCGCGCTGGCGGCCAGCTTCGCCGGGCAGCGTTCGGGCGTGATCACTGTCGGCACGCTTCGAACCCATGCGCTGGCGTTCGTGGGACTGATGATCGGCGTGGCGCTGATCGTGGTCGGTCTCGAATACCTGCCGGTGCTGGCGCTCGGCCCGATCGCCGAACGCCTGTCGTAGGCGCAACCCCTACGGCTCATGCCAGGTCGCCGCCGTAAGCCTGGGCCAGGTAATGGTCGGCCAGTCTGCCGAATATCGGAACTGCCTGGGCCGCAGCCTGTTTCACCGCCGCAGCACTGGACACCTTCGGGGGTTCGAATGCCCGGCGGACGGTGTCGGCCAGCTGATCGGCCTTCTGCTCGAGATTCAGGTCGACAGCAGGGGACAGGAACGGTTCTGCGGCAAAGAACCCGAACACGATCGTGGACAGCGTGTAGTCGAGCACATCGAGATTCAGGTCTGCCCGCACCATGCCGTGGGCAGCGAGCACACCGTGGTAATCCCGGTTGACCTCACGTTTGACTTCCTCGATCTGCACATGGCTCTTGGCCGTCAGGAACGCGTCCAGCGTGTCGGCATCGCGGGTGTACAGCGCTCGCAGCACCGGCCGGCTCATCGCTTCCACAAACAGTCGACGTAGATGACGATGCAGGGCCACTTCAGCTGAATCTGCCTGCAGCCCATCGATGATCGCCGCGGTCATTGCCGCTGCCTCTCGCGCGCTGACCGCCTGGAACAGTTGCTCACGCGAGCGCCAGTGCAAATAGATGGTGCCCTTGCCGACGCCGGCCTTGCGGGCCACCTCGTCGATCGTCACCCGTCGATAACCCCAGCGCAGCAGCAGGTCTCGGGCGCCGTCCAGAATCCGGTCAGCGCGCTGCCTGCGTGCCGAATCCGCATCGTCCATGCCAGCACCTCCGGAGATGACCATATACAGCAATTGGTCACCGCTTCGACAGAAACGGTCACGATCGGATATTCCACTGATCGGACGATCGCCGTGCCGAGCACCCGGGTGCTGCGCTTTACTTCGGCCATGGGTGCAAAGGAACTGTTCGGGGGCGGCGTCGCGGTCATCACCGGTGCCGGCTCGGGAATCGGTGCCGGCCTCGCCCGGCACGCGGCCCGGCTCGGCATGACCACCGTGCTGGCCGACGTCGATGCCGACGCGGTGGCCACCATGCGCGACGAGCTCAGCGCCACCGGAGCCACCGCGGTCGATGCGGTCTGTGACGTCCGGGATCCGGATGCGGTGCAGGCGCTCGCCGACCGCGTCAACGGCGACATCGGCCCCGTCCGCCTGCTGGTCAACAACGCCGGCGTCGAGCAGTTCGGCTACCTGTGGGATACCCCGGTGGCCAACTGGGGTCGCGTCATGGACATCAATGTCAGCGGCGTCTTTCACGGAGTGCGCGCGTTCCTGCCCGCCATGATGGCGACGACCGAGCCGGCCTGGGTGTGGAACACGTCATCGGTTGGCGGGGTGTCCACCGTGCCACTGCAGGCGCCGTACATCGTCAGCAAGCACGCCGTACTGGCGCTGACCGAATGCCTGCGGTTAGAGGTCGAATTGGCCGGTCACGCCGAGCACATCTGTGTGCAGGCGGTGATGCCCGGGCCCGTCGAATCCAACATCTTCACCGCTGCAGGCGGAGTGGAGGGCGACGGCGCCGCCGATGCTTCGGAGTCGGAACGGTCCGCGATGCACAAGCTCGTTGCCATGGATGCCTTGACCGCCGCCGACACCATTTTCGAGCAGTCCGCGGCCGGTGGTTTCTATCTGACCACGCATCCGACTGCGATCGCCACAGCCATGATCGAACGCGGCCGAGTGCTCTCCGGACAGGTCGCGCCGTTGTTGCGCGAGCGCCGGTTCTCCACCAAGTGATTTCGGCCGGCCTGGCGAGACTTCTTTAGCCGCAACAGATTCCGGGAGTCAATGTCAGCTCAGGGAGGCCAGTAGCGCCGCGAGTCCGTACTCGAAGACTGCGTCGTAGTCGGTTGGCGAACGGAGCGCGTCGACCAGCTGCTGATCCGGCCAGTCGTCGCCCCACAGCGAAGCATCCTCTTCTTGGTGCTCACCGCTACGGATGGACGAAAACTGCATCAGCGCAGAGGAAATCACGTGCACCTCGATGGATCGCAGGGCCAAAGCCGCGCGGTTACCAGTGATTCCGAGCGCGGCGAGTTCGGCCGCGAGTGTCTGCTGCACCGGCTGGAACAGTGACGGCGTCCGGTCCCGTTCGTGCGCGATCGCCATCAGGTGTTGACGGTCGATGAGTTCGGTACGTTGCGCCCGCGCGAGTGCGGCGATCCGCTCGGCCGGAGTGTCGCCGACGGCGGGCAGGCTTGCCATCTCACCCATCAGCCGGTCGATCAGCAGGTCGAACAGCTTGTCCCGGCCGCCGACGTGCCAGTAGATGGACGTGACGGCGACGCCGAGGTGCTCGGACAGTCCGCGCATCGAAAACCCTGCGACACCTTCGCGTTCCAGCAATGTCGCCGCGGTGTCCAGAATCAGCTGAGCATCAACATTTCTCGATGCACTACCGAGCCCGCGCTGGGTCACTTCAGCCACGACCACCTCCTTCCATTTCCGCACACACTAATCGTGAGGATTCGGGAATTACCTAGTTCATCTCAGCTAGCCGTCGTGTAACGGTGTTACATTACTGCCGCAGGCGAGCAGAGCAGCACTGAGGGAGCGAACGTGTTCGATCTGAAGATCACCGGTGGCACCGTTGTCGACGGCACCGGCAACGACCGATTCACAGCCGACGTCGCGATCAAGGACGGCAAGATCGTCGAGGTGCATCGGCGCAGCCCGAATGACCCCGCACTGGTCGGCGAGGCCGCCGAAACCATCGATGCCACCGGCAAGATCGTCGCTCCCGGGTTTGTCGACATCCACACCCACTACGACGGGCAGGTCAGCTGGGACAGCGTGCTGGAGCCGTCCAGTAACCACGGGGTGACCACGGTCGTCGCAGGTAACTGCGGCGTCGGTTTCGCACCGGTCCGCCCAGGTCAGGAGGAATGGCTGATCGCGCTCATGGAGGGCGTGGAGGACATCCCCGGCACCGCGCTGACCGAGGGCATCACCTGGGGCTGGGAGAGCTTCGGCGAATACCTCGACGTGATCGGCAAGCGCGAGCTGGCCGTCGACATGGGCACGCAGATTGCCCATGGCGCGATCCGAGCGTATGCGATGGGGGAACGCGGCGCCCGCAACGAACCGGCCAACTCCGACGACATCAAGGCCATGGCCAAGCTGGTTCAGGAAGCGATCGAAGCTGGCGCGCTTGGCTTTTCGTCGTCACGGACCCTGGCGCATCGGGCCATGGACGGCGAGCCGGTGCCCGGCACGTTTGCCGCGGAGGACGAGTTGTTCGCCTTGGGCCGGGCCACCGCAGCGGGTGGGGCCGCGGTGTTCGAGCTGGCGCCGCAGGGCGCCGCGGGCGAGGACATCGTCGCCCCTCGGAAGGAACTCCAGTGGATGCGCCGGCTCGGCGCGGAGATCGACTGCGCTTTGAGCTTCGCGCTGATCCAGGTAGACGCTGATCCCAACCTGTGGCGCGAGCAACTCGACCTGTCCGCCGCGGCGCATGACGCCGGTAGCCGGCTGTTCCCGCAGGTGGCCGCACGGCCGTTCGGCATGCTGCTGGGCTTCCCGGGCCACCACGCCTTCACGCACCGGCCGACCTTCCGCAGACTGGAGGCCGAGTGCACGCGCGAAGAGCTCGCCACGAAGCTGGCCGAGTCCGCGGTGCGGACCGCGATCCTCGCCGAGGAGGACCTGCCGATCGACCCGACCAAACTGTTCGACGGCATGTTCATGCTCGCGCAGAACGCGGCAAATCGGCTGTACCACATCGGGGAACCGCCGGACTACGAGCCGACCGTCGAGCGCACCGTCGCGGCCATCGCCGAGCGGCGCGGCGTGGACCCGCTGACCGCGATGTACGACCTGATGCTCGAGTCCGACGCCGGCGCCATGCTCATGTTTCCGATGTTCAACTACTCCGACGGCAATCACGACGCAATCCGCGAGATGCTGACCCATCCTGCCGGGGTGCTCGGGCTGTCCGATGGCGGTGCGCACTGCAGCATGATCTGCGACGCGTCGTATCCGACGTTCTTGTTGACACACTGGGCCCGCGACCGCCATCGCGGCGAGAAGTTGCCGCTGGAGTACGTGATCCGTAAGCAGTCTCACGACACCGCGCAGCTCTACGGCATGTCCGACCGCGGCGTGATCAGCGTCGGGAAGAAGGCCGACGTCAACGTGATCGACCTCGATGCGCTGACTCTGCACGCACCGAAGATGGCGCATGACCTGCCGGCCGGCGGCAAGCGTCTGGTGCAGGGCGCCAGCGGATACGACGCGACGATCGTCAGCGGCACGGTGACCCGTCGGCGCGGCGTGGACACCGGCGCGCGCCCCGGCCGCCTCATCCGTGGGGTGCGCTAGACCCGCTGCCGCGAGCGCCCGTGTTTGTACCGTGACACGCCGCTCGCGGCGCACATTTTGCGGCCGTTCGCGGCGGCGCGAGCGGCCGCAAATGCGTTGGCCCCGGTAACTCGCAAACCGTGTGCAGCGCCACAGCCGGTGCGCCGAATCCTTGCCTAATGTGGGGTTATGACTCCGAGTAACGGCCTGATTCAGATCGAGGAGTGCCTGGACGAGTCGGGGCGGGTGACGCTGCCGCCCGGCACCACATTGATTGCCCTGATCGACCGGAACATCACGAACGTCCCGGACACCGTGGCGTACCGGTACTTGGACTACTCAAGCACCGCTGACGCCGAGGTCATCGAATTGACCTGGTCCGAACTCGGGGTCCGGTTGCAGGCGATTGCGGCACGGGTGCAGGCCGTCACGTCCCGCGGCGATCGGGTAGCCATCCTGGCCCCGCAGGGGTTGGAGTACATCGCCGGATTCTTCGCGGCGATCAAGGCCGGCGCCATCGCGGTACCGCTGTTCGCACCGGAATTACCCGGGCATGCCGAGCGGCTTGATACCGCCCTGCGCGATTCCCGCCCGACCGCGGTCTTGACGACGACCACCGCGCTGGCGGCGGTACGCGAATTCCTTTCGGCGCATCCGGATCTCGGTTCTCCGACAGTCATCGTTGTCGACGAGGTTCCGGACGCCGAGGGCACAGCGTTCGTTCCGGTGCAGCTCGACGTCGACGACGTCTCGCACCTGCAGTACACCTCGGGCGCGACCCGGCCGCCGGTCGGCGTCGAGATCACCCATAAAGCGGTGGGCACCAACCTGATTCAGATGATCCTGTCCATCGATATGCTCGACCGCAACACCCACGGCGTAAGTTGGCTGCCGCTGTATCACGACATGGGCCTGTCGATGATCGGTTTTCCCACCGTGTACGGCGGTCATTCCACGCTGTTGTCGCCGACCGCGTTCATCCGTCGGCCACTGCGGTGGATTCAGGCCCTGTCGGACGGTTCGAAAGAGGGCCGGGTGGTCACCGCCGCACCCAATTTCGCGTACGAATGGGCCGCGCAACGCGGAGCGCCGAAGCCCGGCGACGACATCGACCTGGCCAACGTGGTGATGATCATCGGCTCGGAACCGGTCAGCCCCGATGCGATCAACACCTTCAACGCAGTGTTCGAGCCCTACGGGCTCCCCAAGACGGCGTTCAAACCGTCATATGGCATTGCCGAGGCAACACTTTTCGTGTCGAACATCGCGCCTGACGCGGAGGCGACCGTGCGGTACTTCGACCGCGATCAGTTGGCGGCCGGCACCGCGGTACCGGTGGCCGAAGACGCGCCCGAGTCGGTAGCCCAGGTTTCGTGTGGTCAGACGGCCCGCAGTCTGTGGGCCGTCCTGGTGGACCCGGCCACCGGGGACGAGCGGCCTGACGGTCAGGTCGGCGAAATCTGGTTGCAGGGCAACAATATTGGTCGGGGCTACTGGGGTCTGCCCGATGAGACCCGCGAGACCTTCCAGGCCCGGTTGCGGTCAACCCTGGCGCACGACAGCCATGCTGAGGGCGCGGACGTCGCCGGTTCCTGGCTGCGTACCGGAGACCTGGGTTTCTACCTGGACGGCGAACTGTACGTCACCGGACGGCTGGCCGATCTGATCACCATCGACGGCCGCCGGCATTACCCCCAGGGCATAGAGGCCACCGTCGCCGCCGCGTCACCGCTGGTGCGGCGCGGATACGTGACCGCGTTCACCGTGCCCGCGCGCGACGGCGAGGATCTGGTGATCATCGCCGAACGCGCGTCGGGAACTGCGCGTAGCGACCCGCAGCCTGCGGTCGAAACAATCCGGCGATTGGTGCCGGAACGTCATGGCGTGCCGGTCTCCGACGTACGACTGGTACCTGCCGGCGGCATCCCGCGGACGACCAGTGGAAAATTGGCCCGACGCGCCTGTCGAGCCGCGTATGTGGATGGCGCGCTTTAGTTTTCTCCGCGAGCAGACGTAAAACCCGCAGAGCCATGGCTATGAATAAATTCATAATCGGCACGACTGCGCGGCTGAAATCGTGTCTGAACGGCACGCAGGAGCCGATCTGCACCCCACTATTGACGCACTGTTATGACAGCGATCATAATTCGGGGAAACCGACCTCCCGACAGGATGCCGCCGATGCCGCCCGATACCCGCCAGTCGATGGTGCTCGCCGCGGTGGAACTCCTGCGGGAGCGCGGCGGCGACGGGGTCACTCTCGACGATGTGCTGAACCGGAGCGGCGCACCCCGCGGCTCGATCTACCACCATTTTCCGAACGGCCGCGCGCAGATCATCGACGAGGCAGCGCAGCTCAGCGGCGACGCCATTTCTAGGCTCATCTCCAACGCGGCGGACGGCGGACCCACCGCCGTCGTTGACGCACTCACCGCGTTCTGGCGAAAGCTGCTGCGCGAGAGCAACTTCGCCGCTGGCTGCCCTGTGGTGTCCATCGCAGTCAGCGCCCCGCCGGAATCGCCGCTGGCCCAGCACGCCAATCAGATCTTCCGAACCTGGCATCAGCTGGTCACCGATTGTCTGAAGGCGGAGGGGCTCGACACCGCGGTCGCTCGCCGGCTCGCAACCATGTCCCTCGGCGCCATCGAAGGGGCCATCACCATGTGCCGGGCCACATCGAGCCTGCAGCCACTCGAAGACGTCGAGGCCGAGCTGAAGTTGCTGCTGGCCGCCCGGACGCTCTTCGCCGCCGTTCCGGCAAGCTAAACCGCAAGCGCCCCAAACACACGCACCGCACGAAAGGGAAGATGAATCATGGAGTGGACCGGTGCGGTGTATGCCGATGCCCCGACCGTCGAAGTCTCGACGTGGATCGACGCGTCACCCGAACGGGTGTGGGAAGTGGCCTCCAACATCAGCGTGATGCCCGAGTGCAGCCCAGAACTGGAGCGAGTCGAGTGGAGAGGGGACTGCGACAAGCCCAGTGTCGGCGCCCGATTCATCGGTTATAGCAAGCACCCAGCCCTCGGCGAATGGTCGACGGAGTCCGAAATTGTCGAATACGAACCACAGCATGTGATGGCTTGGGCTATCGGCGATGCCAAGAACCCGACAGCCACCTGGCGCCTGCAACTGGCTCCCGAGGGCACCGGGACCCGGCTCAGCGAGTGGGCCCAGATGGGACCGGCGCCGTCCGGCTTGTCGATCGCGATCGCCCAGATGCCGGACAAGGAGCAGAAGATCGTCTTCAACCGACTCCGTGAATTCGAGGCCGGTATGCAGGCCGCACTCGCACATATCAAACAGCGGGCTGAGGGCTGATGCGCGCGGCGACAACGGTTGAGGCCGCGAGCCTCGGAACCTGGGATTACCAAAAGGTTTTCATCTCCGAGGCCGAGAAGATGGGCCTCGACATCTGCTGGGTTGCCGAAGCCTGGGGGTCCGACGCCCCGTCTGCGTTGGGCTTCTATGCCGCATGCACGGACCGGATGTTGCTCGGCTCCGGGATTATCCAGCTGGCGACCCGCACTCCGGTCGCCATCGCCCAGGCCGCGATCACCCTGTCGAATCTGTCAGGCGGCCGGTTCCTGCTGGGTCTCGGCGCCTCAGGTCCTCAGGTGATAGAAGGCTTGCATGGCGTGTCATTCACCAAACCGCTTGGCCGGATGCGCGAAACCGTCGATATCATCCGGCAGGCCATCGCAGGGGAGCGGATCTCATACAACGGCAAGCACTTCCAGATACCGCTGCCGGGCGGCGAGGTAAAACCGATGCGGTTGTCGATGCGCGCCGAGCACGAAATCCCTTTGTACATTGCCAGTCTGACGCCTGCGATGCTGCGCC
>JARLGS010001024.1 GCA_031292695.1 Mycobacterium sp. | reverse complement strand
GTGCTGTTGGCGGACCACACCGCACGGTCGATGAGATGGCAGGCGAGCACGTGCCATGCCCACTGGTCGCAGCCGTCCTCAAGGTGCTGCTGGTGCCGCCGCAGAGCAGCCGCGTAGACGATGAGCATCGCGTCGATGGTCGGGTCCATCAAGCCGCGCCTCCAATGTCCGCCGCGATCATGTGCTCAGAGTCAGTCAATCAGCATGGCCGTGGTAGGCGGCTCGAAGCGCCGCGACCAAGCAGTCGTTGCCCTAGCACGGCGCCTATCGACGATCCCGCTCCCGTGCGGCCCGCCTGACGGATAGTGGTGCGATGGGGCACCACAACTAGCACCGGACCGCTACCTCGGGATCATAATCCCGCCTGTACGCGGAGGGCTGGACGCGCGGCCCACACTCTGGCCGCCGGGACCGCGCCGAGCCACTGGCGAGACCGACCCGCGCACGGATGCGTCCCAAGGAGGAGTCCCGTGTCCGGCGTCTCAGCCCGCCTGCGGGCCAGCCTGCGGCTGCGCCTCGCGGTCCTCGGAGCAGCGGGGCTGCTGCTCGTCAGTACCGGGGGTCTCGTCGCTGCGACCCTGAGCAACCCCGGTCCCTTCACCGGCTGCCTGTCGAGGGGCGGCGAACTCTACTACGTCGCGCCGGGTGCGACGCCGACACACGCCTGTGCTCGGGGCGATACGCAGGTCACGCTGAGCAGCGCCCCGGGTCCTCAGGGGGCCACGGGTGCGACCGGTGCCACTGGTGCAACCGGCGCCACGGGACCAGCCGGACCGGCCGGGCCAACGGGCGCGAAGGGTGACACCGGTGCCATCGGAGCCAAGGGCGACACGGGAGCCACTGGGGCCACGGGACCTGCGGGTGCGACCGGACCGGCGGGCCCAACCGGACCGCAGGGGCTGACGGGTGCCATCGGACCTGCCGGTGCGACCGGGACGACTGGACCTGCTGGACCAACGGGACCTGCGGGGCCGACCGGCGCGACCGGGGCTCAGGGTGCGAC
>JARLGS010001023.1 GCA_031292695.1 Mycobacterium sp. | reverse complement strand
CTGCTGTTTGAATGTAGGATCGTCATAATCCACGTTGATGCCATATCCCGCATTGTCGTGGGCACGGCACTCCGTCACCAGCACACCGTCGCAGGCCTGCACCCACACGCCATGCGCGGCATAGCCCGCGAACTCGCAGTCGCCCACCACGTGCCTGCACATTGCCGGATCGGAAGCCAGGAAGACCAAGCCGCAACCCAGTGTGGGCCCGCTCGCGTTCAGGAAGGCACAGCGATGGAAGTCGGACGCAAGGCATTGCGTGCCGACCTGCACCCCCCAGCTTTCCAGCGTGACAGCGGCGCTGTTGGCATCGAACACCACTCCCTCGGCACGGAATCCGTCCGCCTGGATGGCGATCCACGCACCGCCGTTCTGACTTACCCGCCGCAGCACGCTCAACCCTGGCGTGCCGAGCAGCACGGCACCGGGCTGACTGATCGTCCACTGGCCGTTGACCACGTAGGTGGTATGACCCAGCCGCACCGGCTGGCCAGATGCCATCGCCGCAGTGAACGCAGCAGTATCGTCGGTCACGCCGTCACCATGGGCGCCGAACGATTCGACTGCGACCGAATCGGCAAACAGGTCGGCCAAACGCCTCGACGCAGCGCCGCCGCTCGGCAGTGCGACCAACCCCGAGCCGTTAACACCCGCCAGCCCGGACAGACCCGCCATGAACTGCGCATATGGCAGCTCCATGTCCTTTCCGTTCTGGCACAACGGCACCAAGTCGCCGCCGCCCGGTGGTCCGGCCTGTGGCAGATCGGCAAAGGTGTGCGACGGTGGCAGTAGCGACAATACTCCCCCGGCCAGCGACAGCCCCGGCCCCAACGCCACTGTCTCCGGTGCCCCGGTGCCGGTGCTGCTGCGTCCCAACAGGTTCGCCTGCGGCACGGCCAGCGCCGGCTGCAGGCCGGCCACGACCTGTGCTTGCGTCGCCTTGCGAACCACACCGTTCTGGCTGACCGGCAGCTCGTCAGTACTGGCGACGGCAGTCGCCGCATCCATCTGGTCGATGGTCGTCATCGGTTCAGCCTCCGACCGTAATAGCGTTGCCAGACTGGTCAGATACGGCCGTGCCGTCGGCTGTGGTCAATGCGCTGGCCGATGGCGCGCTCGACACTAGCGCCAGCACAGGCAGGTAGATCGCCCGCCCGATCGTCCGTCCCGCCGTAGTGCCGATGGTCACCTGCACCGAGTACACTGTCCCGACCTGCCCGCCGGCAAGCCAAAGCACCGCCACGCTGCCATCCGCCGTCGAAGAGTTCAGCGTCAGATCGCCGGTCGCCGACGGCTGGATCGTCACACCGATCGTGGCAATGGTGTCCTTGTCGTTGCCAGCCAGTGCCGGTGAAATATCAAACTCATAGTCCAGCACGTCGCCTGGGTCTTTTGCTGGCCAAGCCAAGATCGCTGGTGCCGTCGCCAAGCTGCCGGGGGGAACTGGGACGAAACCGTCGAGTACCACGCGCCGTGCGCTGCTCGGACGGACCACTTGCGGGGCGACGGTGGGCATCAAGTTGCTCCCCAGAATGCACAGGCCGGCCGCAGCGCTCCGCCATAGCCGGCGCCAGCCGGTCATCCGCGTTCG
>JARLGS010001022.1 GCA_031292695.1 Mycobacterium sp. | reverse complement strand
GCGGCGGGCCCCGGGGCGGTTCCGACCGGGCCGGGCGCCGCGGCCGGGGCATTGCCGGCCAGCGTTCCCACGCCGACCGCGGTGACCGGAACAGGGCCCTGCGGCGCAGGCGCGATGGGAGCCGGCGGCGGGGCTGCCGGAGCCGGCGGCAGGCCGAACGGCATCAATGCGGGTGCGTCCGGCTGTGCGCCGGCGTCGGGTGTGCCCGGTCCGGGTGGCATTCCGGGAGTCCCAGCGGGCATCACAGGCACCGGTGTCGACTGCAGGCAGAACACCGCGCAGTTCTGCTGCAGCACTTGCGAGGGCGCATCCGGCGGGCCCGGCACCGGTCCGGTGCGGCCCATCTGCAGTGCGGGGGTCACGGCCAGCGGGTCGTCCGAGGGGAGTCCCATCGCGTTGAGCGGCAGGCCCGGCCCGAGTCCTTCGGGGTTGTCCAGGTGCTGGTCGCCGATGGCGGGCGGCGGGCCGACGATCGGCGGCAGGTCGACCGGGGCGATACCGGTGACGTACGCCTTGGCCCAGCCCAGCACGTTCTGGGCGTAGGCCATCGAGTTGTTGTAGCGCAGGATCGCGGTCAGCACCTGGGACGGATCGCGCAGGTTCAGCCCGCCACTGCACAGGTAGCGGGCCGCAGCCAGCGAGGCGTCGAAGACGTTCTGCACGTCCGGCTTGCCATCGCCGATGGCATCCGATGCGTACCGCGCCCAGGTTCCGGGCAGGAATTGCATGGGCCCCAGCGCCCGGGCGTACGTCACCCGCCCGGCCGAGATGCTCTGGACGATGACCTCGTTGCCGGTCAGGGTCCCGTCGAGGACGGGCCCGAGGATCGGGGTGAGTGCGGTGCCGCGCGCGTCGGTGGCACCGCTGTTGGCGTGCCCGGACTCGATGCGGCCGATGCCGGCCAACAGGTTCCAGCTGATGCCGCAGCCGGGGGCGCTGGTGGCCATCGTCCTCTCGGTCGTGCGGTAGGCGTTGAGGACGATCGGCGGAATCCGCAGGCCGCCCGGTGCCATCACCACCGAAGCCGGCTGCGGCGACATGAGGTTGGACGGATCGATGTGCAGCGCCCGGGGAATCTGGTCGGCCGCGATCACCGTCATGCCGGCCCGGTTGTGCGGGACGGGGTTGGTAGGCGTCACAGCGGCCAGCGGCGTGACGCCGGCGACCGCGGTGTCGCGCACCGTGGTCGTGCGGTTGGGTGCCGAACCGCCGACCGCCAGCATCAGCACCAGCGGGGCGACGACCGCGACGCCGGCCGCGGGACGGCGCAGGGCGCGGGCGATGCGGCGCCGCCGGCTGGGCACGGCTGCGTCGTAGGAAAGCACGGTGTCTTCCGAAACCGCCGGGTCTTCCGACTGCGCATGGGAATCGGCGGCAGGGGCGGCGTTGTCCGCGGAGTCTGCGGCGTCGCTCCCGATGTGCACTAACCCATCCTATGAAAGTGGAATACCGGAGTGACCCCGGTGACATGTGTTGTGATCCAAGTCACCATACCTACTCTGGTCGCGGTTGTCGTAGCAATGTTCCAGCTGAGTGGGATTTCTCATCGGCCTTGGCGCTGGATTCGTCAGCGGCGGCTTCGTCCGCGTTGCTGCCGTCTTCGACCGCCGGTCGCGACTTGCCGGATTTGCGCTTGCCGGAGCCGTTCTTGCTGCCGTTCTGCTGGGCGATCAACGTGCGCAGCTCATCGAGTTCGCGGCGGAGGTAGTCGCGGGTTGCCACCTCGCCGACCGCCAGCCGCAACGCGGCCAGTTCGCGGGCCAGGAACTCGGTGTCGGCCTTGGTCTGGGCCGCGCGCCGCCGGTCTTCTTCGAGCGCCACCCGGTCCCGGTTCTCCTGCCGGTTCTGTGCCAGCAGGATCAGCGGCGCGGCATACGCGGCCTGGGTGGAGAACGCCAGGTTCAGGAGAATGAACGGATACGGGTCGAATTGCAGGCTTACGGCGATCAGGTTGATGGCGATCCAGATGATTACGAGCACCGTCTGAATCAGCAGATATTTACCGGTGCCCAGGAAACGGGCGATCGACTCGCTGAACTTGCCGACCGCCTCGACGTCCACCCGAGGGGTGAAGCGGAATCGGGACGTGAGGGGAATGTCCAGGCGCTGCCTGGCCGAGGGCTCGCTCACCGGGTGCCTCCGGAGATGTTGTCGGTGATGCCCTGTGCCGAGCCCGGAACGGGTGCATCGGCGGTGCGCCAGTTGGCGGGCAGTAGATGGTCGAGCAGATCGTCGACGCTGACCGCGCCCAGCAAATGATTCTCGTCGTCGACCACAGGCGCGGAGACCAGGTTGTAGGCAGCGAAGTACCGCGTCACCTCACCCACCGAACTGGTCGGCGACAGGACCGGCAGATCGGCGTCGATGATGCCGCCGACCAGGGTGGCCGGCGGCTCGCGCAACAGTCGCTGGGTGTGCACGCAACCAAGGTATTGGCCGGTCGGGGTCGCAGTCGGTGGCCGGGCGACGAAGGTCACTGACGCCAGCGCCGAGGTCAGGTCAGGGTCGCGCACCCGGGCCAGCGCCTCGGCGACGGTGGTGTCCGGGGTCAGCACCACGGGTTCCGGTGTCATCAGACCACCGGCGGTGTCGGGGGAGTGCTGCAGCAGCCGTCGGACCGGCTCCGAGTCTTCGGGGTCCATCTCGTCCAGCAGGACTGCTGCCCTGGTCGCACCGAGTTCGCCGAGTAGGTCGGCGGCGTCGTCGGGATCCATTTCCTCCAGCACGTCGGCGGCGCGTTCGGTGCCGAGCTGGTCGAGCAGCTCAGCCTGTTCGGGTTCGGAGAGTTCCTGCAGGATGTCGGCCAGCCGCTCGTCGTCGAGGGCCTTGACCACCTCGTAACGGCGTTTCGCGGGCAGATCGCGCAGCGCGTCGGCGACCGCGACCGGGCGCTGGCCGTCGAACTGCTCGAGCAGCTGTGCCACGCCCTGGCCGGGCAGCGCCAGCGCTGACGGGGTCAGTCCGGTGACGTTCTGCCAGTCCACCACGTGCACCGTGGTGCGCCGTCCCAGCCTGCGCTGGCGCACCGCGACCCGGGTGACCAGCCAGTCGCGCGACCGGCTCTGCTCGATGGCGATGTCGACCACCACGACATCGATGCCGGTGAGCTGCTCCAGCTCCGGGTCTTTGACCCGGACCCGGCTGTCGAGCACCTGCCCGAGCACGAGCACCTCGCCGGGACGTTGCTCGAAGCGCCGCAGTGAGACGGTGGCCCCGGTGAGCGTGACCGAGTTGTGCTCGATCGAGGTGACGCGCAGGATCGGGACGAAAATCCTTCGGCGCGAAAGCAATTCGACGACCAGTCCGAGAACGCGGGGTTGTTGACGGATGACGCCCATGCTCACCACGACATCTCGAACCCGGCCCACGGATTCGCCGTCCGGGCCGAGAACCACCAGCCCAGCGAGCCTGGCCACATAGACCCTGTTGACCGCCACCATGATTCCACAGGGTAGAGACTGTGGGCGTGGACAACCTATATCGGCCCCGGCGTACCTGCCTGTCCGTCCCGGGCAGCAGCGACAAGATGATCGCCAAGGCCAAGGCACTGCCGGCTGATCAGGTGTTCCTCGATCTCGAGGACGCGGTGGCGCCGGACGCGAAGGCCGCTGCCCGGGCCCGGGTGGCGCAGGCGTTGTGCGAGCCGGGCTGGGCTGGTCAGCTGCGTGGCCTGCGGGTCAACGACTGGACCACACCGTGGACGCATGCCGACGTGATCGAGGTGGTCACCGCAGTAGCCCGCGCGGGTGCCGGGCTGGACATCATCGTGCTGCCGAAGGTCAGTGACGTGTCGCATGTGCAGGCGCTGGATCTGTTGTTGACGCAGCTGGAGCGGACCCACGGCTTGCCCCTCGGCCGCATCGGTATCGAGGCGCAGATCGAGGACGCCCGGGGCCTGATCAACGCCGACGCCATCGCCGGCGGGCCGCGGGTGCAGGCACTGATCTTCGGGCCGGGCGACCTGATGGCCAGTCTGAACATGCGCACCCTGGTGGTCGGCGAGCAGCCCGACGGGTACGCCGTCGGCGATGCCTACCACCACGTGCTGATGACCATCCTGGTCGCGGCCCGCGCCCACGGCATCAACGCGATCGACGGCCCGTACTTCAAAGTGCGTGACACCGACGCATTTTCGCGGGTCGCCGGGCAGACCGCGGCGCTGGGTTACGACGGGAAGTGGGTGCTGCACCCCGACCAGATCGCTGCCGGCAACGAGATTTTCAGCCCGCGTCAGGCCGACTACGACCACGCCGAGCTGATTCTGGAAGCCTATGAATGGCACACCTCGCAGGCCGGTGGGGCCCGCGGTGCGGTGCTGCTCGGTGACGAGATGATCGACGAGGCCAGCCGCAAGATGGCTCTGGTGATCGCAGGCAAGGGGCGGGCCGCCGGGATGACGCGCACCAGCCCCCGGTTCAGTCCTCCGGCTCAGCCGGCGTGACCGGTGGCGGGCGCCTGCCCGCCGAGGACCAGTACGACCAGGAACAGGTTGATCAGCAGGCTGAGTGCACCGCATGCGATGCCGGCCAGTGCGAGTACGCGTCCGCGTAATCCGGTGGCGGGCAGTCGCGTATAGGCGATGACGCCGAGCCCGACGCCGAGCAGCGCCATCGGTGCGACCACGACGCCCACCAGTGAGGACAGGACCGAGTAGACCGCCATCCGGCTGACCCGGCCGCGCGGCGGGGCCTCGGCCTGCGCGTCGGCGTCAGTGCTCACCACGGCTCACCAGAGTTCGACGCATCGAGGCCGTCACCCGTTGGGGCTGTCAATCCGCACGCCCGAATAGAACCAGAGGGCCCCGATCAGGCAAATCAACAGGACCAGCACACCAATCACGATCCCGGCAATGGCCATGCCCTTGCCGCCCTGCGGACGGTTATTGAGCTGCGATATCGCCCCGATGCCCAGGCCGATGCCGGCGAGCGCGAACAGTGGCGTCGGAATCAGGCACATCATCAGGCCGAGCGGCAGCGCCAGGATCGAGCAGGCCAGGGATCCGATGGCGAGCGCGTTGGTCGACGGCGGGGCCGGGTAGGACGGGTACATGGGTGGCATCGGATATCCCGGTGGCGGCAGATACCCGGGCGGCATCATGCCCGGTGGCGGTGCACCGTACGGACCGGGCGGCAGCATGCCCGGAGGGCCGGGAAATGCGGCGCCGGGCGGTCCCGGCGGGAAAGGTGGCCCCATGGGCGGCTGCAGTTGCGGCGGCGCCTGCATCCAGGGTGCTGTGGTCGGCCCAGGCGCACCGGTCGCCGGATATTCGTACACCGGGTAGTCGCTGGTGGTTTCGCCGTTGGTGCCGTGCTGCGGTGGCACCGGACCGGCCGGCTGCGACGGTGGGTTTGCCGGTTCCCACGGGTTCTGGCTCGCCTCCCCGCCCGGACTTGTCATGCAATCCAATCTAGCCTACAAGTTCATGGCATCGTGGTATCACGAGCCTGATCCGCAGCGAGCGACGGGAGACCACCGCATGACGAATCCGCTGCAGCCCGACCGAACCCCGGGACCCGGCGGCCAGCCGGGTTTGCCGACCCCGCCGAAGGGTTGGCCCGTCGCGTCGTATCCGACTTACGCCGAGGCTCAGCGAGCCGTGGATTACCTGTCCGACCAACAGTTTCCGGTGCAGCACGTGACGATCGTGGGTGTGGACCTGATGCAGGTCGAGCGGGTCACCGGCCGGCTCACCTGGCCACGGGTGCTCGGCGGTGGTGCGCTGACCGGGGCGTGGCTGGGTCTGTTCATCGGATTGGTTCTCGGGTTCTTCGGCTCCAATCCGTGGGGGGCGCTGCTCACCGGCCTGATCGCGGGCGTCTTCTTCGGCCTGATCACCTCGGGTGTGCAGTACGCAATGTCCCGTGGCGCAAGGGATTTCAGCTCCACCATGCAGCTTGTCGCGGGTCGCTATGACGTCCTGTGTGATCCGGTGTGCGCCGAACAGGGCCGGGACTTGCTGGGGCGTCTTTCGCTCTGACGTCGAGTGCGCGTAGAGATCGCGATTCCTCGCGCAGCTGCGCGCTGAGTACGTCCTCGGCGGGCGGCGCAGGTCAGCCTCGGTGCACCAGGTGTTGCACCGCATAGGTGCTGCGCTCTACGGTTTGCGCGCGGGAGGTTCCCGTCAGGACGGGAGGCGTGGTGGTGCGCGCGGGGCAGCTGCGGGCTGCGTTGGCAGCAGGGGCGGCGGCGTTGTCGGCGTGTACGGCCGCTGCGTTGGTGTCCGCCTGTGGGTCCGGTGGCGACGGCACCGTCGTCAGCCTGTACACCTCGGCCAACGAGATGGCGACGTTCTCGGCTGTCGCAAAACGGTGCAACGCCGAACTCGGCGGGCGCTTCAGCATCAAGCAGGTCAGTCTGCCCAAAGGCGCAGACGATCAGCGGCTGCAACTGGCCCGCCGACTGACCGGCAACGACAAGAGCCTCGACGTCATCGGACTCGACGTGGTGTGGACCGCCGAGTTCGCCGAGGCCGGGTGGATCGTGCCGCTGGCCGACGACCCGTCCGGTAACGCGGAAGCCGACGCCACCGATGACACCCTGCCCGGGCCGCTGAAAACTGCGCAGTGGAAGTGCCGGCTGTACGCCGCGCCGATCACCACCAACACCCAGATGCTCTGGTACCGCGCTGATCTGATGCCCGAACCACCCGCCACGTGGGATGACATGGTGGCGCAGGCGACCAGGCTGCACGCGGCCGGGGGACCCAGCTGGATTGCGGTGCAGGGCAAGCAGTACGAGGGCCTTGTGGTGTGGTTCAACACCCTGCTGACCAGCGCCGGCGGCAGCGTGCTGGCTGACGACGGGAAGACCGTCACCCTGACCGACACCCCGGAACATCGGGCGGCCACGGTCAAGGCGCTGCAGATCATCAAGTCGGTCGCCACTGCGCCCGGCGCGGACCCGTCGATCACCCAGACCGACGAGGGCACGGCGCGACTGGCGCTGGAACAGGGCAAGGCCGCGCTTGAGGTCAACTGGCCGTTCGTGCTGCCGTCGATGCTGGAGAACGCGGTCAAGGGCGGCGTGCCGTTCCTGCCCTTGAACCAGCGGGCAGACCTCAAGAGCGCCATCAACGACGTCGGGACGTTCGCCCCCGACGACGAGCAGTTCGCGGCTGCATACGACGACAGCCGAAAGGTGTTCGGATTCGCCGACTATCCGTCCGTAGAGCCGGGCGTGCCGGCCAGGGTCACCATCGGCGGGCTGAATCTTGCTGTGGGCAAGGACAGTCCGCACAAGGCTGAGGCATTCGAGGCCATCCGGTGTCTGCGCAGTGCGGCGAATCAGGAGTACACGTCGGTGGAGGGCGGGCTGCCGGCGGTCCGGGCGTCGCTGTACGACGATCCGAAGTTCCAGGCGCGGTATCCGCAGTACGCAGTGATCCGCCGGCAGCTTTCCGATGCCGCCGTGCGGCCGGCGACCCCGGTGTATCAGGCGGTGTCGACGCGGATTTCGGCCACTCTGGCGCCAATCACCAAGATCGACCCGGAAAAAACCGCCGACAAGCTGGCCACCGAGGTGCAGCAGGCCATCGACGGCAAAGGGCTGATCCCATGAGCCGCGCCGACTCGGCCCGCCCCGAGCGCCGGCTGGCCTACCTGTTGATCGCGCCCGCGGTGCTGGTGATGCTCGCGGTCGCGGCGTATCCGGTCGGCTATGCGGGGTGGCTGAGCCTGCACCGCGACAACCTGGCCGCGCCGGGGGAGACACGATTCGTCGGCTTGGCCAACTACACCACCATCCTCACCGACCATTACTGGTGGACGGCATTCGTGGTCACGCTGGGCATCACCGTGGTGTCGGTGGCCATCGAGTTCGTGCTCGGTATGGCGCTGGCAGTGGTGATGCACCGGACGCTGTTCGGCAGCGGTGTGGTGCGTACCGCCATCCTGATTCCCTACGGCATCGTGACCGTAGCGGCTTCCTACAGTTGGTATTACGCGTGGACGCCGGGCACCGGCTACCTGGCGAATCTGCTGCCCACCGGCAGCGCGCCGCTCACCGAGCAGCTGCCGTCGCTGGCCATCGTGGTGCTGGCTGAAGTGTGGAAGACCACCCCGTTCATGTCGCTGCTGCTGTTGGCGGGCTTGGTCCTGGTGCCGCAGAATCTACTCGATGCCGCCCAGATGGACGGCGCGGGCCGCTGGCAACGATTCGCCAAAGTCACTCTGCCGCTGATGAAACCGGCGATCCTGGTGGCGCTGCTGTTCCGGACGCTGGACGCCTTCCGGATCTTCGACAACATCTACGTGCTCACCGGCGGCACCAACAACACCGGTTCGGTGTCGATCCTGGGTTACGACAACCTGTTCAAGGCCTTCAACATCGGGCTCGGCTCGGCGATCAGCGTGCTGATCTTCGCCACCGTGGCGATCATCGCGTTCATCTACATCAAGATCTTCGGTGCCGCGGCGCCCGGTGCGGAAGCCGAGGTGCGCTGAGATGAGCGGGCAGACACGTGGCGGCCGCCTGGCCGGCTGGGGTGTGGTCAACGTTCTGGTGGTGGGCTACGCGCTGCTGCCGGTGCTGTGGATTCTTTCGCTGTCACTCAAGCCGACATCAACGGTCAAGGACGGCAACCTGATTCCGCGGCAGGTCACCTTCGACAACTACAAGGGCATCTTCACCGGCGGCGGGTTCGGTTCGGCGCTGATCAACTCGATCGGTATCGGCCTGATCACCACCGTCATCGCGGTGACCATCGGGGGCATGGCCGCCTATGCCGTGGCCCGCCTGGACTTCCCGGGTAAGCGGCTCCTGGTCGGGTTGGCGCTGCTGATCTCGATGTTCCCCCAGATCTCGCTGGTGACACCGCTGTTCAACATTGAGCGCACAGTCGGATTGTTCGATACCTGGCCCGGCCTGATCCTGCCGTACATCACCTTCGCGTTGCCGCTGGCCATCTACACCCTGTCGGCGTTCTTCCGGGAAATCCCTTGGGATCTGGAGAAGGCCGCCAAGATGGACGGCGCTACGCCGGGCCAGGCCTTCCGCAAAGTGATCGCGCCGCTGGCCGCCCCGGGTATCGTCACCGCGGCGATCCTGGTGTTCATCTTCGCCTGGAACGACCTGCTGCTCGCGCTGTCGCTGACCGCCACGACGCGGGCGATCACCGCGCCGGTGGCCATCGCGAACTTCACGGGCAGTTCACAATTCGAGGAACCGACTGGTTCCATCGCCGCCGGCGCGATGGTGATCACGGTGCCCATCATCATCTTTGTTCTCATCTTCCAACGACGGATCGTCGCGGGCCTGACGTCCGGTGCGGTGAAGGGATAGGTCATGGCCGAAATCGTGTTGGACCACGTCACCAAGAGTTATGCCGGTGGTGCGGCGGCAGTGCAGGACCTGTCGCTGACCATCGCCGATGGTGAATTCCTGATTCTGGTGGGTCCGTCGGGATGCGGAAAGTCGACCACGCTCAACATGATTGCCGGTCTGGAGGAGATCAGCTCCGGCGAGCTCCGCATCGGTGGCGAGCGGGTCAACGAGAAGGAGCCCCGGGACCGGGACATCGCCATGGTGTTCCAGTCCTACGCGCTGTACCCGCACATGACGGTCCGGCAGAACATCGCCTTCCCGCTCACCCTGGCCAAGCTGCCCAAAACGCAGATCGCGGCCAAGGTCGACGAGACCGCGAAGATACTCGATCTCACCGAGCTGCTGGACCGTAAGCCGGCCCAGCTGTCCGGCGGCCAGCGCCAGCGGGTGGCGATGGGCCGCGCAATCGTGCGCAGTCCCAAGGCATTTCTGATGGACGAGCCACTGTCGAACCTGGATGCCAAGCTGCGGGTGCAGATGCGCACCGAGATCGCGCGACTACAGGCGCGGCTGGGTACCACCACCGTCTACGTCACCCACGACCAGACCGAGGCGATGACACTGGGGGATCGCGTGGTGGTGATGAGCGGCGGTGTGGCACAACAGATCGGCACCCCCGATGAGCTGTACAACGAACCGGCGAACCTGTTCGTCGCCGGGTTCATCGGCTCGCCGTCGATGAACTTCTTCCCCGCCACCCGGACCGATGTCGGGGTGCAGCTTACGTTCGGCGAGGTCACCCTGTCCGACGAGGCCCGGGCAGCGTTGGATCGCCAACACGCGCCGGCCGACCTGATCGTGGGAGTGCGGCCCGAACAGTTCGACGATGCGTCGGTCATCGATGCCTATGCGCGCATCCGGTCGCTGACCTTCGAAGTCGAGGCCGAGTTGGTGGAGTCCCTGGGTGCCGACAAGTATGTGCATTTCCGGATCGAGGGCGACGCTGCCCGGGCCGCTCAACTTGAGGAGCTCGCGGACGACACCGCGGATGCTGGATCGAGTGGAAACACTTATGTGGCAAGGGTTTCGGCCAAATCGCCGACGACCGTAGGTGGCCCGGTCGAACTGGCGCTGGATACCTCGAAGCTCACCCTGTTCGACCCCGCCACGGGGCTCAACCTGTCCCTGCCACCGGCGGGGTAACCATGGTTGACGTCCTTGGCGCCGTTCGGGCTCAGCTGACCGAGTACTTCGCAGAACACGGCAGCACCGGCGAACCCGTCGGCGCCAGTGTCACCTTCCTCGGCGCCGACACCATCGAGGTACTGCGCTACGGGCCGGCCGCTGACGGCGTGTATCACTATGCGTCCCAAGGCTGTTCGCGGTATCCGATGATGGACCCGCTGGCGATGGTGGCCGACACGGTGAGCGGGCCGCGGGCCGAGGCAGTGCTATCCCTGCGTGGCCCCACCCCGACCGGGCTGGCCCGCTCGCTCGCGGTACTGGTTTCCGCGCCGGCCGTCGAAGGCCTGATCCTGGAACCCGACGCCCTGATCGACCTTCAAGAGCCGGTGTGGCAGGGCGCTGCGTTCACCGCTTTTCTGTTGGGTGCCAGCGATATCGGCGACGTGGTGCTACCCGAGCCGTACCAGCCGGTGCGGATCCTGACCGCGACACCGATCACCGCCACGGAGGCCGCCTGGGTACGACTCAAGGGGGCCCAGGCGATGCGCGACGCCTGGCAGCAGGACGGCGTGGATGTGCTCGACCAGCAGCGACGGGCCGCCGAACCCAGCTGACCGGCGCGCTCGTCAGGAGGCGTTGTTCGGGCAGACGATATCGACCCAGACGACGTCACCCGGGGCCGGTTCATCCGAAGACGGGTTGTTGACCCTGACCACCGCACAGCTCGGCAGGATCTGCGGCTTGGCTCCGTTGAGCCAGTTCTGCATGACGGTGTATCCCTCGGATTCGAGATCCCTGATGACCGCGTCCGCGCCTCTGGCGTTGGCGGCGGGCGCAGCGATTCCGGCGAGGGCGGCACTTGCAACGGCGCACGCGATGGCGGTGGCCTTGGGTCCAATTCTCATGGCGAAATCATGCCTGGCCTGCGGTGTCCCGCGACGGGTTTTCACTGAAGAGCCATCAGGGGCGGTACTCACGGCGACCTCGCAGAAATCGCCGCACTCCTTAACGTGCCTTGACCCTCGTCGGCTGATCGTCGTGCGGCGTCAGAGCCAGTGGTTGCGCCGGAACGTCCGGTACAGCAGTGAGCACACCGTCGCCATCAAGGTGATGGCGATGAAATACCCGTAATGCCAATGCAATTCCGGGATGTTCTCGAAGTTCATGCCGTAGATGCCGGCAATCATGGTCGGCACCGCCGCGATGGCCACCCACGCCGAGATCTTGCGCATGTCGACGTTCTGTTCCATGCCGACCTTGCCGAGTGCGGCCTGCACCAGTGAGCTCAGCAGGTCGTCGAAGCTGGTGATCCGGTCGGCGGCTTGGCTGTTGTGATCGTTCACGTCGCGGATGTAGCGCCGGATCTCTTTCGAGATCAGGTCGTTGTGATCAGCGAGCAGGCGCTGCAGGGCCATGGTCAGCGGATTCACGGAGTGACGTAACTCGACCACTTCGCGCTTCAGCAGGTAGATGCTCTCGATGTCGGTCTGGGTGTGCGAGGAGAAGACGCTCTGCTCGATGGTGTCGATATCGCTCTCGACCAGTTCGGTGACGTCCAGGTAGCTGTCCACGACATGGTCGGCGATGGCGTGCATCACCGCATAGGGCCCGAGCTTGAGGATGGCGGGCGACTCTTCCAGCCGATGCCGCACCCCGGCCAGCCCGGTGTGCTCGCCGTGCCGGACGGTGACCACGAAATCGGCGCCGACGAACACCATGATCTCGCCGGTCTCGACGATCTCGCGGGCCTTGGCCACGGATTCGTGCGCCACATAGCTCACCGTCTTGAGCACGAGGAACAAAGTCTGGTCGTAGCGCTCCAACTTGGGCCGCTGATGTGCGCAGACCGCGTCCTCGACGGCCAGTTCGTGCAGTCCGAAGACGTCGGCGACGGCCTGCATCTGGTGCTGGTCGGGTTCGTGCAGCCCGATCCAGACGAACGCGTCCTGCCCCTCCGCGCGCAGTTCACGCACCTTGGCCACCGCGGCCCCGTGCGTGTACTTGCCGGGCAGCCGCGTCCCGTCGACGTAGACGCCGCAGTCCACCATGGCGCGCGCGACGGGCACGTGAATCGACTTGGCGTCCGGATCGTTGGGGCCAGTCTTCGTGGTCGGGCGCAGCTTTGCGGGCTGGAGAGCGCGGAACGACGGCATTTCTCAGGTCTCCCGGTGAGCGGACTTGTGGACCATTCTGGCCAGTGGCAAATGCTACGCGTAACCCGCCGGTAGCATTTACGTGAAGTAGCCTGACCCGGTGTCAGATAAGTCAGGTGCAGTACGCACCCCCCAGGTGGTCATCGACGACGCCGAGATTTTCGCGGCCCATGAAGGCGGCAAGCTCTCCATAGCCTTGAATCAGCCGCTTGATACCCAGCGGGCGTTGTCGATCGCGTACACGCCCGGCGTCGCGCAGGTCAGCCGCGCCATCGCAGCGGACGCGACCCTGGCCAAGAAGTACACCTGGGCCAACCGTCTGGTCGCGGTGGTCAGCGACGGCAGTGCGGTGCTGGGCCTCGGCGATATCGGCCCGGCCGCGTCGCTGCCGGTGATGGAGGGCAAGAGCGCGCTGTTCAAGACCTTCGGCGGGCTGGACTCGATCCCGATCGTGCTGGACACCAAGGACCCCGACGAGATCGTCGAGACCCTGATCCGCCTGAGGCCGACGTTCGGCGCGGTGAACCTGGAGGACATCTCCGCTCCGCGATGTTTCGAGATCGAGCGCCGGGTCATTGAGGCCCTGGACTGTCCCGTCATGCACGACGACCAGCACGGCACCGCGATCGTGGTGCTCGCCGCGCTGATGGGTGCCACCAAGGTGCTCGAGCGCGACATGCACGATCTCAAGGTCGTGGTGTCCGGTGCCGGTGCCGCCGGCGTGGCATGCACGAAGATCATGCTGGAAAGCGTTATCCGCGACATCGTCGTCCTCGACAGCAAGGGTGTCGTGCACACCGGACGTGACGACCTGAACGCGTTCAAGGCCACGCTGGCCGAGCGCACCAACCCGCGCGG
>JARLGS010000119.1 GCA_031292695.1 Mycobacterium sp. | reverse complement strand
CTCCGGCCGCGCCGGCCGCGGACGGGTTTTCCGGTGTGGCACCCGACGTGCAGGTGATTGCGATCCGGCAAAGCTCCAAAGCGTTTAGCCCCAAGGATGCGTTCGCCGGTAACCAGGACCCGGCCACGCGGCGCAAAGCCGGCGATATCCGCACGATGGCACGCGCGATCGTGCATGCGGCCAACATGGGCGCCACGGTGATCAACATCTCGGAGGTGTCGTGTATGACCGCTACCGACATGATTGATCAGCGCGATCTGGGGGCGGCTATTCATTACGCGGCCGTGGACCGCAATGTGGTGATCGTGGCTGCGGCCGGCAATGTCGGCAACGAGGGCGGCAACGACTGCAAACAGAACCCGATCTATAACCCGTTGACGCCCAACGATCCTCGCGCTTGGGCGGGAGTGACGACGGTGGCTACCCCGGCGTGGTTTTCTGATTACGTGCTCACGGTGGGCGCGGTGGATTCCACCGGTGCCCCGTTAGACAGCAGCATGGCCGGACCCTGGGTGTCGATCGCGGCGCCGGGAACCGACGTCGAAAGCCTCTCGCCGCGCGATGACGGGTTGATGAACGCGGTCGAGGGCACGAAGAACACGTTGGTGGCCCCTGCGGGCACCTCATTTTCGGCGGCGATCGTCTCGGGCGTGGCTGCCTTGGTGCGCGCTAAGTACCCGCAGTTGACGGCGCATCAGGTGATCAACCGGCTGCTGGCCACCGCACGGGCGCCGGCGCGCGGGGTGGATAACCAGGTCGGGCACGGCATCGTCGACCCGGTAGCGGCCCTGACCTATGACCTGCCGCCGGGGGAACCGGTAGGGCCGCAACGCTTGTCGGCGCCGCTGGTGCTCGCACCGCCGAAGGTGGGCCGCGACATGACCCCGGTGTGGGTGGCCGGCGCCGGTGTGGGCGGGCTGGCGCTGCTGTGTTCGGTGGTGCTGGGCTCGGCAGCATTGATACGCCGACGGGGGGCGCGGTTATGAAGTCGACCTTCCCGTTGAGTGTGGCGGCCGGCTGGGCGCGCGTGGTAGCAGTGTTCGTCGTCGACGTGGGGTTGGTGGCTGCGGGCGCGGCCGCGGCGGGCCGGCCGGGATGGTGGACTGGTGTCGGGGTGGGCCTGCTGCTGGCGTTGCTGGCGTTGCCGTGTTGGCGTGGTGCGCCGCTGTTGACGCTGGCATGGCGAGCGCTGACCGCTGGGCGCTCAGGGTTGGGAGTGCCGTGCGGCGAGCTGGCCGATTATGAGCGCAGCTTCGGGTCTGGTCCGGTCGGAATCCGTGCTGTGGGGCCGCATTTGGTGGCGGTGGTGGCTGTCGACGGGCCGCCGCACAGCCCGTCGGTGTTGGATTACCCGCGCGTGGAGTCGTTGGCGAAACTGCCGCTTGATGCGGTGGCCGCCGGGCTGGGTCAGTTCGATGTGAGCCTGGAGGGCATCGACATCGTCAGTGCGGGGGCGCGTCGGGCCCCCAAGACACATCACCCTTATGCGCCGGTGTATTCGGTCGAGGTGGGCGATCATCCCGCGGTCGGGCAGCGCCGGACCTGGCTGGTGGTGCGGCTTAACGCGCTCGAGAGTGCCCGCGCGATTGTGTGGCGCGAGTCGGTGGCGGCCACGATGAGCGCCGCCGCCGAATGGCTGGCCGCGGAGCTGACGAGTTTGCGTATCCCGGCGCGGGTGTTGACCGCGGCCCAGATCCGTGCCGCAGATGAGGCGTTGTTGGCTGGTATCGACCCGGCCGGGCTGGTGTCGGGGTGGGGCCGGTTGCGCCACGCGGGCGGCTATGTGCAGACCTATTGGATGTCGCCGGGCGACATTTCCAGCACCGCCATCGACCGGTTGTGGGCCCCGGATACCGACGCCACCGTGGTGTCGGTGCAGGTGCGCCGCAGCGATACCGGGGCCGCGGCAGTGGGGGTGATGGTGCGCTATCACACCGGCGGGCCGCTGGCCGAGCCGCCGCTGACGGGGCTGAACCCGTTTGCGGGTCGTCACGACGCCGGGCTGAGCGCCGGGCTGCTGGGCGCTGGTGGCGGTGGGCTGAGGGTGCCGGCGCGTCAGCTGGCGGCCGGAGAAAAGGTGGCTGTGCCGATCGGGGCTACGGGCATCATCGTCGGAACGACTGCCGCCGGTCATCCGCTGCTGGTTGATCTCAGTGACCCGACCGAGCTGGCGACGGTGACGATCGCCGGGGAGTTCGCGTTACTGGTGCAGATGGCGTTGCGTGCGGCCGCAACCGGATACCAGGTGTTGGTGTGCACGAAGCACCCGCAACGCTGGCAGCATGTCACCGGGGCCGGGCTACAGGTGGTCGGCGCGGCAGGGCTGGCCGAGCAGTTGCCGACCTCGCAGTACCCATATGTGGTCGTCTACGACGGTGTGGGGGGCCCGGCACCAGCGGGGGCGGCGGTCACGGTGCGCACGGTGGGCCCGCGATCGGCCAGCGGCGCCGATATTCATATCGAGCAGGATGGCGCCGGCGCCGCGGTGATCCGCACGTGGGCGTTTCAGTATCGGCTGCGTATCAACCTCGATTATGAGCGCCGCCTGACTGGTGTGGATCCACGCCGGGCAGCCTAGAAGGTTAGATTCAAAGCGGACCATGACAGGTATTGAGGCAGAAACCCCGGCCGGCAGCGCCTTTCGCCGCGGGTTGCTGGCATCGGGCATTGGTGTGGGCGGCTTGGTGCCAAGCCATAACCGGCAGGTGGCCGTCGAGATGTTTCGCACGGTCACACGCGCCGAACCTGGGGTGTGTGACGGCTGGATGGGCCGGGTACTGGCCGGTGAGGACACTTTGGAGGTGCTGGCCGGGGCCTGGGCGGCCGCAGAAACCTTCGGGTGGGAAATCCGCCGGCTCGGGGTGCTGGGCGCCGATTTCCGCCCATTAGTGTTCGACGGGCTGTTTTTGCAGTTGCCGATCGGGTCGGTGGATGCGCTGCGCTGCGCTTACGCGACGGTGTTGATCCGCGAAGCCAACTACAGCCAAGCCGACGAGCTGCTGACCGCGACCGCGAAGCCGTCTGATCCCTTTGACGCCGACATGCACTGCTACGTCTGCGGGCTGCTGCACTTTCG
>JARLGS010001021.1 GCA_031292695.1 Mycobacterium sp. | reverse complement strand
GGTGACCCGGCCGCCCGCGCCGCGGCGATCGTCAAGGCCACCACGTTCTACGACGACCCGGACACCCTCGCCAAGGTGTCGCGCGGTCTGGGTGAGGCCATGGTCGGCATCAACGTGGAGGATGTGCCTGCGCCACACCGATTGGCCGAGCGCGGCTGGTAGCTGGTAAGCAACATAGGTGGCGATCGAGCAGATACTCGACCTCGAACAACTTGAGGTCAACATCTACCGCGGTGCGGTATTCAGCCCTGAATCGGGTTTCCTGCAGCGCACTTTCGGTGGCCACGTGGCCGGGCAGTCGTTGGTGTCCGCGGTGCGTACCGTGGATTCGCAGTTCCAGGTGCACTCGTTGCACGGATATTTCCTGCGGCCGGGCGACGCCCGGGCGCCGGCCGTCTACCTGGTGGAGCGGATCCGCGATGGCGGCTCGTTCTGCACCCGTCGGGTCAGCGCCATTCAGCACGGCAAGACCATCTTCAGCATGTCCGCGTCGTTCCAGACCGAGCAGAGCGGTATCGAGCATCAGGATGCGATGCCCGCCGCGCCGGCGCCCGATGAGCTGAAGAGTTTCATCTCCAAAGGCGGCGCTTTCGACGATGCCGGATTCGCCCAGTTCGCCGAATGGGATGTTCGGATGGTCGGTCGCGACGAGGTGCACCGGGTGCCGGGCAAGGCATCGCAGCAGCAGGTCTGGTTCCGCCATCGCGATCCGCTGCCCGACGACCATGTGCTGCACATCTGTGCGCTGGCCTACATGAGTGATCTGACCCTGCTGGGCTCGGCGCAGGTCAATCACCTCGCGGTGCGCAAGCACATGAACATTGCGTCGCTGGATCACGCGATGTGGTTCATGCGGCCGTTCCGGGCTGACGAATGGCTGTTGTACGACCAGTCGTCCCCCTCGGCGTGTGGCGGCCGGGCGCTGACGCAGGGCAAGATCTTCAACCAGTACGGCGAGATGGTCGCCGCCGTGATGCAGGAGGGGCTGACCCGCTACGACCGCGGCTTCGCCCCGCCAACCGAGTGAGCCCGCGCGTCGGAGTCCTGGCGCTGCAGGGCGACACTCGCGAGCATCTGGCCGCACTGCGCGACGCGGGCGCAGAAGTCTCCACCGTGCGACGGCTGACTGAGCTGAATTCCGTTGATGCCCTGGTGATTCCGGGTGGTGAGTCCACAGCGATGAGCCACTTGCTGCGGGAGCTGGAGCTGCTGGAGCCACTGCGGGACCGGCTGGCAGCGGGCATGCCGTGCTATGGCTCGTGCGCGGGAATGATCCTGTTGGCCACCGAGATCGCCGACGCCGGTGTGCCGGGACGGCAGGCGCTACCGCTGCGCGGTATCGACATGACAGTGCGGCGCAACGCTTTTGGGCGTCAGGTGGATTCCTTCGAGGGTGATATCGAGTTCGAGGGGCTGGACGGTCCGGTGCACGCGGTGTTCATCCGGGCCCCGTGGGTGGAGCGGGTCGGCCCGGGAGTTCAGGTGTTGGCAAGGGCGGCGGGGCATCCGGTGGCGGTGCGGCAGGGCCCCATGCTGGCCACGGCGTTTCACCCTGAAGTGACCGGCGACCGCCGGATTCACAAATTGTTCGTCGACTCCCTATAGGGGCGTTACGGCGCCAGCCAGTCGAGGAGCCGCTCGTAGACCTGCTCGTTGTTGAGCAGCGTGAAATGGTTCGCCTCTCGTAGATGCAGGCGATCAGTGGAGCGAAATTCGTTGTGTCGCGGGGTTTTCCGACCCTGCGCACTCTGGACCCGCACCAGCCCGTCGCCGATCACCCAGCCGATCGGGTTGGCTGGGGTGCGGGCGAGCGTCGCGCTGACGCAGTAGTAGGACACTCCGTCGAGCGGTGGGACCTCGGTCTGCACCTCGGCACGCAATGCGTCGGCATCGCGGTCACGCCAGTCGCGCTCGTCGAGTGAGCCGAACCGCAGGTCGCGGATTCCGGTGCTACGTCTACGCAGCAGACTGCCCAATGGCCGCGTCTCCGGCAGCGCGCTGAGGGCCGCCGAGCCGAAATGGACGACTTTCTCCAGCGGCGCACCGGTGTGTGGGGTGCCGAGGGTGACGACACTGCGAACCCGGTCCACCCAGGACCGGCCAGGCGCGGCGCAGGCCGAGCGGATCACCAGGCCACCCATGGAATGGCCGACGAACGAGATCGTCGTCACCGGCACCGGCCACGCGGAAATCAGTCGGTCCAACAACTCGGCGAGAAGCAGGCCGTTGTCCGAAATGTGACGGCCCGTGTTGTAGCGGATCTCGACGCCGGTGATGCCGATATCGGCGCTCAGCCGCCAGCTGTACGTCGGCCGGTTGCCGAGGGCCCAGAATGCCTCGGTCTCCATCAGGCCATGGACGAACACGACGATGTCGCCGGTGGCGGTGGGAAACGCGGCCCGCACGGATTCCGGGTCCAGTTGCACCGGTTGGTTGCCATGCCGCACCGACATCGTGGTGGCCAGGGCCGATCCCTGTTCGTGCAGCCTGTCGCCGATGAGCCCCTGCACCGCCGCGAGCACCCTGGCTCCGCCCGTCTGGTCGGACAGCCGCAGCGGTGTTTGCCCGTGGACCGCCTTGCCGGCGGCGGGGGCCATCGCCGCAGCCGATTCCCCGATCGCGGTGTAGACGCCGTCGGTAATGGCGTCGTAGATGATTTTGACCGGCCTGGCGGCGGGCCCGACGCCCATGCCGACCAACCGGAACACCCGGTCGGAGGTGGCGCGCTGCATCGCATGGATGCCGCCGACCGCGGCGCCCAGCTCGAGCAAGCTGAGTTCGGCGAGAGCGCCGGCTTCGCTGGTCGTCGGGTCGTTCATGTCGTGAGTGTACGAATGTTCACTAAAATATGCCGCGCAGAAACGGGCAACTGTGAGCAGGTTCATGGTGAGCGCCGCGGCGCCGTTGAACAGATGTAATCCCTTGCTCTGCGTGGTCAAGGGGGTGGTGGCGGGTCGCCAAGTCATAGCGGCGGCTCGTCGGCTTCACAGCTACGGCATAGCTGGAGCTGTCTTAATGGCTGTGTGAGTACGACATCTGGTGCTGTCTTGGACGCGCAACCCACCGAGGCACACGCCGAGGAACCCAGTCGCTGGAGCCTGTCGACCAAGACTGGCGAGCGTGCGGCGCTGGCCGTTCTGCTGATCGTCACGGCGGTGAGCTACCTGTGGAACATCACCGTCAACGGGATGGGCAACCAGTTCTACGCCGCCGCGGTGTGGGCTGGTTCGCAGAACTGGGAGGCGCTGCTATTCGGGTCCATCGACCCGAACAACGTCATCACCGTGGACAAGCCGCCGCTGTCGCAGTGGGTGATGGCGTTGTCCGGCCAGATTTTCGGATTCAGCAGCGCGAGCATGCTCATCCCCGAGGCGCTCATGGCTGTCGCGTCGGTTTGGTTGCTCTACGCCGCAGTGCGCCGCATCAGCGGCCCGGCCGCCGGATTGCTGGCCGGCGGGGTACTCGCGCTGACGCCCGTCACCGTCCTGATGTTCCGGTTCAACAACCCCGACGCGGCCATGGTCCTGCTGATGACGCTGGCCGCGTACTTCACCGTGCGGGCTTTGGAGACGAAGGGCGCCAAGTGGATGGCGCTCGCCGGCGTCGCCCTGGGCTTTGCCTTCCTGGCCAAGATGCTGGAAGGCCTGATGGTCATGCCGGCCCTCGGCCTGGTGTATCTGATCGCGGCACCGGTCGCGCTGCGCAGTCGGCTCTGGCATCTGCTCGGCGCGCTGGTGGCGATGCTCGTCTCGTCCGGCTGGTTCGTGGTGCTGACCCTGTTGTGGCCCGCGTCGTCACGGCCGTACATCGCCGGTTCGACGAACAACAACTTCATGAATCTGGTGTTGGGCTACAACGGCTTTGGCCGGGTGCTCGGTAAAAACCAATTGGGCCCGGGGCCGGGCGACAAAGGTGCAGCCGAGCATGCCGCCGATGCAGCGGCGAAGGCCGGCCAGCACCACGGCGGCTTCGGTGGCTTCAATGACCAGGTACAGGGCCTGCCCCGGCTGTTCACCGGTGAGTTCGGCTTCGAGATCGGCTGGTTGGTCCCGGCCGCGCTGCTGGCCATGGTGCTGGTGCTCATCTCGCGCGGCCGGGCTCCGCGCACCGACCTGGTCCGTGCCGGCGCCATTCTGTTCGGCAGCTGGTTGGTGGTCGACGGTCTGGTGCTCAGCTTCATGAAGACCAACGTGCAACCGTACTACTGCCTGTCCCTGGCGCCGGCCATGGCCGCGATGTTCGCCCTCGGCGTTGTCGAGATGTGGCGTCACCGGGACTCGCTGTTCCATCGGATCGGTTTGGCCGCAATGCTTTTGATCAGCGGTGGGTGGGGCTTCTGGTTGCTGCGCCGCAACGCGGACTGGCTGCCGGCGCTGCGCTGGGTGATCCTGGCTGTCACCATCGTCGGGACCGTCGCGCTGGTGTGGGCCGCCGGCCGCGACAATCGCAAGCGCATCGCGACTGCGGCCCTGGGCCTGGCGCTGCTCGGCGCCGTCGGTGGATCGGTCGCCTACTCGGTCGCCACTTTCGGTCAGCCGCACACCGGCGGCGGACCGTCCGTCGGCCCGGCCGACAAGGACGACAACGGCCACGGCGGCTGGGGACGCGACGACAACCCCGCAGTCAACGACATGCTGAAGGCGACCACCACAAAGTGGTCGGCGGCCATCAACCGGTCATCGGCTGCGGCCGGCCTCGAGCTGGCCACCCGGACTCCGGTCATCGCGATCGGCGGATTCGGCGGCAAGGACCCGGCACCGACCCTGCAGCAGTTCCAGTCGTACGTGGCCAATCACGAGCTGACCTACTACGTGCTGCCGGACCCGAAGAATGACGACCACCCGAGCTTCTTCGACAACAACTCGCACTCCGACATCACCGACTGGGTCAAAGCCAACTTCACCTCGACCCACGTGGGGACCGACACCGTGTACAACCTGACGGTGCCGCTGAAGAAGTAGACCTTCGCGAGGGTGCGTCCAGATCACGATCTCCAGGGGGATCCCGATCTGGACGCACCCTCGCGTGTGGTCATGAGACAGGCCCGATTCCACGAATGACCAGGCCGTTCAGAGCCCGTCACCGGCCCACGTAAACTGGTCAGTCGAAGTTTCACCAGAAAGAGGGCGGACACGCATGAGCGGCCATTCCAAGTGGGCGACTACCAAGCATCAGAAGGCAGTCAAAGACGCGCGCCGGGGTAAAGAGTTCGCCAAGCTGATCAAGAACATTGAGGTGGCCGCGCGTACCGGTGGAGGCGATCCGGGTGGTAACCCGACCCTGTACGACGCCATTCAGAAGGCCAAGAAGACCTCGGTCCCCAACGACAACATCGAGCGGGCGCGCAAGCGTGGTGCGGGCGAGGAAGCCGGCGGCGCCGACTGGCAGACCATCATGTACGAGGGCTACGGCCCCAACGGTGTTGCAGTGCTGATCGAGTGCCTGAGCGACAACCGCAACCGCGCCGCCGGTGAGGTGCGGGTCGCGATGACCCGCAACGGCGGCAACATGGCCGACCCCGGCTCGGTGTCCTACCTGTTCTCCCGCAAGGGCGTGGTGACGCTTGAGAAGAACGGCCAGACCGAGGACGACCTGCTGATGGCCGTGCTGGACGCCGGTGCCGAAGAAGTCAACGACCTGGGTGAAGCGTTCGAGGTCATCTGTGAGCCGACCGACCTGGTGGCGGTCCGCACCGCGCTGCAGGAAGCCGGCATCGACTACGACTCGGCCGAGTCCGGCTTCCAGCCGTCGGTGTCCGTCCAGGTCGACCTCGACGGCGCCCGCAAGGTGTTCAAGCTGGTCGATGCACTCGAGGACAGCGACGACGTGCAGAACGTCTACACCAACGTCGACATCCCGGACGACGTCGCCGCCCAGCTCGACGAGGAGTAGCCGCGGCAGATCTGAGCGTGTCCCTGGCGCAACCTGTCCCTGCCGCCCGCTAAGCTATCGAACAGCTGTTCGGGATCTAGTGAGGAGTGGGCGTGCGGGTAATGGGCGTCGACCCTGGGTTGACGCGCTGTGGCCTCTCGATGATCGAGGGGGGTACGGGGCGTCAGGTCACCGCGCTCGATGTCGACGTGGTGCGTACCCCGTCCACCGAGGCACTGCACCGGCGGTTGCTGACCATCAGCGACACCGTCGAGCACTGGATGGATACCCACCGACCCGACGTCATCGCGATCGAGCGGGTGTTCGCCAATCAGAACGCCAACACCGCGATGGGCACGGCGCAGGCCGGCGGCGTCATCGCATTGGCCGCCGCCCGCCGGGGTATCGACGTGCATTTCCATACGCCCAGTGAGGTGAAGGCCGCGGTCACCGGCAACGGTCGTGCGGACAAGGCCCAGGTCACCACCATGGTCACCAAAATCCTTGGGCTGCAACAGAAACCGACCCCGGCTGACGCTGCCGATGCCCTGGCCCTGGCTATCTGTCACTGCTGGCGGGCGCCCATGATCGCCCGGATGGCCGAAGCCGAGGCCAAGGCCGCGGAGTTCAAGAAGCAGTACGCAGCGAAAGTGAAGGCGGCGCGCGCATGATCGCATCGGTCCGTGGTGAGGTCATCGACATCGCACTCGATCATGCGGTGATCGAGGCCGCCGGTGTGGGCTACAAGGTCATGGCGACCCCGTCGACCTTGGCGACCCTGCGGCGCGGCACCGAGTCGCGACTGATCACCGCGATGATCGTGCGCGAGGATTCCCAGACTCTGTACGGCTTCGCCGATTCCGACGCTCGCGACCTGTTCAACATCTTGCTCGGAGTGTCCGGCGTCGGGCCGAAGATCGCGCTGGCGACGCTCGCGGTGTACGACGCCCCGACGTTGCGGCAGGCCCTCGCCGACAGTGATGTCACCGCGCTGACCCGGGTGCCGGGCATCGGCAAGCGTGGCGCCGAGCGCATGGTGCTGGAGCTGCGCGACAAGATCGGCGCGACGGCGGGCGCGGGGGTGGCTGCTGTCGGTGGCCATTCGGTGCGCGGACCTGTTGTGGACGCCCTTGTCGGACTTGGTTTCCCGGCCAAGCAGGCCGAAGAGGCCACCGACAAGGTGCTGGCCGACGACCCGAACGCGAACACCGCCACCGCGCTACGGGCGGCCCTGTCGATGTTGGGTAAGAAGTGAGCCGGTTCGAGGACGATACAGCGGACGACGACGCCGGCACCGCCGAGGAACGCGATGTCTCACCGGCGCTGACGGTCGGCGAGGGGGACGTCGACGCCAGCCTGCGGCCCAAGTCGCTGCGCGAGTTCATCGGCCAGCCCCGGGTGCGCGAGCAGCTGCAGCTGGTGCTCGAGGGCGCCAAGAACCGCGGCGGGACGCCTGACCACATCCTGCTCTCCGGGCCGCCTGGCCTGGGTAAGACCTCACTGGCCATGATCATCGCGGCAGAGCTGAGTTCGTCGCTGCGGGTCACCTCCGGACCCGCGCTGGAACGTGCCGGGGACCTGGCCGCCATGCTGAGCAACCTGGTCGAGGGCGACGTGCTGTTCATCGACGAGATTCACCGCATCGCCCGGCCCGCCGAGGAGATGCTGTACCTGGCCATGGAGGACTTCCGGGTCGACGTGGTGGTCGGCAAAGGGCCCGGCGCGACGTCGATTCCACTGGAGGTGGCGCCGTTCACCCTGGTCGGCGCGACGACCCGCTCCGGCGCGTTGACCGGTCCGCTGCGCGACCGGTTCGGCTTCACCGCGCACATGGACTTCTATGAGCCGCCTGAACTGGAACGCGTGCTGGCCCGATCGGCGGGCATCCTCGGCATCGAGCTGGGCGCCGAGGCCGGCGCTGAGGTGGCCCGGCGGTCCCGTGGCACGCCACGCATCGCCAACCGGCTGCTTCGCCGGGTCCGCGACTACGCCGAGGTGCGTGCTGACGGCGTCATCACCCGGGATGTGGCCAAGGCCGCGCTGGCCGTCTACGACGTCGACGAGCTCGGCCTGGACCGGCTCGACCGCGCGGTATTGACCGCTCTGACAAAGAGTTTCGGAGGTGGTCCGGTCGGCGTCTCGACGTTGGCTGTCGCGGTCGGGGAGGAGGCCACCACCGTCGAGGAGGTGTGTGAGCCGTTCCTGGTGCGCGCCGGGATGATCGCCCGGACCCCGCGCGGCCGGGTGGCCACCCCGCAGGCCTGGACACACCTGGGCCTGCAACCGCCGATCAACGGACTTGGGCAGGTCGGCCTGTTTGAATAGCAACCATGCTGACTGCAGGGTTGATCGCCGCCGGCCTGGCCGCGCTGTTGCATGTGTACATCTTTGTGATGGAGTCGCTCACGTGGACGTCTCCGCGAACCAGGGCCACCTTCGGCACCACCGAGGAACAGGCGCTGGCCACTAAAGAACTCGCCTTCAACCAGGGGTTCTACAACCTGTTCCTGGCAGTGGTGTCGGCCATCGGCATCGCTGGAATGATGCTGGGGCACAACGGAATCGGACTGGCGCTGATTTTCGCCGGCGTCGGGTCGATGGCGGCCGCGGCATTGGTATTGCTGCTGTCCTCCCCGGACAAGGCCCGCGCCGCGGTGGTACAGGGGACGTTCCCCGTGGTCGCCATCGCAGCGTTGTTGATCGCGCTGCTGGCGTGATTCGCCGGTGGGCGGCCGGGGTTGCCGCCTTGGGGGCCGTCTGGGTGCTGGCGCTGACCGGGTGCGCTCAGTCGGCCGCTGACCCGGAGGTTGATCCGGCGCAACTTGCGGACGGCCTGATCATCGACGAGCAGTTGGTCCGGGATCCCACGACGCCGGAGTTGGCATTGACCGCCGCGGCGCACCGGCAGCAGTGGGCTTATCGCACCATCGCCAAGCACCCCGAATGGGACGCGGTCATCGGGCCGCGGATCCCGGCGGCTCTGGCTGAGGCCTACGGACACAACCTGGATGCGAGCCGCCAGCTGTCCGGGATGACCGCTCCGCGGGATACTGTGCCGCCGTGGACGATTCAGCCGCCGGCTCCGGCCGACGAGCTGCTCGGCTACTACCGCGAGGCACAGGCCGCATCGGGTGTCGACTGGAATTACCTGGCCGCGGTCAATCTCGTCGAGTCGCGGTTCGGCCGGATCAACGGCAACAGCCCGGATGGCGCGCAGGGGCCCATGCAGTTCCTGCCGTCGACGTTCGCGGCCTACGGCACAGGTGACGTTCATGCGCCCCGCGACGCCATCCTGGCCGCGGGTCGCTACCTGGCCGCCAACGGCTTCGCCGGCGATCGCGATGGAGCCCTGCACCACTACAACCATTCGGCCGCATACGTCCAGGCGGTCAATGACTACGCCGCGGTGCTGGCGGCGGATCCCGCCGCCTTTGCCGGGTACTACCGGTGGCAGGTCTACTGCAAGACCACGGCCGGCGACATTCTGCTGCCCGTCGGATACTCCGCGGCAAGCCCGACGCCGGCGGCCGACTACCCGGCCTCGCATCCCCAGTAATCGTCTGCCGAAACTGCGTTCCAGCAGCGGAAGTGCGAGTAGACGCCTGCTGGAACGCAGTTTCGGCGTTGGTCAGAGGTCGCGCAGGGCCAACTCCAGCAGGTCGAGCGCCTCGATCAGCAGCTCGTCGCTGATGGTCAGTGGCGGCAGGAACCGCAGCACGTTTCCGTAAGTCCCGCAAGACAATACGATGACACCGGCCTGGTGCGCTGCGGCGCACAGGGCCTTGGTCAGCTCTGGATCGGGGTCGGTGCCACCGGATGTGACCAGTTCGACGGCGATCATCGCGCCACGCCCGCGGACGTCGCCGATCCGGTCGTCGTCGGCCTGCAGCCGGCCGAGCCGCTCCTTCATCAGCGTCTCGATCTGCGCGGCCCGCGCCACCAGTCCGTCGGCCTCGATGGTCTCGATGGTGGCCAGTGCCGCGGCGCACGCGACCGGATTGCCGCCATACGTGCCGCCGAGTCCGGAAACGTGTGGCGCATCCATGATCTCGGCGCGCCCGGTCACCCCGGACAGCGGCAGACCGTCGGCGATACCTTTGGCGGTGACTATCAGATCCGGCTCGATGCCTTCGTGTTCGCACGCGAACATCCGGCCGGTGCGGGCGAAGCCGGTCTGCACCTCGTCGGCGATGAACAGCACGTTGTTCTTTCGGCACCAGTCGAGCAGCGCCGGCAGGAAGCCGTCGGCCGGCACGATAAAACCGCCCTCGCCCTGGATCGGTTCGATGATGATCGCCGCCAGGTTGTCGGCGCCGATCTGCTTGTCGATGGCGCTGAGCGCCCGGCTCGCGGCGAGGGTGCCGTCGGTGGCGAGCTCTTTGCCGAACTCGGCGTCACGGAACGGATAGGACAGCGGCGCCCGGTAGATCTCCGGTGCGAATGGGCCGAAGCCGTGTTTGTACGGCATCGACTTCGCGGTCAGGGCCATGGTGAGGTTGGTGCGCCCGTGGTAGGCGTGATCGAAGGCCACCACGGCCTGCTTGCCGGTGTAGCTGCGGGCGATCTTGACCGCGTTCTCGACGGCCTCCGAACCGGAGTTGAACAGGGCGGAGCGCTTCTCGCCGGACCCTGGGGTGAGCCGGTTGAGCTGCTCGCAGACGGCCACATACTCCTCGTACGGGGTCACCATGAAACAGGTGTGAGTGAACCGGGCGGCCTGGTCGGCGACCGCCGTAACGACCTTCGGCGACGAGACGCCGATGGTTGTCACCGCGATACCGGAGCCCAGGTCGATCAGGCGGTTACCGTCGACGTCCTCCACGATGCCGCCGCCGGCGCGGGTGGCATAGACGGGCATGGTGGCTCCGACGCCCCGCGAGACCGCTGCGGTTCGGCGTTGGGCGAGGGCGATGGATTTCGGACCGGGGATGGCAGTGGCGAGATGACGGCCTTGCTCGATGGTGCTCACGGCTGACTCCTGGGCAACGGTTGGCACTGCGGTCGGGGCGGACTAGAGCCTAGTGGTCGGCGGCGTTCCGGGCCGTCGTTCGACCGTGAGGGTCGGTCGGATTGCAGGGAATGGCACACTGGTCAGTACCGCGGCACCTCGATCGGCTCGTCCGGCTCGCTGGCCTGCTCAACAGACTCATCAGAAACGAAAGATTCTCGCTGTCATGGATTTGCTTGTCTTCCTGCCGCTGCTCCTCGTCATAGGTGCCTTCATGTTCTTCGCGTCGCGGAAGCAGCGAAAGCAGATGCAGGCGACCATCGATCTCCACGAGTCGTTGCGGGTCGGCGACCGGGTGCACACCACGTCCGGTCTGCAGGCCATCATCACCCGCATCGACGACGACAACGTGGACCTGGAGATCGCTCCCGGCGTCGTCACCACGTGGATGAAGCTGGCGGTCCGCGACCGGATCGAGCCCGAGGCCGAGGCCGCTGATGAGTTGACTGCGGCGTCCGCCGAAGAGGGCGCGCCGAAGACAGACGGCTGACATTCCCGCACCAACACGTACCCTTTGCGGGGCTGACGTACCGATCTCAAGGAGACTCTAGAACCGTGGCATCGTCTTCGGCGCCGGTGCACCCATACCGCTATCTGTCGTTGTTCCTGGTGCTGCTGGTGGGTGCTTACCTGCTGGTGTTCCTGACCGGCGACAAGCAGGCCAAGCCCAAGCTGGGCATCGACCTGCAGGGCGGTACCCGGGTCACTCTGACTGCGCGCACCCCTGATGGTTCGACACCGACGCGCGATGCGTTGACCCAGGCGCAGGAGATCATCAGCTCCCGCGTGAACGGTCTCGGTGTCTCCGGTTCGGAGGTCGTGATCGACGGCCAGAACCTCATCATCACCGTGCCCGGCCAGGACGGCAGTGAGGCCCGCAACCTGGGCCAGACCGCGCGGCTGTACATCCGGCCGGTCGTCCACGCGATTCCGGCGCAGGGCGCGCAGCCCGCGAAGCCGGCTGCTCCCGGCGCACCGGGCGCTCCTGGCGGTATGCCGGGATCACCGGGAGGCGCGCCCGGCATGCCAGGTTTGCCCGGCATGCCCGGAATGCCAGGTATGCCTCCGCTGATCGCGCCGGCCGAACCCGAAGCCCCGATCACTCCGCCGACGCCCGGCATGCCGGCGCACCCGGCATCGACCGCCC
>JARLGS010001020.1 GCA_031292695.1 Mycobacterium sp. | reverse complement strand
TGTCCAGCGCCTCACCCTCGGTGACGATCGGCAGGCAGGCCGGCTGGGGCGGCGCGTCGAGGTCGCAGCCAAGCTCGAGGTAGTTCAGCACGTTGGCGAACATGTTGCGGTTGCCGGTGTCAAGGAAGCTCTCGGCGAGGGCTCCTTCGGCGTACAGCACCGCGTGGCGGGGCAGCTCGATGTGGAAATATTGCACCACGTCGAGGCCGTCGGCACGGGTGACAGTGGTGCCGTTCAGCAGCTTGTCGGCCGGGATCAGCACGTCGTCGAGGCAGAGCATGTGCTCGGGCGAGACATAGAGGTCGCGCACCGGGCTGCCCTCGCCGAGCGCACCGGCGGCGATGCGGATGGGCAGCATGGCGGCGCGATGGTGCTCGTTGACCAGCCTGGTGATGAAGCCGCGGGTGCCGATCCACTTGACGGGCAGCGCGCCGCCGATGGCGGTGACCACCAGGTCGCCGATGCGCAGATTTTCGACCGCCACCTCACCGCGCAGCGTGGCGATGCGGGTGCCGCGCAGGAAGCAGGGCATGTCGCTGGTGATCTGCACGTAGCCGCCGTTGTAGGTGGCGTAGAAATCGGACGAAGTGGGAGAGCCGCCGTCGGAGATGTCCACGCTGGCGCTGAAGCCGCCGCTGCCGGTGACGGTCAGCACCCCGGCCGAGTAGGCAGTGCCCAGACCCGTCACGGCAACGCTGCTCGCCACGTCCAGCGTGTCGTTCTGGCCGAAGGCGGTCAGATCCAGCTTGGAGGACTTCAAGGGCGACTTGCTGTCCCAAATGACCGTGGCGGCACTGGGGTTGTCATCGGCGAAGATAACCGAGACCGGGGCAGCGCTTATCGTATTGGTATACGAGGTGCTGGTGCCGATCTGAAGGGTGCCGCCGGCAAAAACGGTGATCGATGCGCCCGTGGCGGTGCCGGCGAATGTCGTGCCCCCCGCTGATGGTCCGACGGTGAGATATCCGCCCGATACGATATCGACGGCAGCGGTGTCTGTCGCGCTGCTCTGCCAGAGGATCGCGTCGACTGAGATGCTGTCGTCGACCGTGACCGTAATGGGGGAACCCAGGTCGATCGCATCCAGGTAAGCGGTATCGCCGCCGGCCGGCGTGGCGGCATTCCAATTGGTGGGGCTGGTGGAATCCCAGTTCGTGCCCTTTCCGCCGACCCAGGTTTGCGTGGTCATTGTGATACCTTTTTCGCTCGATCTGGATGGAACAGAACGCGACTGGACAAGGACGAAAGAACGCGAACAGGTGCCAGTAATGT
>JARLGS010001019.1 GCA_031292695.1 Mycobacterium sp. | reverse complement strand
GAAGGACTACTCGCCGAGCAACTGGTAGCTGCTACCCACGCTGGTGTGGTGGTGCCTCATCGCGGAGCCAGTCGTCGTTCGACGCCCGCCGCATCAGATCCTCGTCGTCGAACCTCTCCAGGTCCTCGGGCGTGACGTGCACCCGTGGCGGTTTCGGCGCGGCCGGGGGTGGGGGTTCGGGATTCATAGCGATCATTGTCTCTGTTTATGGAAACAGCTTCCGTGGCAGCGTCTTGACCGATCGATGTTGAGGCCGTCAACACACGAGAAAGAACCCACAGGTAACCAGTGGGAACGAGGCGCAACGAGTCGGAACGCAGTGGCAGTTCAGAAGGCATATTGCCTGGTAGGGCTTCGGTTTCGATTCCCGGCAGCTGCTGGCCCGCCTTACCGGGGCCACCCATCGTGCCGTTGCCGCCGGGGCTGCCGTCGCTTGATGTCGGTTCCGGTCGAAAAGTGAGCAGGTGATTCCGGTCGAAAAGTGAGCACCCTTCGATTGGAGAGTGATCACTGTGGAGGATTGGGCTGAGATTCGTCGGCTGTATCGGTCGGAGAAGTTGTCGCAGGCGGCGATCGCGCGGCGGCTGGGCCTGTCGCGAAATACCGTGGCCAGGGCGTTGCGTTCGGAGTCGCCGCCGCGCTATGAGCGGGCTGCGGTGTTGACGTCGGCGTGGGCGCGGGTGGAGCCGGCGGTGCGGGCGTTGTTGGGTCAGTATCCCTCGATGCCGGCGACGGTGATCGCCGAGCGGGTCGGCTGGTGCGGTGGGCGCTCGTGGTTCTTGGAGAACGTCGCCAGGATTCGCCCGGAGTATGCCCCGGTCGATCCGTGCGACCGGCTGGTGCATCTGCCCGGCGAGCAGGTGCAGTGCGATCTGTGGTTCCCGGGCGACGTCGTTCCTGATCATGGCGGGGTGTTGCGGTCGTTTCCGGTGTTGGTGATGGTGGCCGCGTATTCGAGGTTCATCGCCGCGGTGATGATTCCGTCGCGGGTGACCGGGGATCTGTTGGGCGGCATGTGGCAGTTGCTGGCCCAAGGCATCGGGTCGGTTCCTCGAACGCTGTTGTGGGATAACGAGGCCGGTATCGGCCAGCGCGGCCGCTTGGCGCAGGGCGTGGCCGGGTTCTGCGGGGTGTTGGGTACCCGGCTGATCCAGGCCCGGCCCTACGACCCGGAAACCAAGGGCCTGGTGGAGCGCGCCAACGGCTATCTCGGGTCGTCGTTTTTGCCCGGGCGGCAGTTCGCTTCTGCAGCGGATTTCAACGCCCAGCTGCAGCACTGGCTGTCCTCGGTGGCCAACCCGCGCCGCCACGCCAGCACCCAGATGATCCCCACCCAAGCGCTGGGCGTGGATCGGGCGGCGATGGCGGCCCTGCCGCCGGTGGCCCCGAGTACGGGCACGACCGTGACCACGCGGTTGGGCCGCGACTACTACGTGAGCGTCGGCGGCAACGCGTACTCGGTGCACCCGGAGGCGATCGGGCGGATGATCACCGTGAGCGCCTCCCTGGACCGGGTGGTAGCCCGCTGCACCGATCGTGTGATCGCCGATCATGAAAGGCTCTGGGGAACAGCAGGATTAATCTCAGATCCCGGACACATTGCCGCAGCATCGATACTGCGACAACAGTATCTGCACCGACGGACCGGCAGCGATGATCATTTGGAAGTCGAAGTCCAAGTCGCCGACCTGCATGCCTATGACGTGGTGTTCGGGACCGGGGAGGTCGCCTGATGGCCACCACCAAGGGAACCTCGGCTCCCGGCGAAGCCGACAAGCTCATCGCGCATCAATCCCGACTGTTGAAGGCGCCCCGCATCGCTGCCCACTACAGCCGGTTAGCTGAACAAGGCCGCGCTGCGGGCTGGTCGCTGGAGGACTACCTGGGCGCGGTGTTGGCGGTAGAGTCCAATGCCCGCGCTGAATCCGGTGCCCGCCAACGCATCCGCTACGCCGGGTTCCCGGCGATCAAAACGATCACCGACTTCGACTTCACCGCCCAACCCGCCCTGGATCGTGCTCAGATCGCCCGCCTCGAAGGCGGCGGCTGGCTAGCCGAAGCCCGCAACATCGTCCTCCTGGGGCCGCCGGGCACCGGCAAAACCCACCTGGCCACCGCGCTGGCGATCGCCGCCGCCCAAGCCGGCCACCGAGTCGCGTTCGCACCGGCGACCGGGTGGATCAGCCGGCTGGCCGAAGCCCATCGGATCGCACGACTTGAGGCCGAGCTGCGCAAGATCTCGCGCTATGGGCTGATCGTGATCGACGAAGTCGGCTACATCCCGTTCGACACCGAAGCCGCCAACCTGTTCTTCCAACTGGTCTCGACCCGATACGAGAAATCATCCATCATTCTGACCTCCAACCTGCCGTTTTCCCGCTGGGGGCAGGTATTCGGCGAAGCCACCATCGCCTCAGCAATGATCGACCGGATCGTGCACCACGCCGACGTCATCGCCCTCAAAGGCGCCAGCTACCGCATCAAACACACCGCCATCGAGTCCTTGCCCTCCGTGGAAGCCGACCGTCAGGCAGACTCAACCCCGTAAACACACCTGCTTACTTTTCGACCGGAAGAAACTGCGCAACATTCGACCGGAGCCGACAGCTTGACCCAGACCCACCACTCGCGTCGCCGCCGTGCCACTGCCCGCTTGGCGAATCGCAGTGTCGTCTTCGATCCAATCGCAAAGCGCGAGCCT
>JARLGS010001018.1 GCA_031292695.1 Mycobacterium sp. | reverse complement strand
GATCACGTCGAGCACGCTGCGGGTGTGTGCGGCCCGGTACTTGTTGCCGAGCAGCGTGACGATCCTATCCTCGATGGGCATACTGCCCTCGATCCACACGCCGTCGCGGTAGGTGTAGAAGCTCTTCTCGTTCTCGTTGAATCCGCATGCGACAGAGCCGATCACCGCCTCGGCGAGGTCCTTGACGAGCAGCCCGTCGCGCCCGATGAACAGACTGCCGGTCGAACCCTTCTGTGCCTTAGGCCATTTCATTTCGGCAGCGCCTCCCGGTATCTCGGGTCTCACCAGTTCCCACAACTGCTCGACGGTGTGGCTGGCGAGGTAGTCGTCCAGGCCGGTCTTGTCGTCGGTGTCGGGCAGATGCAGGTACTGCACCTTCGCACCCCTGCTCACCAGGAACTCGGCCAGCCGTGCCAGCGCATCCCGTACCGACTTCTTGCGTGCCACGTCGCCGTCGAACGCCAGGATGACGAGACGGCCGTCGAGCACGATGGATTCCCAGTCGCCCAGCGCCGCCGTTGTACCCTTGGTGCCGGTGCCGCCACGCCATCCCCACACGCCGTTGATCGACACGCAGCACAGCCCGTGGATGGCCGCACAGTCGGCCTTCTTTGCGCCCTCAGTGACCCACAGGGGCACGGTCGCGTCGTCGAGCAGGCCACCGTAGCCGACGGGCACATCGACATAGTTGCGCTGCCGCAGCGGCGAAATGTACTTGATGTCTTTCACGCCCGCTGGCGGCGGGTTGTCGGGCCGGTACTGCACGCCCGCCAGCGAGCCGTCCTTGCGGTGGCCCGGTACCAGCAGACCTGGCACCCGCTGCTGGTTCACCGGAATGTTGAGCCGCTGCAGGCGTGCGTGGTCCTCGATGGTCTCGTAGCCGCGCAGTGCGGCGTACTCCGGTGAGATGCCGGATGCGGCGAGGTCTGCGAGGTGGACTGGGGCGATCATGCTGCGCGCCTCTCGATCACGGTGTAGCCGAGCGCACGCAGGCACGCGGCGACCAGCTCGGCGCGGCCTGGGTGGATGTGCCACGCACCGGCCTCGAAATGCCGTGCCCAGCGGGGCATCGCCTTGAGGACGGCGACGGCGCGCCGGTCGTAGCAGAAGGTGACGATGACGTCGTCGTAGTACTCGCCGAGCGACTCGAAGTGCGCCACCGGCTGCGGCTGGCTTACGGTGGTGGTTGCGCTTGCCTGGTCGGTGGCGTTGAAGGTGGCTCCGGTTCCTGCCGGGGCCGCTTTCTCTTTCACTGGGCATCACCGCCGGGGTGCCGGCGAACGGGACGCAGCAGCTCGGCCAAACGGGTTCGCTGCTCATTGGTCAACGGCGGTGCCTCGGCGAGGGCGCGTTTGACGTAGTCCTCGATCTTCAACTCGGTGAAGTTGCGGCGAGCTTCCTCGATCAATTCGGGGTCGTGCTTGCGGTGCGCGACAGCGACATTGGATCGGGCTTTAGCGAGCGCGGAACCCTTAAATCCATCGGACATGACGAAACCCTTCGGTTTCGCCTGCCCACGGCGTGAGTACTAGGCGGTCTCCGCCAGGGGCTAACTCACAATGTCAAGGTGACGTTACTCCGAGATTCTGCGATCGGCGACGGGTATCACATCAACACCCTCGGGCCGACCTAGTCGCTTCGCCTTCATGGCGTGCCGCCGCAGATCGGTCAGCGGAATGTTCAACAACATCGGGATGCCCACCGCCCTCTGCTTACCGAGAACCTCGACAATTCGTCGGTTTTCGGGCACAACGCAGTTGGGACAGCTGTGCACCGTGAGCATCCCAGACCAATCGTCGGGCATGGTGTCGAGCGACCCCAACCGGGTGCGGCATTGCTTACAGCGCACGATCACCAAGCTCGGCGGTGTTGTCATCGCCAGTCCCACTGCAGCCGGTCGGGATCGAACCGCGCCCCGCCGGCCCGATGGCCCTTACCGACCGGCATGACCGTGACCGTGCCGAGCACACCGAGCACGGCGCGGAACCGATCGGGCGTCAGCGCCGTGATCGCCTCGGCCACCTCGGGCGTCCCCAGCGGGATGCCGTCGAACACCCGCAGGCGCTCCTGGTCCTGTTGTTGTGCCTCAAGTGTGGCGATGTCGTCGTTGATGAGGTCGGTGGCGATCTTGGCCTGCTGCCCGGTCAGCAGCCGTTGGCCGCGCTCGATGCCGATCTGCTCAAGCTCGCCGTAGAGCGTCTGCAATTCGGCTCTGATCGCCTCGGCGCGGGCCTCGTCGTGCACCTCGGCCTTGAGCAGGTCCACGGCGTCGGCCTGGGCCAGCCGTCCTGACACGAGCTTGTACAGCAGCGGCTCGACGTGCTCGGCGCTGACGCTGACTCCGCGACAGGACTTGCAGCCGTAGGTGATCGAGTGCGCCACTTGCCCACTCGGCTGCCTGGTCTCGCCGGCCTTGGGCCGTCCCGGCTTGCCGCCCGTGGCCTGCATGACCCACCTGCCCGTCAGATGACCACCGCAACCCGGCTTGCCGCACTGCAGCACGCCGGTCAGCAGGTGCTTGCGCACCGTCTTGCGCCCCGGTGCGCGCCCCGGCGCGTTCAGGATGGCTTGCGTTGCCCGCCAAGCGGATTCGTCCACCAGCGCGGGCCAGGTGCCCTTGCCGATGATCTCACCGTTGTGTGACCGCAGACCGGCGTTGCGCGCCTTGCGCAGAAACAAGCTCAACGTCGATGCCGTCCAGGGATTGCCCGACGCGGGCAATCCACCCTCGGCGTTGAGCATGCGCGCACCGTCACTGATCGACCCACCGGCCAACACATGCCCGTAGACCCGCTTCACCAGCGGTGCGGTCGCCGGGTCGGGTGTGCGGCTGCCGTCGCGCATGTATCCAAAGGCGTTGCGCCACTGCGGTTCGCCGCGTTCGGCTTTCTGCTGTGCGGCCCGCAACTGACGCGCACGCTTGTGTTCGACCTCGTGCGCGGCCACCGAGCCTTTCAACCGGGCGGTCAGACGGCCCTGAGCGGTTGACAGGTCGATGTCGCCGGAGACGGTGGCCAGCGCCAGGTGCCGCTCATCGGCTAGCGCCATGAACGCTTCAAGCTCGACGGGGCGGCGGTGCAGCCGGTCCAGGTCCCACGCCACGACGGCACCGATCGCACCGTCGCCGATGTCGGTCAGCATCCGCTCGTAGGCGGGGCGCGTCTTGCCGCTCGACGCGCTCACGTCGTTGTCGATGTACTCGACGGGTTGCCAGCCGCGCTGCTCGCACAGCGCCTCGCAATCCTGCCGCTGCCGACTCACACCGAGCTGCTGCCCGGTCGGGTCGGACGAGATACGCAGGTAGATTCCGGCTCTGACCTGCGGTTTCGATGGTGACATATCTCAAGCGTACTCCGGCCAGTCGATGTCACCATTTGCTGAAAACCTTCCACAGCTGGACCGACCACCAGTACCCCGACGGCACCGTGATCTGGACCGCCCCGACCGGGCACACCTACATCACCAAACCCGAAGGCGCCCACTGGTTCCCCGCCCTGGGTAGGCCCACCGGCGCACCGCCCACCACCGAAGCATCCACACCGAAACCGGGTCGCGGACTGTGCATGCCCACCCGCAAACACACCCGCACCCAAGAACGCCAAGACCTGGTCAACGCCGAACGCGCCCGCAACGAAGACCGCATCGCCGACGAGGTGTGGCGCTTTCAACGCGAATATGAAATCGCCTCACTCGCAGCCGAATACAACGACCCGCCACCGTTCTGACGGTCAGCAACGTGGCGGCTATCCACTCACAGGCGACGTGTTGACCAGAAGCAAATTGGATGTCGCCTGGTGGGTGATGGTGTTGGCGGTCGAACCCAGCACCCGGGCGAGCCCCGTCATGCCGCGGTTGCCGATCTTCCGGCGGCGAGCGACGCCTAGCGAGCTCCGCTACAGCGTGATGTTCAGGTGGTCCGACACGTCGCCGACCATCTGCACGTCGACCATGCGTTCGGTGAAATACCAGCCGTTCTCGTCGCGCCCGAAGGTATCCGCGTATCGGCCCACCACGATCGGCTGCAACGGCACGGTGTCGGTCTGCTGCACCACACAGAAGGTCGACCGGGCCCGGGCGGCCGAACCGTCCAATTCCACGATCGGGTTGAGCACCAGATGCCTTGTCTTCGGAACGTTTCCGGCTTCCGGGAACCGGCGAGTGGACTTGGCGAACAGCGCACCGATGCGCTGGGCGCCGGCCACGCCACAGAACGTCCCGCGGCCCAACAGTTCACCGACACCATCGAAGTCGCCGGCATCGATCAGCTCGGCATAGCGGTACAGCAGCTCGGTGATGGCCAGTTTGTCGGCGGCGGCTGCGAGTGATGAGCTCACGCCACCTGCCCCTTCACCACCGGCAGACCCGGATCGCTCGGTACCTCCAGCCGCGACGGTGCCGCGCCCGCGGCAATCAGATGCGCGGCGAACGACGCGATCATCGCGCCGTTGTCGGTACACAACCGCGGCCGCGGCACGCGCAGTGTCAAACCTGCCTCGGCACAACGTTCTTCGGCCAGCTCTCGCAGCCGTGAATTGGCCGCCACTCCCCCGGCGATCAACAGCGTCGATACCCCGAGGTCGGTCGCGGCACGAACGGCCTTGCTGGTCAACACATCCGCGACCGCTTCCTGGAAGCCCGCCGCCACATCAGCATGCGAAGCATGCGGGTACTTTTCCATGTGCCGGGCTACCGCGGTCTTGAGCCCGGAGAAGCTGAAGGCGTACGGGGCATCTCGCGGTCCGGTCATGCCCCGCGGGAACACGATGGCATTCGGGTCGCCCTGCCGCGCGAGCTCATCGAGCACCCGGCCGCCGGGATAACCCAGCCCCAGCAGCCGGGCCACCTTGTCGTACGCCTCCCCCGCCGCGTCGTCGAGGGTGCTACCGAGTTCCTCGATCGGCTCACCGAGCGAGTGCACATGAAGGAGATGGGTGTGTCCGCCGGACACCAGCAGGCCGACGCTCTCCGGCAGCGGACCGTGCTGGTAGACGTCGGCTGCCAGGTGTCCACCCAGGTGGTTGACGCCGTAGAACGGCACCCCCCACGCCGCCGAATATGCTTTGGCCGCAGCCACTCCCACCAACAGTGCGCCCGCCAGACCCGGCCCGATGGTCGCCGCAACCACGTCTGGGCGCTCGATGCCGGCGGTCGACAGCGCCCGGCGCATGGTCGGACCCAGCGACTCCAGGTGTGCGCGGGAGGCGATCTCGGGCACCACGCCGCCGTACCGCGTGTGCTCGTCGACGCTGGACGCCACCTCGTCGGCCAGGAGCGTGACCGTGCCATCGTCACTCAGCTCGCAGATGCCGACACCCGTTTCATCACACGAGCTTTCGATTGCCAGAATGATGGTCATGAAATCTCCCGTCGCATGGTGTACGCGTCCGCACCGCTGATCCGGTAATACCGTTTGCGCACACCCATCTTCACGAATCCGACGCTCTCGTACAGGCCGATCGCCGGCTCGTTGTCGGTGCGCACCTCCAGGAACACGGTGCCGCCGTCGGCGATGGCCAACAGCCGGTCCAGCAGTTTCCGGCCGATACCCCGGCCCTGATGCGACGGGTCGACGCCGATGGTGTGAATCTCGTACTCGTACGGTGGTTTACGACCAAGTCGGCTGATCCCGGCATAGCCGATCAGCTGCCGGTCGTCCCGCGCCGCCACGTAGTGGTTGTGGTCCGAATCAAGCTCGCGGATGAATGCCACTGCCGGCCAGGGATCGTCGCCGGGGAACAGCATCGCTTCCAGTTCCGCACACCGGTCGGCATCCCCGACCGCCAGCGACCCGTACTCGACCGTCACGACAAACCCCGCTCGGCAAGGGTTTTCGCGTCCGGCCGGCGCAGGTACAGCGGCACCAAAGCCTCCGGTTGCCGGTCCCAGTCCGCGACCGCAACCAGCCCGGCGACGGTCGGGTACTGCGCGTCCAGAGCGGGCAGCGAGAACAGTCCGGCCTGCGCGGCCGGGCCCGCGACCGCACCCGAACCCGGCGCGACATCGGCAGGAGCGTCGACGGCCGGTCCGTCGACCCGCACGCCGTTGCGATACCGGGCCCAGTACACCTCGCGGCGCCGGGCATCGCTGACCACCAGCAACTCGCCTGGTTGGTCGGGGGCAACCGCGTCGAGGCTGCACACCCCGTACACCGGGATGCCCAGCGCGTGGCCGTAGGCGGCCGCAGTGGCCATGCCCACCCGGAGTCCGGTGAACGGGCCGGGGCCGCAGCCGACCACCACGGCCGCCAGGTCCGAGAAGGCGATGCCCGCATCAGCAACGGCGGCAACCACATTGGGCGTCAGTTGCTCGGCGTGGGCCCGGGCGTCGACGGTGACCCGCTCGGCCAGCACCTCGATGCCGCTGCCGCTGCGCCGAGCCACACCCGCGGTGACCGCGGGCGTTGCGGTGTCGATGGCCAGAATCAAACCTGCCGGAATCATGCGCGGCTCCACTGCCAGACGGCGGTACGTGCGTCGTCGTCGGCACGCTCCAAGCGGATATCCAGATGACTGTCGGACAACCGCTCCGCCAGTCCCTCACCCCATTCGACGACCACCACCGCGTCGTCCAGGTCGGTGTCCAGGTCCAGCGAGTCGAGTTCGCCCAGCAGGTCCGTGCTGCCCGAATCGAGCAGCCGGTACATGTCGACGTGCACCATGGCCGGCTGCCCGGCGCTGCGGGCGGGATGCACCCGGGCCAGCACGTAGGACGGTGACGTCACCGCACCCTCGACGTCCATGCCCTGCGCAATCCCCTTGGCCAGCATGGTTTTTCCGGCCCCGAGCGGACCGGTGAGCACCACCACATCACCGACGCGCAGCTGTGCCCCGAACCGGGCGCCGAGCGCCATCGTGTCGGCTTCGGTGGGCAGGCGCGCGGTGCCCGCCGAAACATCGCGATCATCCATTGCCACGGGTCCTTCCACGCAGGCGCCGCGTCAGCGCCACCAACCGGGACGGAGTGGCGTGCTCGACGAACCGCTCCAGCGCCTCGTTGATCAGCTCCGGCTGCTCCATGTGCACCATGTGCCCGGCCCCTTCGACAATCACCAGTTCGGATTTGGGCAGCTGCCGCGCCATCGCCTCGGACTTGGCCGGCGGGGTCAGCAGATCCTGGTCGCCGCAGGCGATCAGGCTGGGCACCTTCTCCAGCACCGGCAGCGCGCCCGCCTCGTCGTGCACCTCGAGTGCGTGCAGGAATCCCACGGTGGTCCGCATCGACGTGTTGTGCATCATCTTCTCGGCGTAGGCGGCCACCGACGGGCTGACCTGAGCGTCGCCGAACGACGCGGCCCTGAGCACCGGCCCGATCACCGCTTTGGCCGCGCCGCGGCCCGCGGTCACCGCTCCGGGCGCGAAGCGTACCGCGGCCTTGGCCGCCTCCAGCGCCGGATTCTTCAGCACCTCGCCCAGCGGCGAACGCGAAACCCCCTGTGCCGCAGACGCGATGATGGCGACCCCGCACACCCGCGACGGGTAGTTCTGCGGAAACTGCCTGGCGTGCGACAGCACCGCCATGCCGCCCATCGAGTGACCGACCAGCACCACGGGTCCCCGCGGCACCATGACCCGCAGCATCGATTCCAGGTCCTGCCCCAGCTGCGGCACGGTGTACGAGTGCATCGGGCCGGCCGACGACCGACCGTGACCGCGCTGGTCGTAGAACACCATGCGGACCTGATCGCCCCACCGCTCCGCCAGCCGCACCCGCTGAAAGTGGAAGGAGCCCATGCTGTTACAGAAGCCGTGGGCGAACACCACGGTCAAGCGGGCACCCTTCGGACCCACTTCGCGCACGGCCAGCGGCACTCCGTCGGTAGCCGTCACCACGCAACCGCGGTCGGCGTCCAGCGTGGTGAAATCCTCTGCGGCGTAGGGGTCTTCGCCACCGCGCCGGCGCAGCGAGCGCGCCACGCTGATCCCGGCAACCGATCCCACCGCGGTGAGTCCCGCCATGCCCGCCAGCCAGCGGGCATTCTTGTTGTCGCTCATAGCCGTCAGCCTGTCGGCTCGCGATAGGTCCGGGCGATCCTGCCCCGCGGACTGGTGACAATCTCATAGTTGATGGTGCCGAGCGCGTCGGCCCACTCCTGCGTGGTCGGCTCGCCGGCGCCGGAACCGAACAGGATGGCCTCGTCGCCCACGCTGACGCCGCCGCCGTCCGGCCCGAGGTCGACGACGAACTGGTCCATGCAGATCCGGCCGACGTTGCGATACCGAGAACCGTTGATACTGACGTCGATTCGGCCGCTGAGCGCCCGGAACACCCCGTCGGCGTAACCCAGCGGAACCAGCCCCACCGTGGTGTCGCGATCGGCGATCCAGGTGTGGCCGTACGACACTCCGTCACCGGCCTTGATCGCACGCACCGCCGCCACAGGGCATTTCAGCGTCATGACCGGCCGCAGCCCGAAATCGCCGAGGTCCGGTACCGGCGTCTGCCCATACACCGCGATGCCCGGCCGCACCAGATCGAACGCAAGGTCGGGACGGGTCAGGGTGGCCGGCGAGTTGGCCAGGTGGGCCACCTCGAACCGCACCCCGGACGCCACTGCCTGCTGCCGGGCCGCGGTGAGCCGGGCGGCCTGGGTGTCGTTCATCGGGTGGTGCGGATCATCGCCGCACGCCAGGTGACTCATGATGCCGCGGGGGTGCAGCGCACCCTCGGCCGCGGCACGCGCCAACGCGTCCAGTAGCACGGGGTACTCCGCCGGGCTGACTCCGTTGCGGCTCAGTCCGGTGTCGACCTTCACGCTGACCGTGCCGGGCACCCCGGAGCGGCGCACCGCGTCGAGCAAGTCATCGAGTTGTCGCACCGACGACACCGCGACCTGCACGTCGGCCTGCAGTGCCTCGGCGAAGTCAGTGCCCGGAAGGTTCAGCCAGGACAGCAGCGGTGCCACGATGCCGGCGCGGCGCAGGGCCAGTGCCTCGCCGACGTTGGTGACGCCCAACTCAGCGGCGCCTGCGGCCAGGGCGGCGCGCGCCACCTGCGGCGCACCGTGCCCGTAGCCGTCGGCCTTGACCACGGCCATCACCGCGGCGCTGCCTGCGCGTTCCCGCAAAAGTCGCACGTTGTGCGCAATGGCACCCAGGTCGACCAGCGCTTCTGCGGTCGGTGCGGGTGTCAGCGAAATCTGGGGCTCGGTCATGTCGCCACGATTCTCCCAGACGCCTTCCGGAAGCCGCCCGGCTCAGCCCGGTTTCGGTCAGTGCGAGAACGGCTGCAGTTCGTCGAACTGACCCTTTGGCTTGAGTGCATCCAGGCTGGTCAGCACGGTCAGCGCGTCGTCGCGCAGGGCTCGGGCCAGGTCCGCCGAGAAGCCCTCCCGCACCACGATCCGCAGCACCGCGATATCCGTCACATCGTCGGGCATGGTGTACGCGGGTACCTGCCAGCCGTAGGCCCGCAGCGCGTGCGACACGTCGAATTCGGTGTAGGGGCGTCGGCCGGCCAGCCGGAAGGCCACTACTGGGATGGCAGAGCCGTCGGAGATCACCTCGAAGTGCTCGCTCTTGCGCAGCTCGTCGCCGATCCACCGGGCGGTACCGGACAGGCAGCGCATGACCTGGGTGTAGCCGGCCCGGCCCAGCCGCAGGAAGTTGTAGTACTGCCCGACAACCTGGTTGCCGGGCCGAGAGAAGTTGAGCGTGAATGTGGGCATATCGCCGCCCAGGTAATTGACCCGGAATACCAAGTCCTCCGGCAGATGCTCCTTGCTGCGCCACACCACGAAGCCGATGCCGGGATAGGTCAGCCCGTACTTGTGCCCGCTGACGTTGATCGACACCACCCGCGGCAGCCGGAAGTCCCACTCCAGATCCGGGTGCAGGAACGGCACCACGAAACCTCCGCTGGCGGCGTCGACGTGCACCGGCACATCGACACCGCCGTCGGCCGCCAGCTTGTCCAGGGCCGCACAGATTTCGGCGATGGGTTCCAGCTCACCGGTGAAGGTGGTGCCCAGGATGCCTACGACGCCGATGGTGTCCTCGTCGACAGCGGCCAGCACCTGCTCCGGGGTGATGACGTACCGGCCCTCGGCCATCGGCAGGTAGCGCGGTTCGACGTCGAAGTACCGGCAGAACTTCTCCCACACCACCTGAACGTTCGAGCCCATGATGAGGTTGGGCGTCCGGCCCTGGTACTTCCCGATCTTCTGGCGCCAGCGCCATTTGAGCGCCAGGCCGGCAAGCATCACCGCCTCGCTGGAGCCGATGGTGGACACCCCGGTGGCCGACGATGGGTCGTCGTCACGCAGATCCTCCGCGTGGAACAGGTCAGCCACCATGGACACGCAGCGGGCCTCGATCGCCGCGGTGGCCGGGTACTCGTCCTTGTCGATCATGTTCTTGTCGAACGTCTCGGCCATCAGCTTCTCGGCCTCGGGGTCCATCCAGGTGGTGACGAACGTCGCGAGGTTCAGCCGGGAGCTGCCGTCGAGCATCAACTCGTCGTGGATGTAGCGATACGCAGCCTGCGGGTCCATCGGGTCGTCAGGTAGACGCAGCGACGGGACCGGCGCGGTGGACAACCGACCGGTGTATGCGGGGCTCATGGTAGATGCGTGAACATGCCTGTGCGACATGGGAATTCCCTTCCTCTAGAGCGATGCGACGGCGGCCCGGACGTGGGCCAGGATGCGTAGTGCCGATGTCGGCGCGGGACGGGGTCCCGGATCCGCGGCGGCCAGGCCGGCCGCGCGGGCATGCACGAAGGCCGCCATCGCGGCGGCCTCACCCGGGGCGATACCGGAAGCCAGCAGGGCGCCGATGATGCCGGACAGCACGTCACCGGAGCCGGCGGTGGCGGCCCAGGACTGACCGGCCGGATTCAGATAGGTCGGGCCGTCTGGTTCAGCTATGACGGTGACATTGCCCTTCAACAGCACCGTGGCGCCGAGTCGGTCAGCCAGCGCGCGGGCGGCGCCGACCCGGTCGGGTCCCGGCGGATGCCCTGCGAGCCGGGCGAATTCACCGGCGTGCGGGGTCAGCACAGTGGGCGCCGTGCGGTCGATGACCAGATCGAGGTCTGCGGCCAGCAACGTCAGCGCATCAGCATCGACGATCACCGGCAGGTCGGTGGCCAGGGCGAAGCGCAGGGCCTCATCGCCGGCCGTGTCGGTGCCCACCCCGGGACCCACCACCCAGGACTGCACCCGGCCCGCCGTAGTCGGGTCTGATACCGCAATGACTTCCGGCCAGTGCGACACCACCTCGGCATGCGCGGTACCGGCGTAGCGGACCATCCCGGAGGTGGCCGCGACGGCGGCGCCGGTACTCAAGATGGCCGCACCCGGGTAGGTCGCCGACCCGGCAAGCACGCCCTTGACGCCCTGGCTGTACTTGTCGTCGGTCGGCTCCGGCACCGGCCAGCGGGCCCGGACGTCATTCGCATCGAAACCCAGCAGCGCCGGCTGGGGCAGGTCAAGGCCGATATCGACAAGTTCGACGCGGCCACAGTCAGCCAATCCGTGGACGGGTTTGAGGCCGCCGAAGGTGACCGTCAGCGCGGCCTGCACATGCGGACCGTCGGCCGTGCCGGTGAGAACGTCGATGCCACTGGGAATATCGACAGCGACGACCGGCGCGGTGGTCGCGGCGAACACCGCCGCCGCGGTGGGCCGCAGTGGTCCCGTCGCACCGATGCCGACAACGCCGTCGATCACCAAATCTGTTGCCGGCTGGATGTTTTCGACGACCCTGCCGCCGGCACGACGGAATACGGCAAGCGCCGCAACGTGCGTGTGGTCCGGGTTGAGCAGCACCGCCGTCGCGGAGACCCCACGCCGGCGCAGGAAGGTGGCCGCCCACAGCGCGTCCCCACCGTTATCCCCGGAGCCGACGACTGCGCAGACCCGGCGGCCGGCGACACCACCGGTGCGGGCCTTGAGTTCGGCAGCGATCGCCACCGCCAACCCGTAGGCGGCGCGGCGCATCAAAACGCCGTCGGCCAGGGACGCCAGCAGCGGCGCTTCGGCCGCGCGGATCTGGTCGGCGGTGTAGTAGTGCCGCATAGCTCCCCACTCCACGTGACCCGATATGCCCTTGCGCCAACAGGCTACGCAGATCCGTCCGCCCGTCGGGGGGTTGCGCCGAAGTTCGCATACCAGCCAACGTTTGGCGGGAGACACGCGAGCCCACCTACCATCGACGCTCATGACCTACGGCTATCCGCCACCACCGCCGACGAAGCCTCCGGTCTCGGGCGTCGACCTCACCTGGTCGATAATCACGCTGGTGCTGACGTATGCGGGCGGCGGCGTGGCCGCCTTCTTCGGCCTGTTCGCGATGGCCTTCACCGACTACTGCCCGCCGGCCACCTGCCACCCCGATGCCGGCATCAATGCGATGGCTGCGGGCTTCCTCGCGGCCGCGATGGTCGCCGCGGCGGGGACGATCGTCACCATCATCCGGCTGGTCAGACGCCGGCCGGCCTGGCCGTTCGCGGTCGGCACCGCGGTGCTGTGCGCCGTCCTGTGCCTCCTGGGCCTCGGCGGCTATCTCGTCGCAGTGGGCGGCTGACCAGTGCCCTACTCGACGGTGACGGACTTGGCCAGATTCCTCGGCTTGTCCACGTCGTAGCCACGAGCCCGGGCCACCGACGCAGCGAACACCTGCAACGGGATCGTCGACAGCAACGGCTGGTAAAGCGTTGAGGTCGAAGGGATCTCGAAGATGTAGTCCGCGTACGGGCGCACCGTCTCGTCGCCTTCTTCGGCGATGACGATGGTCACCGCACCACGGGCCTGAATCTCGCGGATGTTGCTCAGCATCTTGGCGTGCAACATCGACGCCCCCTTGGGCGACGGCATCACCACGATCACTGGCAGGCCGTCATCGATCAGGGCGATCGGACCGTGCTTGAGCTCGCCGGCCGCAAAGCCCTCGGCATGCATGTACGCCAGCTCTTTGAGCTTGAGGGCGCCCTCCAGCGCCACCGGGTAACCGACGTGCCGGCCCAGGAACAGCACCGTCGGCGAACTCGCGAACTGCAGCCCCAGCGCGGCCACTGGCTCCAGACGCGCCAGCACCTGCTCGACCAGCGCCGGCATGGCCTCCAGCTCGTGGTACTCGCGGGCCACCTCGTCCGGGTACTTGGTGCCGCGGGCCTGCGCCAGCGCCAGCCCGACCAGATAGTTGGCCGCCACCTGGGCCAGGAAGGTCTTGGTGGCCGCGACGCCGATCTCCGGCCCGGCCCGGGTGTAGAGCACCGCGTCGGCCTCGCGCGGAATCTGCGAACCGTTGGTGTTGCAGATGGCCAGCACCTTGGCCTTCTGCCCCTTGGCATGCCGGACGGCTTCCAGGGTGTCGGCGGTCTCGCCGGACTGCGAGATGGCGATCACCAGCGTGCTGCGATCCAGCACCGGGTCGCGGTACCGGAATTCACTGGCCAGCTCGACCTCGACGGGCAGCCGGGTCCAGTGCTCGATGGCGTACTTGGCCAGCAGCCCCGAGTGGTACGCGGTACCGCAGGCCACGATGAAGACCTTGTCGACGTCCCGCAGCTCTTGATCAGAGAGGCGCTGCTCATCGAGGACGATGCGGCCGTCGACGAAGTGGCCGAGCAAGGTGTCCGAGACCGCCGTGGGCTGTTCGGCGATCTCCTTGTACATGAAGTAGTCGTAGCCGCCTTTTTCCGCGGCCGACAGGTCCCAGTCGATATGGAAGGGGCGAGTAGGGACGTCCTCATTGCCATGGAAGTCCATGACGCGGTAGCCGTCGGCGGTGATCACCACGGCCTGGTCCTGCCCGAGCTCGACGGCGTCGCGCGTGTGCTCGATGAAGGCCGCGACGTCGGAACCGATGAACATCTCGCCGTCGCCGACTCCGACCACCAACGGGGTGGACCGGCGCGCCGCCACGATGGTGCCCGGCTCGTCGGCGTTGGTGAACACCAGCGTGAAGTGGCCTTCCAGCCGCCGCAGCACGGCCAGCACCGACGCCACGAAATCGCCGGCGGTCGGTCCGTGCCGATACTGCTGGGCCACCAGATGGACGGCCACCTCGGAATCTGTGTCGCTGTTGAACTCGACGCCCACAGCCTCAAGCTCTGCGCGCAGGCCGGCGAAGTTCTCGATGATGCCGTTGTGCACCACGGCGATCTTGCCGCTGGCATCGCAGTGAGGATGCGCGTTGCGGTCGGTGGGTCGGCCGTGGGTGGCCCAGCGGGTGTGCCCCATGCCGGTGCTGCCTTCGAGGATGGCGGCGTCGGTCTCGGCCAGCGCCTCTTCCAGGTTGGCCAGTCGACCGGCGCGCCGCCGGATGGTCAGGCCGCCGTGGCCGTCAGCCAGGGCGAGACCGGCAGAGTCGTAGCCGCGGTATTCCATCCGGCGCAGCGCGTCGACCACGATGTCGCGGGCCGGCCGTTGCCCGACATAGCCGACGATTCCACACATGGTTATTCAGGGTAGTGCAGTGGCCAGGGCGTCGGACTGCGCACGCAGGGCATACAAACCACAAGCACTGCGCTAACGTCATCGCGTGGCCAAGACGAAGCAACTCTTCGCTGCCCTGACCCGCCGTGGCCCGCGCCGCGTTCTACGCGGTGACCTGGGTTTTGCGGGTCTGCCGGGCGCCGTCTACACCCCGGAGTCCGGGATGAACCTGCCCGGCGTGGCATTCGGCCATGACTGGCTGCAGGGTGTCGGACGTTACAGCGGCACTCTTGAGCATCTGGCGTCCTGGGGCATCGTCGCGGCGGCGCCCGACACCGAAACCGGGATTGCCCCATCGGTGCTGAACCTGGCCTTCGACCTGGGCACCACGCTCGACATCATCACCGGCGTCCGGCTCGGCCCCGGAAAGATCAGCGTGCATCCCACCAAGCTCGGGCTGGTCGGACACGGCTTCGGCGGGTCGGCTGCGGTCTTCGCGGCCGCCGGCATGGGGTCTTCGTCCAGTCCGCTCAAGGCCGTGGCCACGCTGTTCCCCACGGCCAGCAAGCCGGACGCCGCTGAGCCCGCGGCCGGCCTGCACGTCCCCGGCCTGATTCTGGCCGCGCCGGCCGCCGAGTTGACGATCCAGTCCAACGCCACCGAGCTGGCCGCCGCCTGGCAGACCGCGACGGTGCGCACCGTGACCAAGGCCGTTCCGGGCGGTCTGACCGAGGGCTTCCGGTTGACCAAGCTGGTCGGGATGCCGGGCTCGGACCGCGGCACCCAGAAGGTGGTGCGGGCCCTGCTGACCGGCTACCTGCTGTATCAGCTGACCGGCGACAAGGCGTACAAGGATTTCGCCGACGCCGACGTGGTGCTGCCCAAAACTGTGGCAGCCGAAGCCGGCGCCGAGCCTCCCGCGCTCGAGGACAAGGTCGTCGCCCTCCTCAAGGGCTAGACAGCTTTCCCGCCTGTCGGCGCTGCGACCGCACACCTTCCCTACCAACCGGTTGGTGCGATATAACCGACCCATGCGTACAGGAATTTTTCTGAGCTATGCGGGCGGCTTCCGCGAGGCCGCCGAGCAGGTCGTCGAACTCGAGAAGGTCGGCGTCGACATTGCCCTCGTGGCCGAGGCGTACGCCTTCGACGCCGTCAGCCAACTCGGCTACCTCGCCGCCAAGACCTCGACGATCGAACTCGGCACCGGCGTCGTCCCGATCTACACGCGCACGCCGAGCTTGCTCGCGATGACCGCTGCCGGCCTGGACTACGTGTCGGACGGCCGCTTCCGGCTGGGCATAGGCACCTCCGGCCCGCAAGTGATCGAGGGCTTTCACGGCATCCCGTTCGACGCACCGCTGGGCCGAACTCGCGAAGTGGTCGACATCTGCCGGCAGGTCTGGCGGCGCGAAAACGTCAACTACACCGGCAAGCACTACCAGATCCCGCTGCCCACCGACCGCGGCACCGGGCTGGGCAAATCCTTGCATCTGATCAATCACCCCGTGCGCGAACGCATTCCGATCACCATTGCCGCACTGGGCCCGCAGAACGTGCAACTGACCACGGAGATCGCCGAAGGCTGGCAGCCGGTGTTCTACTACCCGGAGAAGGCTGACTCCGTGTGGGGCGACGCGCTGCGTGCCGGCACCGCCAAGCGCGACCCGGCACTGGGGCCGCTGGACGTGATGGTCAGCGCCAGCCTGGCCATCGGCGACAACGTCGACGACCGCCTGGCGTGGGCGAAACCCCAACTGGCGCTGTACATCGGGGGCATGGGTGCGCGTGGCAAGAACTTCTACCACAATCTGGCCACTCGCTACGGATTCGGCGACGTGGCCAACCACATCCAGGACCTGTACCTGGCCGGCAACAAGGCGGAGGCCGTCGCGGCCGTTCCGGACGAGCTGGTGCGCAACGTATCTCTGGTCGGCCCAAGCGGTTTCGTCAAAGAACGGCTGGCGGCGTACGCCGAGGCGGGTGTGACCACCCTGCTGGTGCACCCGCTGGCCACCGACGCTGCCGAGTCGGTGCGGTTCTGCGAGGAATTGGTGTCGCTGGCCCGCTAGATCGGCTGACCGCGGTCCAACGGCATGACGGACTGCTTCGACAGACGCCGAACCCGCATCGGCCGGCGGTTCCTGACGGGCCTCAACCGGCCGACGAGGTCACGACCGCTCACCGATCCAGGCGTACGCCCGCCGCAAGGTCTCCCCCGAGTCGAATACGTCGGCGTCCCAGCTGGTCGACCGAACGTCGCCGCGGTCGCGGTAGCGCGCCATGATGTGCAGGTGCCGCGGCAGGGTGATGAACTGCTGCAACGCATCTGGGTTCTGCCAGACCGAGATCGAGCCGCTGCGGCCGGCCATGGGCAGGCTCCACAACCACATCCCGATCGCGCCGGGCATGGCGTACCAGCCCTCCCGCATCCGCATCCCCCGATAGGCGATGCCCGGCAGGTCGCGACGCTGCTGCGACGCAAAATCGGTCACACTGACCACCACCGGACGCCCGGCCGGGTCCACCGGCCCCGGCATCCACCCGCTGACCACAGGTTGGGCCAACGCGGCGGAAACATGATTCAAAGCAGCCATGACACCCACCATGCGACCTAAGATTGGTACGTGTCATGGTCCAATTCTGAAGTTTCAGAACAGACCAATCCTGACGGCTTCCCGGCCGATATTCTGCTGAACCTCGACCGGACCGCGCGACCAGGACTGGCCACCCAGCTGCAGCACCAGTTGCGCGTCGCGATCCAGCAAGGTCGGATCGCCGCGGGCACCCTGCTACCGCCGTCTCGAATCCTGGCCCAGCAGTTGGGTATATCGCGAAGCGTCGTGGTCACCGCGTATGAGCACCTGACCGCCGACGGCTACCTGGCCGGCCGCCAGGGCTCGGGGACTCGCGTTCAGCGGCTGGGCGGTTCGATGCCACCGGCTCCTGCCGCGGACGTCCCGGGCCGGGCCATCCGGATGATGGGTGGACTACCCGACCCCGCATTGTTTCCCCGGGCCGAATGGCTGCGCCACTACCGCGCGGCGCTCAATGAAGTGCCGAACGACGCCCTGACCTACCCGGGCCCACTCGGCACTCTGGCGCTCCGACAGGCCCTCACCGACTACCTGGCCAGGGTCCGCGGAGTCGCCACCACAGCCGAATACGTCCAAGTGACAACGGGTATCACGCAAGCGGTGACCCTCGTGGCACGAGCGTTGAAGGCCCGCGGGTGCCGCGCCATCGCAGTGGAGGACCCGTGTTTCGCGTTCCACCGCGACACCATCATCAACGCCGGACTGACAGCAGTGCCGGTGCCGGTCGACCACGACCGGATCGACGAGGACCGGCTGGCCGATGTAGACGTCGGCGCCGTCCTGGTCGCGCCGGCGCATTCGTATCCGACCGGGGTGGTGCTCAGCGCGGCCCGCCGGGCGGCGCTCATCGCCTGGGCCCGCCGCCAGAATGTCGTGATCATCGAAGACGACTACGACGCCGAGTTCCGCTACGACCGGCAGCCGATCGGGGCCCTGCAAGGACTGGCTCCAGAGCTGACCGCCTACGCCGGCTGCGCCAGCAAGACCCTGACCCCGGCACTTCGACTCGGCTGGATTGCCCTGCCGCCCTGGCTGATCGACGATGTCGCGCGGCAGAAACTCTACGACGACATGGGTAACACACTGCTCGAGCAGCTGGCCTTCGCCCGGTTTGTGACCAGCGGCGGCCTGGCCCGTCACCTGCACCGGGTGCGCCCCACATATCGACGACGACGCGACGCCGTACTGGCCGCGCTGGCAGTCTCGTTCCCCGACGCCAACCCGATGGGCGTCGCCGCGGGATTGCACCTGCACGTCCGGCTGCCCGATCAGTGCGACGAAGACGCCGTGGTCCACAGCGCCTTCCAACAGGGCGTCTTGGTCGGTGGCGGCCGGTGGAACTGGGCCGAACCGTCCGCGGCGCCGCCGGCGCTGGTGATCGGCTACGGATCGGTCGCCGAATCGGACATCGGTCGTGCCGTCGCGGTGCTGGGCTCACTCGCCCACCTGCGGTAGTTCTTCAGCCGCGATCTGGCATGGCGTCTTGTTTGTCGGGGTCTCCTGCACAGCAACGGGTTCAGTCACCGACACGGCCGCCGGCGGGTCAGGCGTCGGTTGCGTAGGTGGGGTGGGCGCGGACGGATCAGCGGCCGGTGACTCACTGTCGGCCGGCGTCGCTTCCCCGTCGGCGCCTGCAACGGGCGTCTCCTCGGCGTCGTCAGTCAGTTCACCGGATTCGTCGGGCTTGTCGGACTCGTCAGATTCGGTGGAGTCGTCGACCACACCATCGCGCTCGCTTGTGAGATCGGCGTCCTTGTCGCCCAGCCCCGGGTCGTCGGCGAGACCGTTCCGGATGTCGTCAAGGCCGGCCAAGCCGGACCCACCGAGCCCCGACCCACCTGGCGTCAAGCCCGCGACCGAACCGAGCACTCCCCCGATGGCGTCGGCCAGCTGCTGACCGAGACCGCTTACACCCGAACCCAATCCGATGTCTCCGGGCATGGCGGCCGGGTTCGCAGCCGAAACCCCGAGCGGCGGTTCAGGCGCCGCTGTCGTCGCGCCCAACGGCGCCGCAGCGGGCGCCACCGGTTCGGTCGAAGCCACCGGAGCAGCACCCGGCATCGCTGTCGGGCCGGTGCTGGCCCACGGTGCCACACCTACCGCGGCAGCAAGGGTCGGCGCCGCGGCGAGCCGATAGTCCGGCATCGAGGACGGCACACCGACCGGGCCCGACATGCCGAGCAGAGCCTCCGGCACCCCAAACGAAACCGCAGCCGGGGTAGCCGCAGCGATCGCCGAATCATAAGCCGCCACAACGGCATCGGACGCGGTCCGCAGTTCCGGCAGCAGTTCGCCGCCCACCACCCCGGCCACAAACGGCTTCACCTGTTGATCGACGATCTCGCTGGCCGTCGCCACATCGCCGATTCCGGTGATGACTGTCCGGGCCGCGGCGGTCCACGCGTCGCGATACCCGGCCGCCTGCGCGTCGGTCCGCAGCACCGCATCGACTTTGGCGTCGACCGCGCGCCACAGGTCATCGCGCAAGGTCGCCAGCGCCTCCGCGCTCCGCTTCAGCTGCGCCACCACGCCGTCCGCGGTCACCGCCTGGCGCCGCAGGAACTCACCGGCCGCGCCGCCGCCCAGACCCGCCCACTGCGCCGTCAGCTCGCGATTTCCATTGCCCTGCAATCGCAATACGTCTTCAGCTGCCACCGCAGCGGAGCCCAGGGCGCGCACATCGGCGGCAAGGGCAGCCAGGTCCAAACCGGTCTCAGCGCGGTACAGCTGCGAGACCGACACCCCTGCGCCCGCCAGGCCCAGTACCCGACAGGCCGCCACATAGCCTTCCAGCGCCGACAGTGCCTGTTCGCCCTCGGCGAGCCGGCCGGCGACATCGAACGCGGACGCCATCATCAAACCAACCGCCCCGCGAGATCCACGTCGACATCCACATACCGGTCGGCCGAAACCCGAAGTGCTGCCGCCACTTCCACTGAAGCCGTAGACCACTGACGAAGCTGGTCGGCCGACTGGTCCAGTGCGGCGCGCAGCGCAGCCGCCCGCGTTGCGTGATCGCGTCCACCGCAGAACCCGTCGAAATACCAGTGCAGCAACGGGGTCACCGCAGAGCCGAGCGCGTCCGCGATCGATTCACAGCGTTGCGCGACCTCCCGCACCGCGGCGGGGTCTATCCATGCGACGTCACGTTCTCCCATGCCTTGCTATGACGCGTGGCAGGGCCGTTCGGTTCCATCCGATCGCAAATGGGCCGGAAACGGCTCAGGGCTGGTCGCTGACCGACTCGGCCACGCGGACCGCCACCATCCTCGCGGTGTCCTCGTCGGCGGCCTCCACCATCACGCGAACCACCTGCTCGGTTCCGGAGGGGCGCAACAGGATTCGGCCGGTGTCGCCGAGTTCGGCCGCCGCCTCGGCGACCGCGGTCTGCACCGCCGGAGCCTGGGCGACGGTGGCCTTGTCCGCCACCTCGACGTTGATCAGCACCTGCGGCAGGGTCTGCATCGGCGCAGCCAGGTCAGCCAGCGAGGATCCCGTTTGCGCCATCCGGGACATCAGCCGCAAGCCGGTGACGACGCCGTCGCCCGTAGTGCCCAGCTCGGGCATCACGATATGGCCGGACTGCTCGCCGCCCAGTGCGAATGGGCCCCCGCGCAGTTCCTCGAGCACATACCGGTCGCCGACGCCCGTGGTGCGAACCTCAATGCCGGCCTCCCGCATGGCCAGGTGCAGACCGAGATTGCTCATCACCGTGGCGACCAACGTATTCGAGGCCAGCTCACCAGCGTCGCGCATGGCCAACGCCAGCACCACCATGATCGCGTCGCCGTCGACGAGCGCGCCCGAGGCATCGACGGCCAGGCACCGGTCGGCGTCGCCGTCGTGTGCGAGCCCCAGGTCGGCCCCGTGGTCGACGACAGCCCGCTTCAGCTGGTCCATGTGAGTGGAGCCGCAACCGTCGTTGATGTTGAGCCCGTTGGGCTCGGCATTGATGGCGATGACGTTTGCGCCCGCGGCCCGATAAGCCTGCGGGGCAGCCATCGACGCCGCGCCATGTGCACAGTCGACGACAACGGTCAGCCCATCGAGCGGCGCGACGGCAGCCTTCGCGGCATGGGTGAGGTAACGGTCCAGCGCGTCGGGAGCGTCGAGCACCCGGCCGATGCCCGCGCCGACCGGCCGGGTACCCGGACCGGCCGCGACCAGCTCAGCGATGCGGTCCTCGGTGTCGTCGTCGAGCTTGTGCCCACCGGGCCCGAAAATCTTGATGCCGTTATCCGGCATGGGGTTGTGAGACGCGGAGATCATCACACCCAGGTTGGCGTCGTATGAGGCAGTCAGATGGGCCACCGCGGGCGTCGGCAGCACGCCCACCCGCAGCACGTCGGCACCCTCGCTGGTGATGCCGGCGATCACCGCGGCCTCCAGCATCTCGCCGCTGGCGCGGGGATCGCGGCCGACCACGGCGATCAGGCGTCCGCCACCCGAGGTCGCGCACAGCCGTCGGGCTGCGGCAGACCCCAGGGCCAGCGCCAACTCGGCGGTCAGCTCGCGGTTCGCGACGCCACGTACTCCATCGGTGCCGAACAGCCGGCTCATCGACCTTCTTCCCTCGTGTGGTGTCCCCATGAAACGCCGAAGGCGGGCGTGTCGAGACTGCGACACGCCCGCCGACGAGCAGAAACGATCAGCGCTTGCTGTACTGAGGCGCCTTGCGGGCCTTCTTGAGACCGTACTTCTTGCGCTCGATGGCACGCGGGTCACGGGTCAGGAACCCGGCCTTCTTCAGTGCCGGACGGTCCTCGGGCTGCACGATGATCAGCGCACGGGCGATGGCCAGACGCAGCGCGCCGGCCTGGCCCGACGGGCCGCCACCATCGAGGTGGGCGTAGATGTCCACGGTGTCGACCCGGTCAACGGTCACCAGCGGAGCCTTGATCAGCTGCTGGTGCACCTTGTTCGGGAAGTAGGCCTCAAGGCTGCGGCCGTCCAGGTTGAACTTGCCGGTGCCGGGCACCAGGCGAACGCGGACGACGGCTTCCTTGCGGCGGCCGACGGTCTGGATGGGACGGTCGATGTACACGGGCTCGCGCGGTGCCGCTTCTTCGGTCACCTCGAGCGCAGAATCTTCAGCCACTTCAGCCGCTTCAACTATTTCAGTCACTGGGCCACCTGCTTGATCTCGTAAGGAATCGGCTGCTGCGCGGCGTGCGGATGATCGGGACCCGCGTACACCTTCAGCTTCTTCTGAACCTGCCGGCTGAGCTTGTTGTGCGGGAGCATGCCGACGATCGCGTTCTCAACGGCGCGGGTCGGGTACTTCACCAGCTGCTCGGCCATGGAACGCTTGCGCAGACCGCCCGGGAAACCCGAGTGCCGGTAAGCAAACTTGTCGGTGAGCTTCTTGCCCGACAGGGCAATCTTCTCGGCGTTGATGATGATGACGAAGTCACCCTCATCGGTGTTCGGCGTGAACGTCGGCTTGTGCTTGCCGCGGAGCAGCTTGGCTGCTTCGACGGCGAGCCGGCCGAGCACCACGTCTTGGGCGTCGATGACGTACCACTGACGCGTGGTGTCACCCGCCTTCGGCGTGAATGTAGGCACAGCTATACCTCTTCTTTTCGGGTTGAGTCCCGGAGCTACCGGGTGTCGGTCAAGTGCGCGACCTGGTATTTCCCGGCGACCGACGGTGACCCGGGAACCACTGACCTCTCGGCCTGCAGCGCACCAACGAAGGAGCTTACCTGCGGGCGTCGCCGCAGGTCAAAACCGGCGCCGCGTTACGTCAGTTCCGCAGCGCCCGGGGCCTCCAGCGAGGTGTCGCGGGAGGTGTCTTTGAGGTCGACGCCGGACCGGCCCAGTTCCCGGGCACCCGACACCAGGCCAGCGGCGACTCTCGCGGCCTCGACATAGCCGAGCCCCTCCGGCGGGTGGATGTTCGAGATGCAGTTGCGGTCAGCGTCGGTGCGCCCCGGTACCGGTAGATGGGTCAGGTAGATCCCGAGGCTGTCGGCGACACTGAGCCCCGGTCGCTCACCGATGATCACCAGCAGGGTGCGAACCCGGGCCTGCGCGCCGATGTGATCGCCGAGGGCCACGCGCGCCTGGGTCGCGATCACCGGCGGCGCCAGGGTGTGCCGGTCGCGCAGCTGCGCCACCAGCTCGGCGAGCAGTGCCGGGCCGTGCTTGGCGAGCGCGTACGGCGACAGCCCGTCGGCCAGCACGAATCCGATGTCGGCAGGGGTTTCCGGGACGTCCATCGGCTCGGCCGGCAGCCGGCCCAGGTCGGGACGGCGCAGGTACTCGCTGCGCGACTCGGCCCGGCTGCGCACCACCGTGGGTTCGCCGATACCGACCTGGCGCACCCGCGCGACCAGATTGTCGACGTCCAGTGGTTCGTGCACGGCGTCCCGGGCGGCGGCGTGGGCTGCGGCCAGTTCCAGTACTTCGCGAGTTGGCAGGGCGTTTCCGGCGCGGCCCAGCCCGATGCGCGCCTGGGTGGTTTTGCGCAACTCGTTCCAGAACTCTTGGACCGCAATATCTTCCGACATCATCGTCACCCCGCAGCCGTCAGCGCACGCAGCGGCGAGCGCTGCAGGTCGAACTGGGTGAGCCGGCCGGCGTCGTCGGTCATGCCCACCTTCCGCAGCCAAGCCTCGAATTCGGGTGCCGGCCGCAGACCGAGGGTGCGGCGGACCGCCACCACGTCGTGGAACGACAGGCTCTGGTAGCCGAGCATCACATCGTCGGCCCCGGGCACGGTGATGACGAAGGCACAACCCGCCGCAGCCAGCAGGGTCAGCAGGGTGTCCATGTCGTTCTGGTCGGCTTCGGCATGGTTGGTGTAGCAGACGTCCACACCCATCGGCAGCCCGAGCAGCTTGCCGCAGAAGTGGTCCTCCAACCCGGCCCGAATGATCTGCCTGCCGTCGTAGAGGTACTCCGGTCCGATGAACCCGACGACGGTGTTGACCAGCAGTGGGTCCAGTGCCCGGGCCACGCCGTAGGCGCGGGCCTCCAGCGTCTGCTGGTCGACGGGCCGGCCTCCGGTGCCCAGGTGGGCGCCGGAGCTCAGGGCCGAGCCCTGCCCAGTCTCCAGGTACATGACGTTGTTGCCGACGGTGCCGCGGTTCAACGACCGGCCGGCCTCGTTGCCCTCCAGCAGCAGCGCCATGTCGACGCCGAAGGCCTTGTTGGCGCCCTCGGTTCCGGCCACCGACTGGAATACCAGATCCACCGGGGCACCGGCCTCTATCAGGCCGATGGTGGTGGTGATGTGGGACAGCACGCAGGACTGCGCCGGGATGTCGTAGCGGCTGCGGATGTTGTCGAGTAGGTGCAACAGGTCGGCGGTGGCCTGCGGCGAGTCGGTGGCCGGGTTGATGCCGATGACGGCGTCCCCGCAACCCATCAGCAGCCCGTCCAGTACGGCGGCGGCGATGCCGCGTGGGTCGTCGGTCGGGTGGTTGGGTTGCAGCCGGGTGGCCAGGGTGCCGGGCAGCCCGATGGTGCTGCGGAAGGCGGCGTGCACCTGGGTGGCCGCGGTGACGGCGATCAGGTCCTGGTTCCGCATGATCTTCGAGACCGCCGCCGCCATCTCGGGCGTGATGCCGGGTGCGACAGCGGCGATCCGGGTGGCCGCGTCATCGCCGGCCACCGCGTCCAGCAGCCAGTCCCGGAAGGCTCCCACGGTCAGGTGGGAGATTTCCGAAAATGCTTGCCGGTCATGGGAATCCATGATGAGGCGGGTGACCTCGTCGGACTCGTAGGGCACCACCGCATCGTTGAGGAAGGTGTCCAGCGGGAGCTCGGCGAGCGCCCACGCGGCGGCGGCCCGCTCGGCGTCGCTGTGGGCCGCGCACCCGGCGAGCTCGTCACCGGAGCGCAGCGGCGTGGCCTTGGCCATCAGGTCCACAAGCCCGTCGAAGGTGTAATTCACCCCCGAAATCCGCTGGTGGTACTTCATTTCAGCTCGTCCTCCGCTTCTGCGAGCATTGCGAACTCTTCATCAGGTGAGTTTGCCACCAAACGGTGCCGGCTGTAGAGCGCGAAGTAAAGCATGAAGGCGCAGAACACCAGCAGGCACAGACCCGCCGCAACCGGGTTCACCAGGAAGGTCGCGATGACCGCGACGACCGCGACGACGAGGGCGAACGACGTGGTCGCGATGCCGCCCGGAGTGCGATAGGGCCGCGGCATGTTCGGCTCGCGCCGGCGCAGCACGATGTGGCTGACCATCATCAGGACGTAACTGACCGCGGCACCGAAGACGGCCATGTTCAGCAGCAGATCGCCCTTGCCGGTCAACGACAGCAGGAAGCCGATGACACCGGGGACGATCAGCGCCAGAGTCGGCGCCTTGCGCGAGTTGGTCACCGACAACTGGGTCGGCAGGTAGCCGGCCCGGGACAGGGCGAACAGCTGGCGAGAGTAGGCGTAGATGATCGAGAAGAAGCTGGCGATCAGGCCGGCCAGGCCGATGTAGTTGACCAGCTTGGCGCCGATGCCGGAACCGAGCGCCTCGACCAGCGGGTTGCCCGAGCCCGACATCTGTTGGGCCCCACCGACACCCGTGGTGAGGAACAGCACGACGGCGCAGGTGACCAGCAGGACCGTCATCGCCGCGATGATGCCGCGGGGCACGTTGCGCTCCGGGTTGGCGGTCTCCTCGGCGGCCAGGGGCACACCTTCGATGGCCAGGAAGAACCAGATGGCGAACGGGATGGCGGCCCAGATGCCGAGGTATCCGTGCGGCAGCAGTGTGGACGCCCCTGCGGCGTCGGTGGGCACGATGTTGGTCAGGTTCGCGATGTCGAACTGCCCGATGGCGCAGACCGCGAAGATCACGAGGCCCAGCAGCGCGATGGCGGTGATCACGAACATCACCTTGAGCGCCTCACCGACGCCGGACAGGTGGATGCCGATGAAGAAGGCGTAGGCCGCGAGGTATACCCACCAGCCGTTGTGAATCCCGAAGAGCCCCAACGATTCCACGTAGGCGCCGATGAACGTCGCGATGGCGGCGGGGGCGATCGAGTACTCGATCAGGATCGCGGTACCGGTGGCAAAGCCGCCCCATGGGCCGAGCGCACGCCGGGCGAAGGTGTAGCCACCACCCGCGGCGGGCAGCGCCGAGGACAGCTCGGCCATGCCCAGCACCAGGGCCAGGTACATGCCGGCGATGACCACAGCGGCGATGGCCAACCCGCCGAAACCACCTTGGGCCAAACCGAAATTCCAGCCCGAGTAGTCACCGGACACGACGTAGCTGACGCCGAGACCGGCGAGCAGCAGCCAGCCCGCAGTGCCCTTCTTCAGCTGGCGTTTCTGGAGGTATTCATCACTTTCAACGTGCTCTTCGACACCGTGCGCGGCGTGCTCGCTCGGTGGATTGGTAACTGACACTGCAAACTCCTCTGGGTATGGCAGAACGCCACGGCCGCCTGCCCCCAGGAAATGCCTGGTGCCGACGTGAATTGATCAGTCGCCGAGCGCTTTTGAGCAGCGCCGACCACAGAACCCGGTGCGGGCGCCCCCGGCTTTTGGCCGCCGGGGCCCCCCGGTGGGGGTAAGAAAAAACCAGGGGGCATATAGGATTATATGAACAGCCCGGTTTTGGTGTTTTGGGTTTGTTAGACCACCCAATAGTGTTTTT
>JARLGS010001017.1 GCA_031292695.1 Mycobacterium sp. | reverse complement strand
TCAGAAAGGAAACGGGTTGCACATGAGCCATAGCCGGGCCGTGGAGCGACGCCAAAACCCGCAACACAGCCAATCCCCGATGACCAACCTGAAACAATTGCCGGCGCTGATTGTGCTGGAAAGAATTCCGGTACCCGCGCTCGCCATCGCTCATGACGGCAGCATCTTGTTCACCAATACCGCATTCGCCGAGATGGTCGGCTGGGAGCCGGATGAGGTTGTGGCGCTTGGGTTTTATCAGATCTTCCACAAGACTCCCGACTCGGAGTCCCTGCTCACGGTAGTCCACGCCTTCGCGAACATGGTCGTCGAGTTGGCTCACAAAGACGGTTCCGTCGTGCGCGCGCTGATGAGCAGGTCGGCAGCGATGCGGGCGGACGACGAGTTTGCACTCGCGACGTTCCAGGACCTGACTGAACAGTTGTGGGAAGGGGAACGTTAGCCCCAGCCGCGGCGCCTTCGATGTCTGCAGGCCATCTGGCCCGTCCACGCGGACGTGCAGCGTCTAGACGGTATGAGGGGCTGGGGCCCCACTCACATGTGAACGTGGGTTGCCGACAGGAATCAGGTCCTGGCCGGTAGAGCCACAAGATGTGGGAGGCCCCAGTGAAACTTCAGCGTACGAGCGTTGGGTTGGATGTGCACGCACGATCGGTATTCGGATGTGCTTTGGACGGGGACACCGGTGAGGTGTTCCAACGACGGCTGACCCCCGATCATGGGGAGATCGTGGCGTGGCTCGGTGATCTGCCCGGCCCGGTAGCGGTGACCTACGAGGCCGGCCCGACCGGGTTCGGATTGGCAAGAGCGTTGACCGCGGCCGGCATCGTGTGTGAGGTGGCCGCGCCCTCGAAATTGATCCGCCCGGCCGGGGACCGGGTCAAAACCGATGCCCGCGATGCCGCCCATCTGGCCCGGCTCCTGCATCTGGGGCAGATCACCTCCGTGACAATCCCCACCGCCACCCAGGAAGCCGCCCGTGATCTGGTGCGGGCCCGCGAGGACTGCCGCGGCGATTTGATGACCGCCCGCCACCGGGTATCGAAACTACTTCTCCGCCAAGGGATCATCTACTCCGAAGGTAAAGCCTGGACCGGCAGGCACGAGCTCTGGTTACGCGGCCAGCGGTTCGAGAACCCGGCCCTGCAGCTGAGCTACGAGGCAGCCTTCGACGCGATGCTGGCCTGCCTGGACCGACGCGATCGTCTCGATGACGCGGTCACCAAGTTGGCTGCTGACAGTGAGTTCACCCCGGTGGTGCACCGGCTGGGCTGCATCCGTGGCGTCGCAACGTTGACCGCCTTCGGACTGGCCGTCGAGATCGGCGACTGGCACCGACTGACCGGCCGCAGTATCGGCGCCTATGTCGGGTTGGTACCCAGCGAATACTCCTCCGGAGACTCTCGCAGCCAGGGTGGGGTGACCAAGACCGGCAACGGACACGTTCGCCGCCTGTTGGTCGAAGCAGCCTGGCACCACCGCAACCGATACCGGCCCGGCGCTGAGTTGCGGCGCCGCTGGGATCTGGCCTCGCCGGCAGCCCGGGCGCGTGGGCAAGCTGCAAACCGGCGTCTGCACACCCGCTGGAGCGGGTTCGATGCCCGCAAGAAGCGCCCGGTGGTCGCCAACGCGGCAATCGCCCGCGAGCTGGCCGGCTGGTGTTGGTCGCTGGCAGTCATGCCGGACTGACCCCATCCCACAATTGTCCAGATGAGCACAACGCTGACGGGGCGGCAAGCGTCCCGGAGTGATCCGCGATTGAGCTATGAGCAATCACGATGTGACACAGCTGATGACGCTCGACTCTAGACCCGCTGGTTAACTCCGATTCGAAGGTCCGTCCTGCGGTAACCAACCCGCGTATTTCAGACTGACACGCGTCGACATGACACGCTCCACCCGAACAGCATAACTCATCTGGCCAACGACGGGGCGGCCACGACGACGGTCGCGGCCGCCGCTTCACCCTGCCCCTTGACAAACTGAGCTACATATCAGCTCAGCACCGATACCGTGCCGTCATATCTGTTAGTGACGTAGATGTCGCCGGCATCGGAGCCCGTGGGGCTGACCGCCACCCCGTACGGGTTGGTGCCGACGTCGACGGTGGCGATGACGGTGTTGGTGGCGGGGTTGATCACCGACACCGTGCCATCGACAGTGTTGGCGACGTAGATGTCGCCGGCCTGAGGACCGGTTGGGCTGACCGCCAACGCGATCGGCCCGCTGCCGACGTTGTTCCTGCAGGGGCAGTGCCTGTTCGGGCCGGTATTGGTTGACCCGCCCACCGGTCACGCGGCTCTGACGCTCTGGAACATCGTCACCGGCATGGCGGAGCTGCCGCACGTCTATGAGCTTCAGCGGCCCAAGACTGCGGCCGATGCCGAGCTCATCGGCCGCAGTCTGCGTCCCTACCTCGATGGGCGCGACTGGGTCAGCATCAACCGTGGCGAGGTCATCGATGTCGAGCGCCTCACCGGCGGACGGAGTTGAGCTGATATGTAGCTCAGTTTGTCAAGGGGCAGGGTG